>JAYTVM010000252.1:0-20088 GCA_043743995.1 Pirellula sp. | reverse complement strand
AGCCGCAACGCGTTAGCGTGCGGGCTGCTGGGCTAGTAATCACTCGCAAATCCGGCCCTCACGCTAGCGCATTGAGGCTCAAAATTTGCAAAGTGAGTGCCATTGAGCCGTAGGCGTCGGTGTGTTAGTCGAGAAGCGACGCCTTCGGCTTGCCGTTAAACGCTTTGAAGTTATCGCGGATGCTCGACTACAGTTTGAGCCCAAATAGCTCACCGCCGTTGTTGAGGCCGGTGCCTCCTTTGAGCGTACCCTGGAATTTGCGAACTGCCGACTCACGCTTCGGTTCATCTTCTGGTTCGGATTTTTGGGCCGCTGAGGCGGCCGTTTCAGGCTTGGCTTGCGTGGCACGAAGTGAAAGGCCGATTCGCTGATTGTCTTTATCGACGGTGAGAATCTTGACTTCGACCTCCTCGCCCTCCTTGAGGATATTCGCGACGTTGGCAACACGTTTGTGAGACAACTCCGAAATATGGATGAGCCCTTCAATACCGGTTGCCAAGCGAACGAACGCTCCGAAATTGGCAAGCCGTGTCACGCTGCCCTGCACCACCGTACCAATTGGAAATCGGGCGTCTACGTCCGTCCACGGGTTATCCTGCAGCGAACGATAGGACAAGCCAATTTTGCCTGTTTCGACGTCGATCTTTTCGACCCGAACTTGAATCTTGTCCCCTTCCTTTACCACTTCGCTTGGATGCTTGATTTTGTCCCAAGAGAGTTGGCTGATATGGATCATTCCATCGAGCCCGCCGATATCGACGAACGCTCCGAAGTCCATGACTTTACGAACAATTCCCTCGCAAGCTTCCCCCACTTCTAGGGATGCGAGTCGTTCCTTGCGTTTGGCAGCTTTTTCTCTTTCTAAGACAGCTCGGTGACTCAAGACTAAATTTCCGCGACGCGGATTGACTTCCGTAATGATGCAGACAAGCTTCTGTCCGATGTAGTCTGCTGCCGATTCCACTCGGAATTCCGAAAGTTGGCTGATTGGTATGAAGCCGCGAACGCTGCCAACCAAACATTCCACCCCGCCGGTATTGGCGCTTTCGATTTTGGCTTCTACGGCGGAACCCTCGATAAGATCGTCCCAATCGTTCACCGCAACGGTTTCGCCAGGAATGGCTAAATCGTACAAGCCTTCTTCTTGATTGAATGCTCGGATCAAACAATCGACCGCTTGTCCCTCGGCAGGTGGCGTAGTGAATTGGAGCAATGGCACAACGCCTTCGTCTGGTCCGCCGAGGCTGATAAAGACATTTGCGTTATGGACTTTGATGACTTTGCCCTGGTGTCGAGAACCGTCTTCCAGCGATCGACCGACACGGAGCATTCGATCGCCGATCATCAATCCGTCGAGGTCCGCTCCAGCCAGTTGGGCGTCGAGTGTCAACTGTTCTTCTTCGCTGCTTCGAGCTCGAACGCTTGGAACGGGAATCTTCGAGGCTATTGGAGTTGAATCGTTGTTGGAGCGATACCTAGGTGCTGGCGCCTCCGCGTCTATCTTTTCAGGAGCTGATTCAATAGCGGCGGAAACACCGTTTGATTCCGATTGAGTAGTCTCAGTACCGATTTGGTCCCTGGGAGGACGAGGTTTGGAAGCGGGATTACCTCGAGTTTGCCTCTTTTGGTCCTGCTGGATTCTTAGCTGTTGTGCCTCTCGCATCAATCGGATTTGCTCCAAATTGATTGGTCCCCCACCCGTTGACGCAGGAGCGGCGGATGGCTTGGCCGGAATTTCGGAGGCTGAATTGGAGTCCGTTGGGTTTTGCGAATCGGTCATGAGACAGAGGTTGAGAGTTGAACGAAATGGGAAGCGGTAAAAGTAGGTCACTCGCCGCTGCGGCTAAGTGTAGCGATCGTGCCCCAACATTCTAGGGTTTATCGATATTCTAGAGTGGATCGATTGCCAAGAATTGTTGCGAGGTAGTGCTCGAACCCAACTTTAGAGCCTTTCCTCGGAGGACCGCTTCGATATCCTTATCTTAATACGACTCGAAAACGGGCTAAGGTCCATTCCAAAATTGAGTCAGCCGATGTTTTCTATTCCAATTCCAGGTTGTTTTGCTTTGACGATTCTGGGGCAAGATATAGTTCCGTCGGACTTGGCAGTTGTTGGTTTGCTTGTCATTCTGGAGGGGTTGCTTTCGATCGACAACGCTCTGGTGCTCGGAATGCTTACAAAGCGATTGCCGAAGCATTTGCGGTCACGAGCCCTTTGTTTTGGCATAGTAGGAGCAATGGTCTTTCGCATTTTAGCCATTCTCCTAGCAGGATGTCTATTGAAATATACCTTCGTCAAATTCATTGGCGGAGCATACTTGGTTTTTATTGCCGTCAAACATCTTGTTCTCGAACAATTCGAGACGGGGGAGCAAAAGATCGTTTTGGACGATGCAGGCGAACCCCGGATGGTCGACGCAATCACATGCGAAAGTCTGGCGATTTCAGAAGAAAACATCGAAATCGAAGAGCGGGTCCCGCTTGGTGCCAACTTGATTAAAGAGAGCGGGCTCCTCAATTCGCAAAGCATGTCTTTGTTCTGGAAGACGGTCGTGGTTATCGAATTGACGGACATTGCTTTCGCGATGGATTCGATTCTGGCCGCCCTAGCTTTGGCTGGTTCCGAGACAAACAAACTCTGGGTCGTGATAACCGGCGGAATCCTTGGACTGATCTTGATGCGATTTGCAGCCGTCTACTTCATTTGTCTAATAGACAAGTACCCCAGATTCGAGGTGTCTGCATACCTGCTGGTCGCGGTCATCGGACTGAAGTTGTTGGCGGATTGGGCCTTCAATAGCGACTGGAGTTTTAACGAATCCAATCGGTTGGGCGGTTGGCAACCTTGGTTTGAGTCCTTGGAATCCAAGCGAATCCATTGCGTGTGGTACTACGAAGATTGGTTGACGACAAAGTGGCCCATGGGACATTCGGTCCATACGCCGAACGTCGGCACGATCGCGCGGGCTCCGCATTTGCTCGATTTCCACGACTTTCGCAGACCGGAATGCATTGTCTTTTGGCTGTTGATGGCGAGCTGTTTCCTATATGGTTTTGTGAGTCGAAGTTGTAAATCCACATGTCTAAGGGGCGTTTTTGAAAGTAAATCCAAATAAAACCCAAAACAATATTGCGGCAAACCACAACTGCCAATTCCCCTCTGCAGACATATGTCAACCCCTTCTTAATGGTGGTTTTGCGTCCGAGCCTAAGTCTTGCGATTGCAAAGATTTACCGAGTTTGCTAGCTATTCCTTCGGTTGACATAGTCAATTACCAATATGCGACTATTTGTCACAAGATGCGACTGGAAACGGGTCGATGCTAGCAAACATCACGCTAGACAAGCGGTTGCAGGGGCAGGTTGGACGCCTATACTCTGCCACTTATCGGACGCCGGTTGATCTTGCCTAGGCCTAAAAGTTTAACAACTTTTGGCTTAGGACTCCGATCCTCATCCTACGACTTTTTGCAATAGGATCAGCCGGTAACAACGCACTTGCCTGCACGCTCCCGAACGGATTTTCGAGAGCGGCGAGATGGACCTCGCGGCTTCAGGTGATGATTTTCGTATTGCCTAACAAGGAAAGAGGTCCAACATGTTGCATGTTGCAGCATTGACGCTTTTGGCTGTATTGATTGCTCCCGCTCCACCGGATGAGCAGATTCCATACGATGCAGCCTATCGTAAAGCGCAAGAGGAGAAGAAACCATTGGTTGTGTTGGTCGGCGCCAATTGGTGTGCGGCTTGCCGAACGATGAAGTCAGAAACCATCAGCCCCATGAATAGTGCTGGGGATTTGAAAGGGGTCATCTTTACCCACGTAGATAAAGACGTGCAGCCAGAAATCGCCCAGCAGGTGATGCAGGGAAACACGTTGCCGCAAATTGTTGTTTTTTGCGAAGGTGATCAAGGCTGGAAACGTTTTTCGCTCACAGGTATGCAGAGCGAGCGTCGCGTAAAGGAGTTGATTCGGAAGGCTTCCGAGATTCTCCCTTTGCGACGTTGAGGATCACTCGATCAATTAGTAGCATAGCGAAACTCGCCACGAGTTCCATTGCTTTCGTAGCGAAACTCGCCAAGAGTTTCGACGCCCGCTCAGTCCGAGAGTCCTGGCGACTTCCGTTGCGGGAAAATCGGATTGTTGTTGACCGAACGGTCTTATGATCAAACTGGTCGCAATTTTGTAGTGTGTGGTTCTGATCGATCGATTACCCCCGTGGCCTTGGACGATGGTCGCCCGAAGCCATCGAACACCTAAGGATCGGGGGTTAATCGACCGAAACCTCACTGAGCGAGGGCCTCGCTCAGCCACATGCGTTTACCCTTGCGATGAATGGTTTGGGAGGTCGACATCTGGCGTCGAACGCTGTTTCATGCTCCAATTTTGCACGTGAGGATCGGCAGGGTTCGAGGTGTCTGTCGAAATCGTTGGCTGCGGAAAAGGTGGGAAATGGGTTCTCGTGAGACCGGTGTTTTGAATTCTTTCGGAGAGATCGTTCGAGAAAATCAATCGCTCGCCCCTTTTACGTGGCTGCAAATTGGCGGCCCGACCCGTTATTTCGTTGAGCCCAACGATCCCGAGCAGCTTTTAAGCGTTGTGCAGACTTGTGCGGCGGCGTCTATCCCCATGCGGGTGATGGGTGGTGGCTCGAATTTACTCATTCGCGAGTCCGGTTTTGATGGTGCAACGTTCAGTTTGACCTCACCCGCGTTTGGTCAAATGCGGCGAATTGACAATTCAATTATCTGCGGTGCCGGTGCGAAACTTTCCCATCTAATAGCCTATAGCGTTGGTGCCGGACTTGGTGGTTTAGAGCATCTGGTGGGTATCCCGTGTACGGTCGGGGGTGCACTTCGAGGGAATGCTGGCACCGACGAAGGGGACATAGGACATGTAGTCCAGTCAGCCAAGTTGCTTACCAAAGACGGGAAGATCCTTGAAGTGAAAGGGGGGCAACTGGCCTTTTCGCACCGTGTTAGCAGTTTGGACGAGCTGGTCATTTTGGAGGCAACCTTTTGCTTGGAACCGGGTGATGTTCGAAGTCTCACGAAGCGCGAACAAACCTTTTGGATTGTCAAACGCAGCAAGCAGCCAAGTTTTCCTGAGCGCGCGGCCATTGCTTTCGTGGATCCAGATGGATATAAGGCATCGGAATTGTTACAGCAATCAGGCTTTAACGGTGCCATTGAGGGAGCAGTTAGGCTCAGTTCCAGCTACCCAAACTACTTTTTTGCGAGTGCTGGAGCCACAAGCTCGCAAGTGCTAGCGTTATCTCAGCGCGTCGTAGATGGGGTTCTCGATAGGACCGGAGTGCAATTGCAGTTGCATTTGCAAATTTGGTAAGTTCACCATTCGCCCACGCAAACGTTTGCATCAATTAACTCCCCTGAAATGGAAGCGAAAAGAAAACGGATGGCTTCAGTGGAAGTAAATTCGCAGCCGCGACAACCACCGATTTTCTGGGATCTTTTGGTTTCGTGGATTCGATCGATTCCGCGTGCAGCCATCTTGAGCATGGTTGGGCCGTCCGTGCTTTGCATCGTTGGTTATTTCGGGTGGCTGTATTATGGAGCTCACAATCTGGACATGGCCTACTATGGGCTCAAGAAGGAAAACATTCACGTTACGGATCAGCCACCATGGCTGAAAAGAACGAACGTTCTTGACGAGGTTTTCGAACTCAGTTCGCTGTCCCGTCAGTCCATGTTGGATTCCAAGACGCCCGGCTACATAGCCAGTGTATTCGACGCACACCCAAGCGTTCGCAAGACGCACCGAGTCCAACAAATGGCGGGTGGCGTCAAAATCGATCTGGAATATCGCGTACCGGTCGCGATGGTTGGTTCCCAACGGGGCATCAAAAACGGGCAGCCCATTTACAAGTATTTCGCGGTCGACGCCGACGCAGTTTTATTGGATGCTGACAACTTCACCGAGGACGACGTTCGGCTTTACATCACCATTTACGCAAGTAGCGGTGCGGTAGATACGAATAGCAAAAAAGGCAAGCCTTTTGGCGATCCTCGAATTGAAGAAGCCGCTCGTTTGTGCAGCTATCTATCGCCGATTCGGGAAGCGGGGAAAATCTCGAGAGTACAAGTTTACCCGTCACCCCACACCGGCAGAACGAAATGGAGGCTAGAGATCCTCACAACGGATTCCGGGCCGAGTTTCTTGTGGGGTAGCTGCCCGGGAATGGAGGGGCTGGGAGAACCGTTGGCGGATGCAAAGTTAAAGCAACTGCTCGCGGTCGTATCCGACAGCAAGCGATGGACAAAAGGAATGATTGATTTGTCGGGCTCACAGAGTTTAACAACGCACTAGGCGAGCGGCAAACAGAAATCAGCCAGGCCACGGCACTATGTAGCACGGGTAGCACTATGTAGCACGGGTAGCACGGGTGGCACGCCCAAAGCGATTAGCGATGGGCGTGGGAAGTGTAGCAAATGACTCAAGTGATTCACCACGCCCTTCGTACCTCAGAGAGGCTGTGATTTTATAGTACCAATCACGCTCCGCGTGATTTTCGCAGTACAAAAACCTTTGGTTTCTGAGGCAACATCACGCGGAGCGTGATGGGTACTTTCTTCGGATTCAAAAAACCACAGCCTCATAGGTTGCCACACAGATGATAGGTAGATTTCAAACTGCTCCTCGCCTTAGTGTTTGGTGAAGGCAAAGCACTAGTGCCATGTTGCAAACCGGTTAGAATTCATTAGGCATCAATTGCTCACGAATATCTTCCATGGGAAAGCCGGTCGGAATGAACGAAGAAACGATTCTACGTATCCAGTCAACATACGGAATCGAAAACTGGTCCGCCGGCTACTTCGATGTCAACAACGCGGGCAACATTATTGCCCGCCCGAGTGCTCAAGATGCTCGCAATGTCGACCTTAAGGGGTTGGTCGACCACTTGGTCAAGGACAAGAAACTGCTGTTGCCAATCCTGCTGAGATTTCCGCAGATTCTGACGAATCAGCTGCGGATTCTGACGGGAGCCTACCGAGATGCGATAGAACAATTCGGCTACCAAGGCAAACATTATCCTGTATTTCCGATGAAGGTGAATCCTCGGCGGGAAGTGGTCGAAGAGTTTTTGAAGGAAAGCGATCGCTGTCGAGTCGGACTCGAATGCGGCTCCAAAGCCGAGCTTTACGCGGCAGTTGCTCAGGAACAGACACCCGAGTCGCTGTTGATCTGCAATGGATTTAAAGACGAAGCGTTTTGTCGATTGGCATCGCTGGCGGTTCAGTCGGGCAAGCGCGTCGTGATCGTCGTTGAAAAGTTGAATGAATTGAAGATGCTGCTGCGCGTTGCCAATGAAACGGGAGTCTGCCCATGGATTGGTTTGCGAGCGAAGCTTTACACGCGCGGGTCTGGCAAATGGGCCAGTTCCGGGGGCGATTCGGCCAAGTTCGGTTTAACCACATCCGAAATCATTCAATGCGTCCGGTTGTTGCGAGAAAACAAAAAGGAGCAGTATCTGAAATTGCTCCACTTCCACATCGGCTCGCAGATCACCGATATCAAACGTGTGAAAAATGCCATGAAGGAAGCGGCTCGCGTATACTCCAAGATCCATCAGTTGGGTTTGCCGGTCGACTTTTTGGATATCGGTGGAGGATTGGGGGTCGACTACGACGGTTCGAAGACCCGTTTTGAGTCCTCGATGAACTATACGGTCCAAGAATTTGCCAACGATGTGGTCTACACGGTCCAGACCGTTTGCGATGAAGAGAATGTTCCGCATCCCAATCTAGTTACCGAATGCGGTCGGATGATGACCGCATACCACACGGTTTTGGTCGTTTCGATTCGAGAGGAAATTGAAACGTTTGCGGACGATCAGCCGTTGGTCTCAATCGATGAGGACGATCCGCAAGTCATCACGGAACTCAAAGGGCTTTGTGATGAGATCAATGGCAAGAACTACTTCGAATACTACCACGATGCGGTCGAGCTGAAGGACGAGTTGCACACACAGTTCAACTTGGGATTGATTTCGCTTGAGGATAGAGCCAAGGGGGAGGTTCTATATTGGGAAGTGTGTGCGCGGGCGCTTCGAGAAGCCGAGCAATCACGAACACCGAACGAGGAATTTGAGGATGTCAAGCGTGTGCTTGCGGCCAAATACCTTTGCAATTTCTCGTTGTTTCGATCGGCCCCCGATTCTTGGGCCATCGGCCAACTCTTTCCAGTCATACCGTTGCATCGATTGCATGAAGCCAAAGTCGATTTCGCGACGCTGGTCGATGTGACGTGCGATTCGGATGGCAAGATCGATAAGTTTGTGGATTTGAAGGACGTTAAGGAAACGCTAGAATTGCCAGAGTGGCGTGAAAACGAAGACTATTACCTTGGACTTTTCTTGCTCGGTGCCTATCAGGAAGTGATGGGTTCGTATCACAATTTGTTTGGCTTGCCGAATGAAGCACAGATTTTCATGGAGTCGGATGGGAGATTTCACGTATCGAAGATTGTGCCAGGCAGTCGAATTCAAGATATGGTTTCTTTCGCGAGGTACGACGTTCCGCACTTGCAAGAGGCTTTCAGCAAACGCATCCGGTCTGCCATCGAAACCGGAGGCTGTCCCGCCGAAAAAGGGGACGCATTGATTCAGCAGTACATCCATGCGGCTCAATGGACTACTTACTTGGAATAGCAGTAGGCACGTCAATCGGAGGTTGAATGGATCAATTCCGAGGGAAATATCCGACAAGCCGATCCTCAAACGCTGGAGTCTTGGCTATCATATAGCAGAAGAGTAGCCTCCTCCAAAAGTTGCTTTAGTTTCACGCGTCGCCATCAACCATCGTTTTCTTTTTCGGATCATTTCGTTTATGGACAAAACCGCACTCTTAAACTTTGTCAGCAATGCGTGCTATTTCGCCCTCGCCGCGGTAGCCCTTTGGGGGATTTATTTCGTGGTATTGGTGATGACTCGGGTTAGTCGGAAACGATTCAAAACGGAGGAGGCGCAAGATGCCTTTCTTGATTCGATTGAGCCGGATTTGAAACGGGGGGACTTCGACAAGGTGATCAGCGTCTGCGAGGGGGACAACAGGGCGTTGCCCATGATGGTTGTTTTCGTTTGCAAAAACCGCATATTCGGTTTCAACAAAGTAAGGCAATTGGTGCTTGATCGCTTTCAGAGGGATGTGGTCGCGGACTTGGACTACAGCATTGCCTGGATTGTAACGGTGATCAAGACGGCACCCATGCTTGGTTTGTTTGGAACGGTGATGGGGATGATGGGAGCCTTCGGAAAATTGAATTCAGCGGTGAATGTAAGTCCATCCGAACTCGCTGGCGACATCCGAGTCGCGTTGGAAACGACGGCCATCGGGTTGTCGATCGCTATGCCATTGGTGATGGCCATGGCCACCATTAGCAACCGCATTCAGCACATGCAGGATTTGGTTGCAGCCGGATTAACTCGGGTCCTTGAGGCATATAAAGTGGGACTCGCCCGAGAAGAGCAGCGACGACCACGACAAAGTGCCTAATGGTCCAGAAAGCAGGTTCAGTATGAGCGATGCGACTTTGGACGAAGAGCCTTTGCCTGTCGATCTTTCGGAGGATTCGGAGCTTTATCCTGTCTCGTTAGGAAAACGTCCACAGCTTGATGCCGAAATGGACATCACGCCGATGATTGACATGGTGTTCCTGCTGCTCATCTTTTTCATTCTTACCTCAAAGATGACTGGTGAAAAAACGTATCCGGTCCCGCCCGCCAAACATGGCAGCTCGGTGGTTATCAAAAACTGCGTTTCGATTTTGGTTAGCCGGGGGACAGGCGGCACGCCACTTGTCGCGAGGGGAGATGGCACAACTTTTTCCGAAGACCCTGAATTGCAGGCCGCCGAGATAGCGGAATACATCCAACTGGAATTGGATTCAGGTCGGAAATCCGAAATCCTCGTTCGGGCCGAAGGGAATGTGACATCCGGTCAGATGAAGAAAGTCAAACAAGCCATCGCCGAGGTGCTCGAAGAAGGCAAAATGATCAATATTGCCGTGTCGGAGGCGAGCTGATGTCGCTGCATGTAAAGTGCCAAAAATGTGGCTCAAGTCATTCCGTAAACGAACGCATGCTCGGACGTTCGATACGATGCCCTGCATGCGATGCAAATATCGCAGTACCAGCTGATTTACCAGATGCTCAAACTGCGGAAGTAGAACAGGAGGGTTTTGTCGAAGGTGAAATTGTCTCCGCGGAGGAAGAGTTCGTTGCGGTTGAAACGGTTTCAGGCGAGCTGGTTTCTGGTGGTTCTCCGGTGGTAGACTACGAGTCCGAGAAACGACGAAGCGAGCCAGATAATGACGATGAGTTTGGCGATGTCCTGTTTGCCAAGCGAGAGCTTCCCAAGGATGACATGGACATGACCCCGATGGTGGATGTCACATTCTTGTTGTTAATCTTTTTTATGATTACCGCTTCATTTTCCAGCGAAAAGGTTATCGAGGAGCCGCCTCCACCGTCCGACAAGGCGAGCACCAATGCGAGAGACGAACCGGAAAAAATACTTGATACGGTTCGTGTTCAAGTCGATGAGTTCAACGCGTACACCATTATTTTGCCAGGCGGCGAAGACCGGCAAGCGAGCAGTAAGCAGGATTTGTTGATTGCTCTAGGTGACGCTCGCAAAGAATTAGTAACTGGGGCGAACGACGACGCATTGAAACTCGCCGTCGAAGCGCATACGGAATCAATTCATGCGGCTGTGGTGGCGGCCATAGATGCAGGGCGAGAAAAAGGCTTCAGTAGTATCCAAGTGACCGTGGTCGAGGAGTTTGATTAATCGATGGCAGCATCGCGATTTATAGCCCTGTTGGAGAGTCGAGGTCTGCTCGACCCCGAAATTATCGTTGAGCTCCATCGACAGGTCGAGCAATCCAAAGTTCGAGTCACGCCCGAAGCCATAGCAAAGCTGCTGGTTGACAACGGCCAGCTAACGCGATTTCAGGCGACCAAGTTGGTGACCGAGCTCAATGAATCGCTTGGCAGTGATAAGCCGGATCCGTCCATGGCCTTGCGGGGTGGCCGGCCGCTAGAACCAGCGCCCGTCAAGGACCATGATTCCGTCGACGACTTGCTACCTACGGATATGGTCGAAGCGGAGGATAAGGTAGAGATTGTTGAGGTCATTGAAGACGACGTCGAAGTCGTTGAAGTGGTTGCCAAAGCAAAGCCGACTCGTTCGCGAAGGAAGGCGTACGAGTTGGATGATCTTCCGAGTCGCGTCGTCCGGGATATCAAAGTAAAAAAGAAAAGTTCTTGGGAATCCTTCCGCATCATCGGTTATGGATTCTTGGTGCTCCTACTGATCATCATTTTTATTCCCCTTGTGGGTTGGTTCTTGAAAGGCTCTGCCGAGGACGCTTTCGGCTTGGCCGAAAATGCTTACAAGTCGCAGGATTACGAGCGTGCCAGCAAGAGCTTCGCGGACTTTGCCAATAATTTCACCGGCAACGAGCGTGTCAGCGAGGCACGTGTGTTCTCGGCACTAGCCAAAGTCCGTCAGGATGCGGAAAAAGTCGCTGACCCAAGCGTCGCCCTCAAGGCTTGCCAAGAAATCTTACCAACCATCACCAATGAGGCCGCACTTGGTAAATTCCGCGGCGACGTAACCGACACGTTGCTTCGTATCGCCGAAAAGTTTGTCTCAAAAACGGAAAACACACCTTCGATCGCTGACCGCAAAGTATTGATCGAAAAAATGAACCAGCAGATGGAGTTAATTCGCGATCCACGCTACGTGGGCACGCAGGAAAGGACTCAAAACGAACTAAGAATCAAAACCATTGAGGAAAACCAGAACCGTTTGATTCGTGATATTCAACGAGGCGAGGATTTGTCTGCAACACTCGCCCAAATGACTAAGTCGGTGGAGGGAAAAAATGTAGGCGAAACGTACGAGTTGAGAAGGAAAATACTTCGCAAATACCCACAATTGGAATCCGATGCGAAACTTGGGGATTTGCTCAATCAAGCGACAGGCCAGCAACAGGAGCTTGTGGTACCAGCCAAACAGATGCCGAGTCTCAGCAATGAACCGGAGTCGACCATACCCACCAAGAGCGTTCTGTTGGTTGGACGTAAAGCCAATGCTGCAAGTGTCCCTGGCACAACGATTTTTCTGAGAGCCAAGGGGTCCGTTTATGCTTTGAACGCTTCGTCAGGCCAAGTTTTATGGCGAAAGCACATCGGCATCGATTGGACGGGCGAACCCAAGCCCATTTCGTTAGCCGCAGATAGCGATGTCTTCATCTCGATTCCGGAACAGGGAAAAATCAGAAGGCTTTCGGCCATGGATGGTGCGATGGTTTGGGAAGCAAAATTCACTGGACGAATCATTGAACCATCCATCGATGGCGATGATATTTTCGTTGCAATCGCGGGTGAAGCGTCAACGGCAGGCGTGGCGACAGGCGAAGTTTTTTGCTTGGACGCCGCGACAGGACAAACGCGATGGGGAAAAAAACTCCCTCAAGCGATCGATGTAGGAGTAGGGGGGGCTGCGGGCAAGAAAATGCGGTACGTGTTGGGAAACCATTCCAATCTATATGCCATGTCGCGCGCAAGCGGAAAATGCGAAGAAGTGGAGTACATTGGCCACGCACCTTCGTCGATCGCGGTGCCGCCTGTGTGGATCCAAAATCAATTGATTCTCTTTGAAAACGAGGGGCCCGATTACAGTTTGATGCGTGTCTTTCAAACCAACGACGAGGGACTCGAAATCCAGATTGGACAAAAGCCAGTTCGATTTCGAGGTCACGTTGTCATTGCGCCGCAAGTCGATCGTCGACGTCTAGCCGTTGTGACCAATTTGGGTGAAGTCGCGATTTTGGAAGTGGACGCGCTCAATCCTAAGGACAAGGTCTTCAAGCAGGTGAATTCGGTCGAAAACGAAGTCGTTCCCAAATTAACTTGGCCATTGATGATGGGGACCGATCTATTGCTCGCCTCCACCAGACTTACACTTTATCAAGTGCAGGAAAGTACGCAGAAACTCAATCGGCAGTGGTTGAAGGATGACGGTGACCAGTTTATCTCCAAACCGATTCAGGCGGATGATTTTGTCATTCATGCTCGAGTCGTACGTGGCAACCTCGGAGTTCGGGTGTCGGCGATCAAGCTGGCTACGGGTGAAATGGTTTGGGAATCGGATCTTGGCGTACCTGTCACTTCCCTTTCTTCGGACGGAAAGGGCTTTTTGGCAATCACTTCGCAAGCATCCGCTTATTCCATCGAAGGAAAGTCGTTTTCGGAAAAACAACCCATTGCACCGGTGGAGAATCTCGGCCGAAATCAGCGAGCCATGTTGTTTGGGGCGCCGATCAAATTGTCCGATTCCCGATTAGTGATTTTCAACCAAGCACAAGGAAACCAAATGCTTTTGGTGGACCCGTCTCGTCGCGCGACCAATCCAACCAAGATGCTGGCCTTAGATCTTGGTGAAACGTATCCGAGCAACGAATCAGCTGCGTTGGGTAACGGGAGCGTCTTGCTGCCGCTTGACAACGGCCAAATCGCAATGGTCGACCCTGAGAAAGGTAAAATGATCGGCGTTCCCTTCCAACCAACGGTTCAAGCGGGAGAAAGACCGAAGTGGCTCAACCCGATTGTTCTTGCAGATAAGCAGACCGTCATCGTAGCGGACCAAAAGCGATTCATGTACAAACTATCGACGGGCAAGCAATTGCGAAGCGTCACGTCGCAAACCCTTGAGAAATCGCTCAAAGGGAGGCTATCGGTCATCAAAGATGTGGTGGTTGGCGTCTCTGCAGGCGCGACCGGCGATCAATTGGACTTTTACGAATCCGGTGAACTTAAGCGATTTACCTCGGTTTCCGTCGAAGGTCGTTTTACCTGGGGACCCTATACCCTAGATAGCGATTCCAAAAGCTACCTCTTAGCGTTTAGTGACATAGACGGATTGGTTGCTTGCGATGAAACGGGTAAGCGACTGTGGACACGGGCGTTGGACAAGACAGTACTCATAGGGAATCCAATTCTCGTAGAATCGGATTGCCTTCTCGCTTCTACGAGTGGCGATTTGATGCGGATATCGCTAGCCGATGGCAGTATCGTCGCCAAGGTGCAAATCGGCGAACCCATTAGCGGTCCTCCACTCATTTTGCCCAAGGGGCTGCTCATTCCATGCGATGAAGGCATTGTCTTGACAGTACCTATTCCCACGGCTTCCACTGAGAATCCAGGTGTTAGTCGATGATGAGATTCCGCAATCTAAAGGTGATTTCATCTTCTAAATCCGTTGTCCGGGAGGGTGAGGCTCCTGCCGAACGAAAGCGATGCAAGCTCGGCAGGAGCCTCGCTCTCCCATTGAACGATTGCAAGATATTCTTGTTCCTTTCCGTCTGCTTACTTTCAACGCTTGCATCCGTTGTAGAAGCCCAGCAAGACAAACTCTTGGAAGAGATCGGCGTGACCGGTTCCGTGCTGGACGAAACTCCATTTGATGTCATCACCCTAAAAAAGGAGGAACAGGGGCGAAGTGTCAAAGTCCATCCCATCGAATTCCCTGGTCGAAAAGTCCCACAGTCACCGAAAGATACCGAAAGGTTTCGAGTCACGTTTCCGATATTCCCGGATCGCCTGTACGAGATCCAATGGAAAGACGTTGAAAAGGTAATTCTCTTCGAAGAGTTGATTTTGCAGCGAGCGAACATCCTTCTCGAACAAAAGAAGTTCAGTGAAGCGTTCGAGCATTTGGACTTTTTGATGAAAAATTATCCGCAAACGCAAGGTCTAGCCAAGCTGCGTCGCGATTTTCTGTACCGAAGCGCCATCGAAATGGCTGGGCAACGTCGATTGCCGCATGCGCTGGGCGTCCTCGAAGAGTTCCAACGGGCCTTCCCGGAAGATAAAGAGAAGGACAGTATCCGAAAGGCGATATCGAATGTGTCCAGCCAACTCATCGAATCGTATTTTGCTGCCAACGATCTCGCGACCGCCCGAGCCATGATCATTCGACTGGAGAAGGACTATGGTAGTAAAGATCCACTGCCGGTCGTTGCTAAGTGGCGAGGGAAGTTTCTCGAAATGGCAACAGGTTTTCGCGATCTCGCAATACGCGAACGCGATGCAGGCGACTTCGCCAAAGCCCGCCAAGCCGCCTTGAGAATGCTCGCGATTGAGCCTGACATCGACGGTGGAAAGCAATTCCTAAACGAATTGATCTTGGCCTATCCGATGATTCGAATCGCCGTTTTCGAAACATCCAATAAGGCGGATGCTTCCTCTTTGGCAGATTGGCCCTCGCGCCGATTGGGCCAATTGACTTCGAATCCGATGTTTGAATTTCGGAACACCGGTCCTGAAGGTGGCGTGTATCGTTTTCGATATGGGTCGTTCCAACATAGCGATGACCGGACCGAACTGGATCTGATGATTCAGAATCCTGGAAAAGATCTAGTACCTGATAGCTTGGCTTTGTCCCAAGCGTTTCTGGATCGGGCAACGGTAGGGAATTCTAAATACATTCCGAGTTGGGCATCGATCGTTGACTCCGTTTCCGTCTTTGGCCCCGAGAGATTGAAACTGAAATTGCGGAGACCGCACGTCTTGCCAGAAGCATTCCTGCAGTGGGAAATGAACAACAAGAATGATCCGCAAGCGTCAAAGACACTTTACAAATTGAAGAGCAGTGAACCGGGGCTGAAGAGGTTCGAATGGGCGGACAGCAAGCCTCCTGCCGACTATCAACCCAAAGAGATTCAAGAGATCCTTTATTCTGACCCGCAGAAAGCGATTGCGGATTTGCAGCGAGGCGAAATCGAAATCATTGATAGACTCTTTCCAGCCGATGCATTTAAGCTTCGCAATGTGACCAGTGTTATTGTCGATCAGTATTCGTTGCCGATGGTCCACATGCTGATCCCCAAATCCAAGAACGCATACATGGATGATCGTGAATTCCGACGGGCGCTGCTTTATGCAATCAATCGCGAAGGAATTTTGAATGGTGAAATTTTGGGAAACACCGATTCGGAAGTTAGCCGCGTCATTAGCGGTCCATTTCCCTATGGCGCCACCGAAGCGGATCCTCTCGCCTACGCTTACAACAAGAATGTCGAGAACTTCCCCTACGATGCAAAGCTGGCCAAAGTTTTGCTGATGCTCACTACATCCAAACTGAAGAATCTGGCTGAAAAAAGGCAGGAAGCGTTCAAACCCATCCCGACCATTAAGCTTGGTGTACCGGACTACGAGTCTGCCAGGGTCGCTGGAGAAGCCATTGTCCAAGCTTGGAAGTTGATCGAGGTTCCTGCCGAACTGGTTGTGCTCAAGGAGTTGCCAGGTCCTAACGACGAATCCGACTTGGATTTTGTCTATGTCTCGGCGGCCCTTTGGGAACCAGCCACCGACGCGGAACGCCTGTTTGGTATTGGCGGTCCGGCTGAATCCAACAACCAGTTTGTTGTTTATGCGTTGGGACAATTGAGTATCGCTCGCAATTGGCCCCAGGTTAGGCAGGGCTGCCACGATCTGCATTCCGTTGTCGCAGCGCATTTGCCGATTCTACCGTTATGGCAAGTACGAGAAACATTCGCTTATCGACGAGAAGCATTCGGTGTCGCCAAGAAGCCAACCAGTTTGTACCAAGACGTCCAAAAGTGGAGGTTTCAGGCACGATGATTCGTTATGACCGAATACTGCTAGATTCCTGGCGTTTCGCTTCCTGGCGTTTCGTTGCGGTTCTGATGCTTTCCTTCGTGGTTTCGACAAGCCTCGACGGTCGCTCACTATTGGCCCAGGAAATTTGGGAGTATTCCCCGTACCGTGTGAAGGTATGGATGAGCGTATCGCCTTCCCTGTCGCTGAGTGAGGAGTCGGAGCGAGAGATCCATCGACAGATTGCGGAGTTCGCGGAGATCAATTTTGGAGCGACATGGTCGATCCAAGTTGAGTCAACTCCTGACTCGTTGTTTGGTTCCGTTCTCTATCGGTTGGATGAGCTCACCGTCGAACAACTGCTTTCACGCGAGTTGCTGTTGGTGGTTGGTAAGTCGGACGAAGCGAAAGAGGCTTTTTTGAAGGTGAACCCTCCGCCGCCAAAACCGGTTGACGATCCCAAAAAGCCACCTAAGAAATTGAGCAAAGAGGACAAGGAAGTTCTGGCAGATATCGAGGCGCAGTCCGCGAGCCTTCAAAGTGTTCGTACCTTGGAATCGGCCATTGCACGCATGAAGCACATTGCGATTCAACCCTTGCAGTACTCGGCCATGCAACGAGACATAGCCCCGTTCCTCGACAAAAAACAATGGTCGGATTTCAAAGACATCGTCAAGCCATTTGAGGGTAGCAATGACGAATTGCTAAAGCAACTTGCCTCCGGGGAAACGATTGCCGCCCTCATTCAGAAAATGGATTTAGACAAGTTCAAGAAGGTTGCAAGACAGATTCCAGCCAGATTACCTTGGCAACCGGAGGCCTTGCTCAAAGAAAACGATAAAATTTTTCTGGCTTCCGTCGATAAGATTGGAGAGTCGATTCGGATCCAAGTGAAAGAACTGGACGCATTCGTTCGAAGGATGGGTGAGATCTCTTCCGTCAGTGTTGTCTACAAGAGTGAAATCCCTCGAGCCATCGCTGAGCTTGCCAAGGAAGCATTCGCACCCATAGTTCGAATCGAAGAAACGGATCTAAAGACAGCTGTATTGCGAGCCAAGGCTACGGGTTTACTGACGAAAGAAGACCATCCGATTCGTGTTCATCCAGGTGACGTATTATTGCCTATTGTTCGTCGAGACGATTCGAATGGCAACCCAACGGTTCTGCAAACCATCCCGTTTACCTTTGTGGCGGTCACGGAAAAGATCGATAATATATCGAGACATTACGGAGCAATTTTTACGGCATCTAGAGGTTCACTCTCGAGTGCAAAAAACCGGCGAACACAGCGCGTTGGACTCAGGCTTAGCCCCCATTACCCAGATTCAAGCCTTAAGTTGGCAGTTCAACGAACACCGGGCAGTGCAGTGGTGGGCGCAGAAATCTATCGACGTACACCTGGCAGCGATGACTTGCAGATGGTCGGCCGAACCGATTGGCGAGGAATTCTACCCATCGGTATCAATGATCTTCCAACGATCCAGTACGATCCACCGAGTGACAGTAGAACTTCAGCCATCGCTAATGCTCGCAAGTTGTCGCTGGATCCGGTTCCTCCACCCGAATACCAAGTCGTCGGTGAATCGGTTCCTGGATTGTCGCGAAGCGCTCCGGACACGGAGTCCCTTTCCGCGGTAAAAGATTCGAACAAATCCGGGGGAGGAAAGCAGGTTTCTGATTCGGAAAACGAAACCACGGCAAGCACAGCACCTGCGATCCCAAAGAAGCCAAAGGGTTTCATCAAAATCAGCCTTCCCCTCTATTTGTACTATGTCAAGAACGGCGACACCTTGTTAGCGAGGCTTCCGATCGTAAACGGAATGAAGCCGATGGAGCAAGCAGACTTGCCGGACGACCGGCGCCGATTGGAAACCGAAGCGTTCCTCAAGGGGCTTCAAGGTGAAATCCTTGATTTGGTGATCCGACGAAAAATATTGGAGTCACGTATCAAGCAAGAAATACGCAAGAAGGACATGGTAAAGGCGGAAAAATTGCTCGAAGATCTAAAACGTGTAAAGTCCTTTGAAAAGATGTCCGAGCAAGTCGAGGCCATCCAGCGGAGGGCGTTGTCGATTGAACGGGGCACGCTGCTCTCAGGCGTGACCAAGAAGATCGATGCGATGCTCGACGTAACTCGGCAATTGATGCAGAAATATCTGCAAGATACGCTTGTGCGAACTCTAGAAAACGAAATCGCTGTAGGAAAATGACAAAAATCGTGTTGGATATTGGCAACTGCAATCCGGACCACAGTGCCATCCAGAGAATGTTCACGAGTCATTATGACGTGATTGTCTTGCGAGCCGATGAACTGGGCGATGCCATGGACGTGCTTCGCGAAAACAAAGTGGACTTGATCGTGATCAACCGCAAACTGGATATCGATTATAGTGACGGTATCGAGATACTTCGGCATCTTAAGCGAGACGCTGCCACCAGAGCGATCCCAGCCATGATCATTACGAATTATCCTGAGCAACAGCTTGCCGCGGTGTCCGAAGGTGCTGAGTATGGTTTTGGCAAGTTGCAGTACACCGAACCATCGACACATGAACGCCTATCGCGTTTCCTTGAAAAAAAGTCGACTTAGATAACCACTTCGAGTGGCAAAGGGGAATCATGAACAACAAGAAGGAAACGAATGAAATAGAAAAGGTACGCGAAATCCTGCGAGCCGCAGGGTTGCGAAGTACGCCGGCTCGTATCTCCGTTCTTATGGCACTGCGAAAAGGGAGCAAGCCGCAGACACACGCGGAAATATCGGACAAACTTGTACCCATCGGATTCGACAAGGCAACTGTTTTTCGAAACCTCAGCGACCTAACGGATGCGGAACTGGTTAGCCGCACGGAACTGGGGGACCACGTATGGAGGTTTGAAATACGCGATCCATCTCACGACCGGAGCAGTCATCCGCACTTCGTATGTGTCGAGTGCGGCACCGTGGCTTGCATGAGTGGAATTAATTTGCCAGACGAAAAGATGAAAAAGTCTCTCAATATCGCTCGCATCAGCGAGATCTTGGTAAAGGGTCATTGCATGACTTGCGAGCCCACGTAGATCCGTCGCTCCGCGACGGATGTACTTGAGGATGAAACTCATCCGAGATCTCTTTAATTCAGTTACATCCAGGCCGAATGGGAATTGCGGTTCGGCGACTCCGGCGGTGAGTGGATGGAGTGGGGCGTCGGGTCGGAACGTACACTGACCGCGAGTCGCGGAGCGACGTCGCCTACGTAGATCCGTCGCTCCGCGACGGATGTACTTGAGGATGAAACTCATCCGAGATCTCTTCAATTCAGTTACATCCAGGCCGAATGGGAATTGCGCCTCGGCGACTCCGGGGGGTGAATGGATGGAGTGGGGCTTCGGGTCGGAATGTACACTGACCGCGAGTCGCGGAGCGACGTCGCCTACGTAGATCCGTCGCTCCGCGACGGAT
>JAYTVM010000251.1:0-20138 GCA_043743995.1 Pirellula sp. | reverse complement strand
TAGTGCTTTGTCAAGTTGATAACCGAGGGTAGCTACGGTCGCGGAGACCGTGGGGAGCGAGATCGTTTCTCGCAGTTCACCCACGCTTTGGCAAGCGTGGCTACCCACGTTTTCCTGTTTAACAAAGCACTAGCATCGGTTACCGTTGGCTGGAGCTAATTGCGCTTTTGCGCGCTGCTTCGAATTCGTCCCCTGGCGTCCAGGACTGCATTGCATTTGAATTGGCAGCCATCCAACCCACATGAAACAGCAATTGGATGTCGACCACCGCTCCAGATAAATCCCAGTTCGGATCGTATTCATCGGAACGTTGGTGATAGTGCTTCTCCGTCCACGCGTCCAACTGCTCCTTACCCCACCCATCCGGTTTGCCGATCACGACATGGCCAGAATGCAAATAGACCCCGGGTATCCCTACCTTTGCCAACGAAAACTGATCTGAGCGATAGTAGAAACCCTTGCTAGGCTCGCGGTCCGGAACCACGATTCTCCCTTGGTACTTAGCGACTGCATCCACCAATTGATCCAGTGAGCTTTTGCCGAGTCCAATGACATTGACGTCCTTGGTTGGGCCAAGGAAATTGAGGCCATCGATATTGACCACTGCGGACTGTTTGCCGTTAGGAATGGGGGGATGTTCGGCAAAGTACTTCGATCCTAGAAGCCCTTGCTCTTCGGCCCCAACCGCCGCGAACACGAGCGATCTCTTGGGTCGAACGCCACTTTCGGTGATTGCTTGGGCGATAGCTAAGATAGCCGCGGTCCCAGATGCATTGTCGATGGCACCGTTGTAGATACTATCCCCTCGAACATCGCGATCGGCAGCCATCCCAATGTGGTCGTGGTGGGCCATGAACAAGACATGCTCGCTCGCCAACTTCGGGTCGCTTCCAGGCAGAACGGCCAGCACGTTTGCGGTTGCCTTTTCTCGGATTTCACAATCGATAGTTGTCGATAGCGTCAGACCCAGCGGTACGGGTTGGAAATCTTTGGACTCGGCTTTCGCTCGCAACGCATCCAACTCGAAGCCGGCATGCGCAAGGAGTTTTGCCGTCGCATCGTTGGTCATCCAACCCTTCATGTCCATGCGGGGTGCGGAACTATCCTGAAGCTCGAACTGTTCGCCCGTCCAGGACGTTTCAATTACCGTGAATGGATAGCCAGCAGAGGGAGTTGTGTGAATGATAATCGCACCCGCAGCACCTTGCCGAGCGGCACTCTCGTATTTGTAATCCCATCGCCCGTAGTAGAGTCGTCTCGCGCCGCCAAACAATTTAGGATCCGATTCCGGATCGTTGTTCATCATCAGCAAGATTTTTCCTTTGAAATTTTTTCCTTTGAAATCATCCCATTGATACTCTGGAGCTTGGATGCCGTACCCAACGAATACAATCTCGGCATCGTTGACCTCGATCTTGGCTTTCGGACGCCCCGCCACGGCAATGTAATCCTTGAAGTACTGAAACTCGATCGGGTCAGAACCTTTTTTCGCCGAACCGATCGACCAAGTCTTTGCGGCGACGGATGTCAAACCCAGCATTGGAAATTTCTGTCGATACGAACGCAATGACTCGATAGGAGAAAGCCCCATCCGTTTGAATTGCGACTCCAGGTAGAGTTGGGCAATCGCGTCACCTTTGGAACCAGGACCTCGCCCTTCGAGCAAATCGTCGGCCAAAAACCGTAAATTGCCGTGCAGGACGTTTTGGTTGATGCGATTGGCAATTCCGACTGCTTCGACGTCGATCGCGGGCGCAGGGGATACCCCCTGCCCAAGACAAACAGCCGACCAAGTCACCATTAACATCAGGACGGACACATTGCCGATCGGTCCAACAATTCGAGCGATGTCCACTGAAAATCTCATGCGGTTTACTCTTTGGCTAATTGTTCTACGATCTTATCTTCAATCTTTCGGCCCCGTACATGGATGCCCGCGACGTTTCCGTCCTTGCCTATGATTGCGATAAAAGGAATGGCAGAAATCCCAATGTCTCTGGCCAGGGGAGTATCGAACCCGACGGCGTCCGGTTTGCTGGAAACATAGGTATTCCACAAGACTTTCTTCGACGCCAGAAACGTATCGAGCGCTGGCCGCTCCTCATCCAAATTGACACTGAGGACTTCAAAGCCATTTTTGTTATGGGCTAAGAAAGCGTTTTCGATATTCGGGATCTCTTGCAAGCATGGTCCACACCAGGTCGCCCAAAAGTCGACGAGTACCACTTTTCCTTTGTACTGAGCCAAGTCGATCGGTTTGCCAGCGGTATCGACCAATTCACTCAGGTTCAGCGGTTTGTTTAGAACTGCGAAGCGACTCAAGAACTGTTTGCAATTGCGTTCCAGCTCTTCCTTGGCGTCAGGATCTTTTAGATTTTCGATCTGTGTTTGCGCAACCTCGATCATCTCCTTGGCAATCAGCGGGCGTCCGGAATACTCCACCTTGATGGCTATTTGGACCAAGAAAAAGGCGGTCCAGGGAGACGAAATCTTGGCCATGAGCGCGTCAACCAACGCCCTTGCTTTGACCGGATCTTGGTCCTCTTTGGAGTCGGCTTGCATCAAGGCACCGACCTCATTCGTCTCTTTGAGGCGGCTCGCATGCATTTCCCATGCACTAAGTGCAATTTGGGGTTCTGGGTTTTCGCGAAACCCTTCTTCTATTTTCTTGGCCAATTGCAACGCGGAATCGTCCTCGGAACGTTTTGTAAGCGATTCGACGGCTTGAATCAATGCGTTGAGATTGGTGGCTGTCAGATCTTTTCCGCCAGACAGAATCGTCGTCGCAAACGCAACCAGCTCATTGGATTTGGCGGTGCCGCTTTCGTAATCGTTCACCAGAAGACTCAACGCAATCGACTTGGCCTGTTGAGCTACCCGTTTGTCAGCATTTTCCATTTCCTTGCTTGCCAACTCACGCAACGAATCCGATGCAGCAATATCGCCGAAACTCGCCATCTGCGAAAACGCTTCGAGTTTTCCGAGCATGAAAGCAGCTTTCTCGTCCTCACTGGCTGCCAGTTTTTCCAAGCGCTGCGAGGCTTCCAATTTCATGCGAGACAAACGCATGCCCTGTTCAAGCAACACTTCGTTCGTAAGCATCTTCTTGCGACCGTCGGCTAATAACTCCATGACAGCCCGTGAGCTGGTGTTAAGGAACTCCATCAATGGCTTTGCGCCATTCAATTCACCGAGCTGCAAGGTCATGTATAGCTTCGACGCGATTTTTGGATCCAGCTTGCCCGGTTGGAAACTAGGCACAGCGGGTGCTGTCGGTAGTGCCGTTGAATCCTTTGGGTTGGGCGTCGCATTCGGCGTAGCCGAATCGGTCGACTTGGAACCTGCCAATAAAGATTTTGCTTCTGTTTCCTTCACCGGCTGATATCCGCTGGTCGCAGCCGAGATCTCCTTCGGTTCCGTTGGCCCACAGCCCGTTAACGGAATTCCGACTGCAATAGCTAGCAAAGACAGCCAAGCCGTTGCCGATTGGCGTTGAAGCGTGGGTAATGGAGAGCGTTCGAAATCCAGGGACATGGTCTTTTTCCTCATAATTCAACGGGTTTGGATTATGGTAGCTTGACCGATCTAGCCTTTGCCTGCAAGTCCTAGCCTTTGAGTGCATGTCCTAGCCTCAATCCTAATCCTAGCCTCAATCGGCGGTTGGACGCCAGCCACTCTCTTCCGCCGAGCTAACACGGATCGATTGTCCAGCAGCCGTTTCCGCAGCCGTCACTTTGTTCAATCCGCCTACGTTTTTGAGTCGTTTGAAGTGATTGGCACAGTCGTACCCCCAGAGTACCGCGACGATAACTGCTGCCACCATCCCCACGAATGGTGCGTTCAGGGTCAGGCCGTTGAACATGAACAAAGCAGCTGCGGAAGATACGGCCAACGCAGTCACGCCTAGTTTTAGGAAAAACGCAGAGTTGGTACGTCGCATATCACTCCTGGTGATGGCACGTCTAGCATTGGTGTTTGCAAGTTCCCTCAGGGCAACCAAGTCGTTTCGCTGCTCTGGGGCTTGCTGCCGCGGAACGAACAACTCTTCGCTGAGTCTTTCTTCCGGTAGGGAAATTTCCGAGTCCGGCTTGTCCAAGCCCATCGAGGCCGCTATCCGTGATCGAGTTTTGGCTGGCCCAGTCGGACTTGGTGTTGTCGGAGCTGATTTTATTTCCGTGGGGGAATTCTCCCCTCCACCTCGGACTCGATGCAACAGCCTTTGCATATAATCCTCAATCGATTCTTCTTCGTCCGATCCTCGCTTGACCGAATTAGCACCTGCATTCGAGGTCGAGCTGATCAACTCATTGGTTTGATCGTCGACCCTGCCCGAATGATCGGCTTCCTCACTTGAGTCGATCGAATCGCTGGCGTCAGTGGACTCGTCCACTATTTGCTCGACTGGCTGTTCCCGATATTCGATTGGCTGTTCGTGATACTCGGTGGGCTGATCGCGATATAGATGCCTCAAAGAATCTGGAAAATGGGGTTCACGCCCCTCGGACACCGGACTATCGCTTACGACTGGAACGACCTGATCAGGAACCGTCGGCTCGACCTCAGCCCGCGCCCGCGCTTCGTCGTCCAAAGCGTTTCGTTCGATGGAATCCGGTTCGCGATTTCCGAAGCCCTCTTTAGGCTGATTGCTGTACCTTTGCGACCAACTACTTGACGTTCGCAACTCACTGGAGGGATTCGATGTTCCACGACGATGGTCCGCATCGAGCAACATGCGTTGCAATCGTTCAGAAATGGAATCCAAATTGGAATTGGAGGATTCCACTGGTTGATCAAGTGGCGGAATGTTTTCTAGCGGGGCGGATTCATATCCAATGTCCGAATAGCTGGTCAGATCGGGAGCCGAAAAAGACGCGAAATTGGATTCCGACTCCAACAGAACAGGCGCGTCCTGAGCATAGGACGGATTTGCTGCCCACTCAACATTCGAGGCTTCTGGCGCATCTTGTTTGAACCACGCCGGCATCTGATTGTGGTCCGAAACAACTTCGTTTGCCTCAGCAGGGTAGCTAAACTCATCCGAGGTTACCTCACCGTTGACTTCATCGTTGACTTCATCGTTGACTTCACCGTTAACCTCACCGTTGACCAGGTTGTTGGCGTAACTAGGTGAGCCATACGGACGCTCAGTACCATACGGAATCTCTGAGCTCGGATCGGATTCGAAGTCAGCTTGCTCGGAGGGCTGTTCCGATGGCCAAGATTCAATAAGCAATGCGACCTTCTGTTGAGCGGAGTCGCGTTCGACTTCCAAATGCCTAAGTTGAGCATTTAGTTCCTGAATTTGGATCTGAGCCAGTTCCAGCGATTGAGCCAATTGATCATCGCTAAAACGGCTATGCGACGCGTGCGAGGATTCGTCGGCGAAGGAGTAATCGGGCGCCGACTCTGGCACTTCTGAACCATTCGCAGATCGTTCGTCTCGATATTCGGGGGCCTGGTAGGCTAGGGCGATTTCAGAACGCAAGACTTGAACCGCTTCGACGAGCTCATTCCGATGCGAAATGACTTCATTGAATCGAGCTTCTATCATTTCTTGTTCTCGGCCCGCTTGTGCGAGCAGTTCGTTTAGCGAACTCGTATGCTTGCTGGTGGCTTCGCTGAATCGATTCAATTGTGCATCGATTGCCCCCAATCCGTCTGTGAATCGGTCGGCAAGATTAAGGAACAGCGATTGCTGAGTTCCCGTCTGATTGCTCAGTTGCTCATCGAGTGAATGGAATCGATCCGAAAACTTATCTGCCAAGTGGGAGATCAACGATTGTTGAACTCCAGTCTGGTTGTTCCATTGGTCGTTTAGGTTGGTAAACAACTTTTTTCCAAACTCGTCGATTTCCTGGGTTACGGATTCGAGGATGGATTCATTCGCGCATTTGGCTTCCGTTCCCAAGGACTCTTGCATCTTGTCCAAGGACATCTGCAACGACTCCAGGAGTCGCTCGATGGTGTCCAGTCTGTCCGACGCGGCAGTATCGATTTTCGTTTCGTTCGTCCCAATAGGGGTCGCAATTGGTTGGATCTGTGAACCGTCAACGCTTGCGCTTGCGCTAGGCAACTCCGGAATCAGCGGAGTCGCGACTTTACCCATTCTGGCTGCGTGATCAAGCAAATTTTCGGCATGGACGACAGTCGCCAAAACGCCGATCGACGGATGGATCACCAATCGAGACTGTCCAACGGCTATTTCCGTTGGCTGATCGATCAGCCATTCCCGAACGTGTCGATTGGAAATGAGGGTTGGCCCGACAGACCGTAATAAAGTGTACTTCTTGCCGAATATCAAAACAGCGTGGAGCGGCGCGATGCCTGGAATCGTTAATTGGACACTGCAATCCGAGCCGGATCCAAGTGTGCAACGTGGGCTTCGAATCCTCCACGATTTGACTATCTCTCCAAACTCTCCAATCAAATCAATCTGCCCGATTGCGGCATCGATTCCGGCGGATCGACTTTTTTGAGGAAGTGATGGTGCGAGGTTTCGCATTTGCTTTGCTGGGGAATGCGGTTTTAAATGGAAAGCGATAGACAACCAATTGCCTTTATCGTCCCCAGTTATCGAAATTCTTGCCTAAAAGCCGAAAGCGCCTGGTTTTGACGAATTTTTCGTTAGACATTTGAGTCCTAGCGAAAAACGCAAGGGAATTCAGAAATTTTTTCGCAAAAATATTGGAAATTGGTAGAGTGTCGCAAATCCTTTGCTGGCAAATAATTACGAAGATAAAAAGCCCGATGAGCCCTTTTTGATAGCGTCGAAACGCGAGTCAGCAAACAAAAAACGAACGCTTTGCAGTCGAATGCGTACTATAGTTCATCGCTGCCATTACCCTTCGTTTGGAGGGGGGGCCAAAAGTTTTGTCGCGGAGAAGCATCATGTCACGAAAAGAAGCCTTATCCAAACTGCGGGATGTTTTATTGCTGCGCCGGGAAGCTTTGCGAAAAGCCCTCGACGGTGACTTGAGTATGCTGCAGTCCCTCTCGCAAGATGGTGGAGATGTCATTGACGCTGCGATGGACACTGCCCAGGACGAAATCAGTAGCCAACTGGTAGAGGTGGAAAGCCGTGAGCTCTCTCAAATCGAGGAAGCCTTGAATCGTCTTCGCGATGGCCACTACGGCGAGTGTGAGCAGTGCGATAAGCCGATTCCGCTAGCTCGACTTCAGGCGGTTCCCTACGCCACCTCGTGCATTGAGTGCGCACGCAAGCAAGAAAAGTATTCTCCCCGCTTTACGACAGGCATGGGCGATTCTTCGCAAGCGTCAAACGCATCGATTTAAGTGAAGCACGATTCCTTCGTCTCTCCGAGCCGAAGGGATCTATTAAAGCGAGCGGCGACCAAAAACCAACCTGCCAAGGGTTTCAACGGGAGAGCGAGGCTCCTGCCGAGCTTGGCGATGGTTCGGCAGGAGCCTCTCTCCACCCGGTATATTCAATGGTGTCGCTCGCCTAAGGACGCTTCGTGTCTCTGATACGAAGGAAGTCGCAGATCTGCGTAAGGCTTACGGGACGGAGTGCCGTGCTACGCTGAGTTGCAATCCTGGAACCTTCAAAAGTGTCGGCTTCAATTCTGACGCATCGTTGCTAAGCAACCGCTGGCTGCCAACAAAGTAGCTATGATTATCGGCTACGATCAAGTTGTAGGTGACCGCCTTATCTGCAACCAACTCAACGGATTCGACGAGCGAGGTTCCCGTGACGGTATGCAAACGCATCCCGGCAACGATTTCTTTTGTCCGCAACCAACCGTGTCCAGAAACCCACCAATAGTGGCCCAGTGTCGCTTGAATGGTCTCTGCGTCGGTCACGATTTTCATAGTCTCGGCAGGGGGTCGCACTGTCGTTCTCAGCACCGGCTTAAATTCGATCCTACCGCTATCGACATCGCTTGAGAGAACCATGTCGCCTGTCTTGATCGATTCGACCGCACGCAGACCAGTTAGCGTTTGCAATGGAGTCCCAGCCACAAGGCACTCATGGCTGGGTATGATTCGGTAGCCTGGATTCTCACGAGTGTAAACTAATGATTCGGAATTCCTTTCGTAGGATTGAACGTAGGGCTTGCTGGAAATGCGGTTGTCTTCGGATTCCTTGTCCCACCAGTTCCACCAAGTCTGGGCCGTCTCTCCGACATCAGCACCTGTCGTGGCCTTAAGCACTTGAATCACGGCATCGCGTTGTTCCCTATGCACTTCATTTTGTTGACGAACCGATTCAGAAGATTTTTCTGCTTGACGTAGGGCATCGCGAGAGGAAACGGCTCGAGCCGTTTCGCTGTCGAGAGATGGCATGGAGGAGATGATGGTGGCCAATGCCATTGCATTAGCCCGTCTTGGCATCAAAATGATCGGCATCCTATCCGCATTCAAGGTTATGATCCGTTCGATCATTTTCATCGATTTCCCATCGCTGCGTTCGCGAAACAAAACCTGCTCCAAAACTAGGTCGCCGTTTGGACGGCCCACAAGATCCTGTCGAAATTCAGTTTCATGCTCTATCAAAGCTAAGAGCTCAGGAACATAAAATTCGTGCCGATATTCTTTCATGCCTTCCATTGCCTCTTTCGCTGCAACCGAATCGGGATTGATGATGGCAATCTTGGCCAGAGCCAAACAAGCCTCGGCACTCCTTTGATTCTTGATCGCTTGCACGAATGGCCGAGCGTAGTCCCCTTGCAATTGAACAGCGGTCATATGCAAGGCTTGTAAAGCCCTAGGATCGTCAATGTTTTTGAGTTCTGTGATGGCTTTCGATTTCTTACGAGTGTCGCTACCTCCAATCGCCATCGCAAACGACTGCATCTTGGGCATCCAAGCTTTGTAGTCCTGTAGTCTTTGGCCACTGACTTTGGCCGCATTCGTTAGATCGTCTTTCGAAAACCATTTGCTTCCGACTTTTTCAAACCCAAGAGCCTTCCGGGCTTCGGTATCCTCTGGCCTCGCGTCGATGACTCCATACCAATGAGAAATACTCTGCTCCTCTAAGCCTCTGTTTTGGCACCATTTGGCTAGCTTGCGATGCGCGTCTTCTCCCAATTTTTCGTTGCCACGCAGTTTGAGATATTCCTTCATGGACGGGGTCATTTTTGCGTCGGTGATTTCGCTAATCGGTGTCCAGGCTCCGGCAATCAAAACCTCACCGGATTGCCATCGAACATCTTCGCTTCTGTCTGCTTCCGAAAACGCCTTTAATTCGATTGCGCGATCCACGTTTGCCCCTTGAGCTTCCTTTCGAAGAATTTCCAAAACCGATGGTTTTGCATCCTCAGCAAAACAGGTACCTGAGCCAAGCATTAAGACGGCAGCGATTTCAGTTAATAAGAATTGCTTGTTAATCACTGACGATAGACGTAAACTCCAAAGCATGTTAGGAGCCTCCCAAAAACTTTAGTAGAGTGTTTTTACTTATGAACGTTCATCGAATAGCACGGAATCGCATGCAAGTCAGGATATGCAGAGTGTTCAGTCGCTCTATGATCGTACCAATTCTCACGTTCGCTTGCGCTTTGATTTTCCAAAATTTTTCGTTCTCGCAAGACGCGAAACCTCTCGCCGTGGGTAGCTCAGGTGGAGCTGAGAGCATCCAGGCGATCCAACGCGTCCACAGTGAATACGACACTCATATGGCCAAGCAAACGGGATTTGAAGCTACCTATCAAAGAATAGGTAAGGTATTCAAAGAAACAGAATTGGAGATGGGGACGATCCAAAATGAGGGGATCCGGCAGCAATTCGCATTGAGTAATCTGGCCTTCAAAAACATGCAATTAGGGAATCCGAGCAGAACTCCACTGCCCCCTAATCTTACGAGACAAGAAATATTCGAAGCTCAATTGGTGCGAAACACAGCCGTCGCAGAACAGAATCGGATCGGCATAGAATCAACGATTCGGAATGAGCAACTCAGGCAATTGTCTGCAACTCAAATAGCAATCGTGCGACGGCGAATGGAGGCGTCGAGGGATTTCGAAAAACTCCAACAAGAATTTTCCGTCTGGCAACAAAAATGGCCTGCCTTGTTCGATCCCTATTGGCGGCATACGGACCCCGAGGGAATGCACACCAAACAGGAAAACGAAGAGACCTTAGCGGCACTCAAACTGCGAGCACCCACGAATGTGCCGGCCATGATCGCGCAGGGACTCGTCGAACTCCGATTGGGACAAACTCGCGACGCCATAAAAACCTTGGATGAAGCCATTCAAATCGATACAGCACTCAACGTGGTCGCTTTCGCCGCTCGATCCCTCGCTCATTCCGTACTTGATGAAAAACAGAAATCCAAAATGGACCTGCAAAAAGCCATCGCCGCTTCCCCTAAAAGCCCCTACTTGAAATGGCTGCGGGCGGATTTGGCCGCTTCGCAAGGGGATTTCCCAACCGCAAAGAAAGAGCTGACGAGCTTACTCACCCAGCAGGATCATGAAATCGGGGCGAGACGATTCCTGGCCGTCTTGACGGCCATTCGACCAAGCAAAGGTACCAAAGATTCCGCCGATGCTCTCAAGCATGCTCAGTTGGCGTCGGATCTATCTGGCTCAGAAAACTGGTATTCGGAACTCGTACTCGCCATGGCCCTAAATGTTGCTGGCAAAACAGAGGATGCGCTCGCTAAAGCCGTCCATGCGAATGGACTTGCCAAAGAGGAATCTGCCGATAAGTGTAGGCAGGTCATCGATTGGATTGAGAACAAAGAACCACTTAAATGGAAGTTCGTCCAGTAGTTTTGGAATGCTGCGATTCATCGCAGCTTTTAGACCGCCATGCGTAGTTCTAAGGCGAGCGGCGAAGTGAAAACTACCAATCATAACCCGATGCGTAAGTGCAATCTGTCGCTCGCCTAATTAGTCTACGTTCCGTCTTTCTTCAACCCTTGCACCAGCGGTACCCAGCGTTCTTCGCGATTGCTAATCTCAGTAATGCGAAGACCAAACTTGTCCCCCACCTTGACCACTTCCCCTTCGGCGATGACATTGCCGTCAATCTCTAAAAAAAGCGGCTGATCGCAGGCTTTGTCAAATTGAATCATTACCCCGGGCACAAATTGCAGGATGCGTTCCACGGGAAGCTTCTGCTGAGCTAGCGTTACCGCTACCTCCGTCTCAATCTTGAGCAGGCTTTTCCAGTAGTCCACTTTGGCAGAATTGTCTGTCGAATGCGTTCTGACCGTACTCATGCAATCCAAACCCTAGTTAAAAGCCAAAAAACAGGCGCCGATTTGGAACTATCGACGTCAATCCACACCTATCTTGACCGTGACCCATCGAATTTCTTGAAAGATTCCTATAATTGGTGCCATGGAATGTTCGGCAATTCGGCCCGATAGGCTGAACGATGTCCGATTGACTATTTGTTTTATTAATCTCTCAGACAATTCAATTATGAGCGTCGCTCTCGAACCGTTGCCGTTCCCGCCTTATCGAGAACTCGACAACGAAAGACTTCACGAACGAATCCGGCTTGCAAAGAACGAGTTGGGCAAGAGCTTGCTTATTCTCGGCCATCACTACCAACAAGACGAAGTGATCGAACACGCCGACTTGAACGGAGACTCGTACCAACTGAGCAAACTGGCCGCCGATAGCGTGGACTGCCGAGCCATCGTTTTTTGCGGTGTGCATTTCATGGCGGAAACCGCAGATATTCTGGCCAATCGTCCTGAAAAACTGAAATCTAGAAACGGCCAACGCGTTTCCGTTATTCTGCCTGATCTGTCGGCTGGTTGTTCGATGGCCGACATGGCGGGCATCCGTCAAGTCGAAGCCGCTTGGAAACAGCTAGGCGACGTCATCGACACGTCCGACATGACTCCGGTCACCTACATCAACAGCGCAGCCAGCCTCAAAGCGTTTTGCGGTCGACATGGGGGCATCGTTTGCACCAGCAGTAACGCCAAAGCCGTTCTCGAATGGTCCTTTGCGCAACGCAAACGCGTTTTCTTCTTTCCAGATCAACATTTGGGCCGAAATACCTCGCTCAAGATGGGAATCACCAACAGCCAGATGCCCGTCTGGAATCCGCATGCCGAAGAGCTTGGCGGCAACACCGAACAAGCCATCCAAGAATCGCGAGTGATTCTCTGGAAGGGGCACTGCTCGGTGCATCAAATGTTTCAAGCAGACCACGTCGCCTCGTTCCGCAAGAATCACCCTGGCATCAAGATACTTGTCCATCCCGAGTGCCCACAAGAAGTAAACGACATAGCAGACCTCTCGGGTTCCACTAGCAAGATCATTGAGACGGTCCGAAAGGCCCCGCCCGGTACCAAATGGGCCATCGGGACCGAATTGCACTTGGTCAACCGACTCAAGAAAGAACATCCCGAGCAGGAGATCCACTTTCTCTCGCCCCTCGTTTGCATGTGCGCTACCATGTATCGAATCGATTTAGCGCACCTTTGTTGGTGCCTTGAAAACCTAGTCCAAGGAAACATCGTAAATCAAATTGGTGTTCGCGAGGACATTGCCAATTGGTCCTTGATAGCACTCGAACGAATGCTCACTGTAAAGTAGCATCACTGAAACGCAGCATCACCCTAAACTAGCACCGAAAATCAGCGTCATCGCAAACCTCCATCGTCGCAAGAAACTGAAACTCTATGATTAAGCTACCGTTCGTCCTGTTGTTCACTGCCATGACTGCTCTGTTCTGGGGCGTGTACGGCATCCTGTTACATCACGGGACTGAGCAACTGGGCCATAGTTCGCTTCGCGCCTTTGTTGGGGTCGGCATCGCTTATTTTCTAATTGCAGTCCTCGTACCGTTGGGGTTGCTAAGCCGGAAGCCGGAAAAGGGGTACTGGTCGATGGGAGGCACTTTGTTGTCCCTATTCGCAGGGACCGTCGGCGCACTGGGCGCTCTCGGCGTTATTCTGGCCGTCGCGTTCAAAGGGCTACCTATATACGTCATGCCCATCGTTTTTGGTGCCGCCCCGGTAGTGAACACACTTGTCACTTCTTGGCTCAACAAGTCCTTTTCGCAGATCAAACCGACGTTTATTCTCGGGCTGGTTTTGGTCGCACTTGGAGCGGTCGGGGTTTTGATCAACAAACCCGCGCCAGCCGCAAAAGCTATCGTAGTAAAGACCGAATCTGGTGCCGTCGAGGACAACAAGACAATCCACGCTGCACCTGTCGCAGCCAACCCGCTGGCTATCGGTGCCTCGATTTGCTTGGCCGTCGTCTGTTGGGGAGCCTACGGACCATTCCTGCATATGGGCCAAATGCAAATGGGCGGATCAAGACTTCGACCATTCTGCTGCGTAGGGATCGCTTACTTTGTTATCGCGGTTGCTTTGCCGGTCATGATTTTGATGGCAACGCCGGACAACCTCACGTTAACGTGGGGCGAAATAAGCGGTGGCATGATGTGGTCCATTCTGGCCGGTGCGGCTGGTGCCATGGGCGCTTTAGGGATCATTCTAGCATTCAATTACGGCGGCAAGCCGATTTTTGTCATGCCACTCGTATTCGGCTTTGCGCCCGTGATCAACACGTTGACATCGATGGTGATAGGTGGCTCACTCGACAAGTTCACGACCTACTTCCTAGGCTCTCTCGTGCTCGGTATTGCAGGTGCCGTGACTGTTTTGGTGTTTGCTCCCAAAGCCAAACCGCATGGTGCACCGGTTGCCGATCCGAAACCGGCACCAGCGCCAGCGCCGATGATGCCAAAACCGATCGAAAGTTCCCCTTTCGACGCTACATCTACTTGATCATGTTTTGCATCATGTCATTCATGCCTGGAAAGAACTCAGCTCCACCGGTGAGTACTTTCACTTCTGTGATATGCATCTCCTTGGCGGCCTTGACCGCTTGATTCATTGCGTCTTTGGTCAAGTCTTGCAGGAGTGACTTTTGGTCGCCTATGGTCAATTCGTGGGAAATGCTAATCGACTGAACCACACCCAGTCCGCTCAATTCGACATTCACGGTAAGCGATTCAAAGCTTGCGCTACCGTAAACACGTGCCGCTTCCAGCCTTGAGTTCATGCCTTGGAGCTGAGACCCGATTTGGGTCATGTTTTTCATCGCGCTGGCTAAGTTGGTGAGGTTCTTGAACATGGTTTACCGTAGTATGAGGTGGTTGTGATTTCTGTTGTGAATTATTCGACAGCAGATGTTTCGAATCGAACTTCATTGCGAAGCTTTTCTCGCAGCGGTACATCTTGTGGATCAAGGGTGCTTGCTGGCAGCAGGTTAAGGTGAGGGGCTGGAACCTGATACTGAGCTGGATCCACTCGAACCACTTGCCCCTCAAAAACATCCATAAATTGTTTGATCAGCGGATGGACCATCGCATTGCGAATGAGTTGGGCCTGTGGGACCGCCGGCCCTTGGGAATGAACGACGACTTGAGCTACAACCGATTCCGCGACACCGGACGCCTCAACGACCGGCGTAGGTTCCTGTGTCAACACAAAGTCGACTTGGATCTCGCGACCGATGCGGCTTGAAATGGACTGGGCTAGTTTCCTACCATTTTCGCCCGTTTGAAAATAGTTTATCGCAAAAGCACCATCGCGAGACAAACAAATTTTCCATGGCCGATCGGGCGGACAATCAACCCGTACCGTCATCATTGCGCATTGCCCAGCGAGCCCACCTAGTTTCACCGCCTCCTCTCGAACCAAAAGGACCCGATCGTCATAGTTGGACACGTCGTGGTTGGATACGTCCTCTTGATTTCGCATGGGAACAGCCGATTCGGCCGACTGTTCGACGGCCATGGCCAACGGTTCGTCGGAGTTAACGGAAGGGACGGTCGGGGCACTTTGGATGGGAAGAACATCGGCGACCTTGGGTGCCAAGGGTGCCATGGGTACCTCATCCTTTATCGGGAGCTCGGTCAGTCCAGCCTCTGCACTCGAGGCTTGGTTGAAGTCGTTCGAATGGGAGACTTGTTGGGAGTTTACTTGCGGCGGACTTAGTTCAACTTTTTTTTTTGCTTCGACTCCAGGCGAAGCCGCCGGTGCAACCTTCGTTACTGTGCGTGGCGTTGGTGCCGACTGTGTCGCAAACGCTTTCACAAGATCCGAGAGCGCTTGCAGATCCTGCAAATTGCAGATCTGAACCAATGCGATTTCGAGCAAAATTCTGCTTTGGACGCTGTGACGCATTTTGACGATAGTCTCGTCAAGCATTTGCAGCGCGGACAGCAGCGTCATGGTTCCCCAAGTTTTTCCCCATTCTTTGAGTTGATCCACGCTGTTGGGATTCGCGGTTCGCACCAGATCGGCGCTGCCACCCACCGTCAACGTCATCATATCTCGCAAATAACCGAGCAACTGTTCGGCCAGTTGCCCCACATCTACCCCTTCATCGGCTGCCGTATTAAGTTCTTTCAGGGCACCGGCCGCATCTCGCTCAATTAGGCGCGATGCAAAGGATGCGAGCCTTGTCTCGTCCGCGGTTCCCAACATGGCATGAACGACTTCGACAGTGATTCGGTTGCCGCTGAAGCTGAGCAACTGCTCAAGCAGAGACTGGCTATCTCGCATCGATCCGGCTGCACGTCGGGCGATTAGGCGAAGAGCCGCTTCGTCGGCTTGGGTCCCTTCGTTTTTGCAAATGAATTTGAGCCGCTCGAAGATCTGCTCCGTTTGCACGGGCGGAAAATCAAATCGCTGGCATCTCGAAAGGACCGTTATCGGAATCTTTTCCGGATCGGTTGTGCAAAAGATGAATTTCACGTGGCCGGGCGGTTCCTCAAGCGTTTTCAGGAGCGCGTTGAAGGCCTGGGTGGTCAGCATATGCACTTCGTCGATGATGTAGATCTTGTAGCGTGAACGGCTTGGCCGGACCGCAGCGTTGGATCGCAACTGGCGGATTTCGTCGATCCCTCGATTACTAGCACCATCGATTTCCAAAACGTCCATATCTTCGCCGGCATCGATGGCTTGCGAAATATCCGAGTTGGGATCGAATTTCCCGTTTGTTTCGGCGGCCGCGTTCAAGGCTTTGGCAAAGATGCGGGCCGTACTTGTCTTGCCTACCCCGCGTGCACCCGTGAACAGATATGCGTGTCCGACGCGGTTGCTTTCGATGGCGTTCAACAATGCTTGTGAAACCGTCGCCTGCCCCACCAATTCGGCAAACGTCTTCGGGCGGTAACGGCGTGCAACGACCGTATATTTCCCGTTACCGGTAGCTGTGCCGGTTGATTCCAGTTCGGGAGGCGAAGCGGAACCTTCCGTTGCAATTCCTTTCTTGGCCATAACTAAATCCGCAATACACTCTGGAGGAAATCAACCATTTTGGACGGTTTGCAAGTATACCATGCCCCTCGTCGATTTCATCCCGTCGTTGACGGAAACGCGTGGACAAGTTTCAATGATTGAATGAGCAAACCAAAAATACTAATTCAGTTAGATACCGACGCAAAAGCCAGTGTTTTCGATGCGGTGGTCGCCATCGACAGCGGCGTTGAGCAACTCTTGCAATACGCTGGGATCCGCCCGGAGGATGTTCGTGGACTGGTGCACGGCGCCATGTACACACGAGGACCAAACGATTTAAAGAATACGGCCATATTTATTGGTGGCAGCAATGTCACCGAGGGTGAGGCCATTGCTGCCATCGCGAGAGACACTCTTTTCAATCCGTTCCGGGTCTCGATCATGCTAGATAGCAACGGGGCCAATAGCACGGCCGCGGCTGCCGTACTAAGTGCCTCCAAACACATCACTCTTGAAAACACAACCGCACTTGTCTTAGCCGCGACTGGAGCCGTGGGGCAACGCGTCTGCCGAATCCTGGCCAATGCGAAGTCGCATGTTACCGTCGCGTCCAGGTCGCTTGAACGATCACGAGCATGCATCGATCGGTTAGTCGCAAGCGGCGTTTCGGCCAGTCGACTGACGGCTGCTTGCTCGACGGATTCGGCAACGCTAGCAAGCGCCTTGGGGGAGAGTCAGTTGGTTTTCGGCTGCGGGGCGGCTGGCGCCAGATTGCTGGACGCGAATCAATTGGAGTTAGCGACCGAACTGCGAGTTGCGATCGATTTGAATGCGGTTCCGCCGCTTGGAATCGAGGGGATTGAATTGACGGACAAGGGGGTACAACGTGGGAACCGATTTGATTACGGAGCCCTAGGAGTGGGTGGACTTAAGATGAAAATTCACAAAGCCTGTATAGCGGCACTGTTTGAATCGAATCAGCGATTCTTGGACTGCGAAGAGATGCTCATGATTGGCAGGGAGATTATTAAGGCTTAGGGCATTTTTATTTGGAGTGCTGGGATTAATCCCAGCTTTAAGATGAGGCCTGTAATGCCCCTGAAAGCCAACGCAATGAAGCATTTCGTACAAAGATTGTCCAGGTTGAGCGGGAGCTTGCCTCCCCTCAACCTTGTTTTGGCGTACTACTTAACTGACTACGATCAAGATCCGAAGTATCGGCAATTCCTTGGGGGTGGTTCTTCCGAAGGAAATGATTGCGAGGTTGCGAGTGGCTAAGGGCGACAGCCTCTTTGTCCAAGAAACGGTCGATGGCATTCGGTTGACTCCCTTCGATCCTGAGTTCCAGCAGCAAATGGAAATCGCCAAAATGGTGATGCGTGAAGATCGTGATGCCCTCCGGGCTCTCTCCAAGTGATGGAACCGAAGTGGATCAGACTAGACGTCGTTCTGGCGATCCATGCTGCTCAACTGGCCGAACATGGATGCTTAGACGGCCTGCGGGATCGCAACGGACTTGAATCGGCAATTGCTAGCCCGCAGAATCTGTTCGCGTATGGAAACCCGACGCCAGACATTGCTGCGATGGCGGCGCAATATGCGTTCGCCATCGCGTGCAATCAAGTGTTTCTCGACGGAATCAAACGAACCGCACTGGTCGTTTGTCGAACATTTCTGTTGCTCAACGGTCACAACTTGGTCGCAAAGCAGGACGCGAAACACCAGACGATGATGACGTTGGCCAATGGCCAGTTCGATATTGACCAACTGGCGGACTGGATTCGTGCACATTGCAGGCATGGGACGGAAGGATGCTCAGCTAAATCGCATCATTCAAGCCGTCGATGTGATCCAAGATCACGGGATCGTGGTCAACGGTTGTTTCATTGTGGGTGCTGATGGCGAAACGAACCAATCCCTCGATCGCCTAACTTCCTTCATTTCCGATAGCCAACTTGCGGAAGTCCAGGTAACGGTACAAACACCGTTTCCAGGAACAGCTCTTTATCGTCGTTTGGAAAACCAGAGCCGACTATTGGATCGTTCATGGACGCACTACAATCTGTTTGATGTCGTGTATGCCCCAGACAGGTTGAGTGTCAGCCAGCTAGAATCAGGACTGCGTCGCGTTCTTGCGGAGGTTTTTGGTGCGGCTGAGAACCGAAAGCGAAAACGCTTGCGGCATCAGATTTGGAGAAGCCATCCTGGCTGGCTGCGGAGTTCAAGATGATTACACCGAAGATGATTCTGGGTTTCCTTTTGTATCGTACGTGAATAATGTCGTGTACGCCTTCGGCTGACTGTTAAACAACTTGAACAGTATGCGCTGATACGAAAGTATTGACAAAAGTGCCAAATCTACACCTACCACGCTTGGGCCGTCTGGTAAACTAGTCATAGACAAGGCTTTGATAGAAGGGTCCCGAAACGACTTAGGAACGGTAAGGCATTGTGAAATTGGGTGCATCGTGAATCGCTTTGGAATTCTCATCGCATTTTTGGTCGCTTTTGCGATCGCGGTTATCGTTCGCCAGTATTACTCGCGATCGGATGCATCGCGACCGAATGCGACAGGTTCCGCAACTCGTCGAGACACCTCACCAAGTCTCGAGGCATCAACAAGCCGAGCGGAGAGCGACGATAGGCAAGTTGCAAATCAAGCTCTCATGCAAGCGGCGCTGCCACATCGCGTTCCCCATGGTGGATTTGCCGGATCCGCTGCATGTCGTGACTGCCACCGCGAACAATACGACAGTTGGCATGGTTCCTTTCATAGAACGATGACTCAAGTGGCAACACCGGAAACAGTAGTGGCCCCCTTCGATCGAGTCCGATTGTCGTCGCGAGGGCGCGATTACCTGTTCACGCGTGAGGCTGACGAGTTCTATTGCACCATGGTGGATCCGGATTGGGAAGCCGGTGCCCTTGCAAACGGAGTCGATCTCGCCAGGGCTCGACCGCCTGTCGTCAAACTGCGGGTTGTGATGACGACAGGCTCGCATCATATGCAAGGCTATTGGGTGTCCAGTGACGTCCAAAACATGCTACGCCAAATACCTTGGGTGTACTTGATTGCAGATCGACGCTGGGTGCCGAGAGAAGATATCTTTCTTGCACCGCCGGAGGCAGGACGCCACTTCGCCGTTTGGAATGACAACTGCATCGTCTGTCATGCGGTGGCTGGAGCACCCAAATTCGACTTGGTGAAGATCAAAGTGGCCACGGAGGTGGCCGAGCTAGGAATCTCGTGCGAAGCTTGCCACGGCCCCGGCCAAAAACACCTCGACTATCATACTCCTGGCATCGAGCGATCGATCAGCAAAGATCCAGTCATAAACCCAGCCAAGTCGGATCCGCGAGTGTCGGCGGAGATTTGCGGCCAATGCCACGCTTACTTTAAGCCGCCTGACATGGAGACCTTTAGCAAGACGGGGTACGCATACCGGGCCGGTGGCGACCTGAGTAAGACTCACCACATGATCACGCAAGCCGAATTGAAATCTCGACCGGACGATGGGGAGCGTCCATTTTGGAGCGATGGGACTTGCCGCGTATCGGGTCGGGAATACTCGTCGATGGTTGATTCACCGTGCTACCAGCGAGGCGAATTGAGTTGCATTTCCTGCCACTCGCTGCACTCCAGCCAGCCAGATGATCAATTGGCAAAGGGTATGGAAAGCAATCAAGCTTGCCTCCAATGCCACAAAAATTTCGAAAATCGGATCGAGGCGCATACGCATCACGCTTCCGATTCCAGTGGCAGTCTGTGTTATAACTGCCACATGCCGCATACGACCTTTGGACTATTAAAGGGTATTCGCAGCCACCGCATCCAAGTTCCGAGGGTCATGAGCGCTGATCAATCCGATCATCCCAATGCTTGCAACCTTTGCCACCTGGATCGCACACTGGAATGGTCGGCAGACAAACTCTTGGATTGGTATGGTCA
>JAYTVM010000250.1:0-5341 GCA_043743995.1 Pirellula sp. | reverse complement strand
TAGATTTAGTCACTCATGATGCGGCGAAGTTTTTTGGTCTGATGCTAAAGCGGAATGGGTATGTGCTGGAACAGCTTCTATCGCCGCTGGTCGTTTACACGACGCCGGAGCATGAAGAGCTCAAAGCGATTGCGGCTAGCTGCATAACACGGCATCATGCGCATCACTACCTTGGCTTTGCAGCAACCCAGTGGAGACTTTTTGAGAAGGAGTCGCCACCGCGAGTCAAACCGCTTTTGTACACGTTTCGAGTTTTGTTGACTGGAATTCACTTAATGAAGACAGGTGAGGTTCAAGCCAACGTGTGCATACTCAATGAGTCTGCCAAGTTAAGCTACTTGAATGAACTGATCCATCAAAAGCAAACGGGCGCAGAGAAGGGTATTTTGGAGGCGGCCGACATGGAATTCTATCGTGGCGAGTACGAGCGATTGATCAAAGATTTAGAACGGGCGTACGAAGAGTCGACGTTGCCAGAAATGCCATCCGGTCGAGTCTTGATTAATGATCTACTTGTTCGACTACGATTGAAGCATTCTGACCGAATATAGTCTTGTGTACCTACGACGCAGAACCCGCGATTCGTTAGCCCGATAGACTGCGTATCGCTGAAGCGACGCCGAGCGTTACTTCGGTCATGCGAGGATAATCGAGCGTATCAGGCGTATCAGTAGATTGGTGGTAATTCGGGTTCCGAAGAAAACTCGTGTCGGTCAGCATCAACGCCGGATAGCCTTGGTCCCAAAAGGAACTGTTGTCGCTCAAGCGGATTTCGTTGATCTTCTCTGGCAAGCAAATCGAAAATAGGGGCATCTTCCGAGCACCCCGTTTGAAGCCGCGACGAAAGTTCCAGCACAACTTCCATGACGGCATGTTTCCAACCGCAGCGAGAAAATCACCTCGTTTAGGAAAGAAGCGACGCATCCATTTTGGAATCATCGGAGGAATCGCTTGCGACCCTTCTGCTGTACTGTAGTAACCCACCATTTCCAAACACAGCATGCCTACAATCTTGTCACCTCGAACGCGCGATTGGCGTGCATGGTATTGGCTGCCCATTGCGTCGAGGTTAAAGTACGGTGGCTCTTCACATGCGAAAGCAACGTAGCGAACAGTTCGCTTGCAGTTGTGCTGCTTTAAAAGGCGACCAACTTCGAGAAGGACCGCAACGGCAGAGGCATTGTCGTCCGCTCCGGGCGTTGTCGAAACCGTATCATAGTGGGCACCGAGCAAAACGATTTCTTCTGGGCGTTTGGTTCCTGCCTGCTCGACGATTAGATTCGTAGCTTCGTCGCCAAGCGCGTCGTAGGTTTCGCGGGTGTTTGCATAACCCATTTCAGCCCACTGGCCTTCGATATATCCGATGGTCGCTTGAATAGTCTTTGGCAGCTTGAGAGTGCGCGCTCCGATCAACCCTGCAAGCCGATCGACATGAAGGCGAAGATTCGTTTCGATTTGATTCTTTTCCTTGTTCATCAGTAGGGAGGCGCGATGCGTCGGAAGCCATGGCATAGAACGACAAAGAGAAAAAGGTTGTTACGTAGCAAGATTGCTACAGGGTTCACTCGCGGGGCCTTGATCGCGCTTTGATCCGACAATGACGTGGCGAGAGTTGTTCCGAGCGATTGCATCCAGCCAACGCTTCGAGGCCATTCGCTTATCCCATTGGTCCATTCGCTAGGTATTCCTGCTAGACCAACGCCACTGCTCACAATTCCGCCCACGATAGCTGCAGTGGTATCTGCATCACCTCCACATTCGATGATTGTTGTCACAGCACGACGGAAATCGCGAGGGCTAGACAACCAAGCGTGAATCGCGATGGGTACTGTATCGTAAGTGTATCCGGATACCCCGCATCCCAGCCCGATTGACTCTGCAAATTGCTTGGTTGAATGGCCGGCAGAGACGCTCTCGATCGCTTGCCGAAGCAAATCGGTAAGCTCCATTCCTTCAGTGCCGACAACATCGACCACTTTGCCAAGCCAGCGGTTCGCGTCAACGTCTTCGTTTTGTCTAGCTTCAGAAGCGGCGAACGCGACCGCAATTGCACCGAACTCCGCCTTGGGATCGGTATGAGTTAGACGTGACGATGCTCGAACCATCTTCAGCATCAGCGTTTGATCGTCAAATGCAGCACCGAAGATCGCCGCACGCATCGCTGGTCCGTTACCAGCCGAAAAGACACCTGCATTGTTAGGCTTGGCACCGAGCCAAAGTTTAATGCCGCTGCGTGCTGTGGCTTTTCCAACCCCGGCGGGGAACGCCAAGATCCACCACTTCAATCGGCTTGCAAATTTCCTCATGAACAAATCGACGTCGTCACGTGCCTCGATCAGCGACTGGGCGACCATGCAAGTGTGTTCGGTATCATCTGAAATCATCCCTCGCCCAAAAAAGAATCGATAGCGATCAGGCGTCCCCATTAACTTCCTTGCCCGCATCGGTGCGATACCTTCGTAGGGCAGCCCTAACGCGTCTCCGACAGCGGTTCCTAAAATGGAGCCGATGATTGCTTTTTCGTTCATCACTCAGATCTTCGCCCGCCTCGGTTGGATTCTCGCTTAAGCCTAAAGTTAATTCTATCGACTTACTAACCAAGAGGTTTTTCGCTCGCAAATATCCTAAAATCCCTGAGTTGGTTTGCACTCGGTTCGTAGTTTGACCATCCTCAACTATGGCCTGCGACTTCTGGTGGGTGGACGGGTCGATTGTCCTCGAACCAGAGACATTCGACGGAATCGCATTTCGTTTGGTTAACAGGCGAGTTGCTAACTAAGCACTAGCAGTTTTGGCTTTTCTCGGCTGCTTAGCGCCTAGACCAAACCAGGTTTTCACCGTGTTAACTGTCGAATCTGCAGGGACGGAACCGCTCGAAACCGACTCCAACTCACTTGCAGACACTGTGTTAATCAAAACAGGGAGCGGAAACGGAGATCTTGAGAGTTCTCAACGGGGAGTCGGGTGCCCGCGAGCAACCGGTATGGTTTCGGTCGTTGCCCGGTATCTCGCATTCCTACCGATTCGGCAATCCTAGGTAGGCGTGAGAAGTTCTCACAAGTTAAGTATCGAGCAACTGCGAGCATGGACTACGACGCTGAATTGCGTCCGTCACTAATTGGCAAGCGATGCAATTCTCAACTGTTCGAACTATTCTCAAACTATCCCCGCAGTGCAAAAACCGCGCTCCATCCATGATTTCCCAGTCAACGTAGCAATTCCGCCAATGGCCAGCTTTCGCAACATCTAACAGCCGATTTAACAGCCAACCTTTTTTATGGTCAGTCAACAACCGCTGCGGCCACAGCGGAAGGGTGCATCTGCCGCTAGTGAGGGAATTGGAATTGCCAATCGTATTCGACTTTTCCAAGGACAGAGTTGACTGTTGCGAGGAATTATGCGGTCAGCTCAAATCCTTTCACCCAGCTGCTTAGCTTCAGCTCGTTTCCCGAATGGCTGAACTCTTCTTATAGGATGACCGATCCATGCCGCGATTCCTGCGAGAAATAGCGGCGGCGACTCATTTAATTGCAATGCGGTTAGTGATTTTTCCTGTCCGCTGTGCAGCATTTCTCGCAGTCGAAGTGTGAACTGAACCGGATTCAATCCAAAAAAGATGTGGCGAGGTTTTTGTACCGCGCGAAGGCGGCGTGGCGGAAACGGTTACGTTTGTGCCGAAGAGAATTCAGTTGTTAGAGATAGGGCGGTCAGTGCCCTGTGACGCATCCGTTCCTGCGGATGCTCCATTCAAGTCCCAGCCCCAGGATCATACGGCTTCTTTCGTAGGCTTCCGATGAGGCGTGGCACGACTGCACTGGCGACAATGGACACAATCAAGCCTATGCCTATCAGGTATAGGCCAGATAGGCCTGGCCAACTAAACATTGCCCATCCAATCGCAATTGAAAGCATTCCTAGCCAACTGGATAGCAGCACAGTGAAGAGAAAGGAAGTCCACGTCCGAGGTGAAGTGATCGGTTGACAAATCTGAGAGACGATGAAGGCGAATGGCACGGGTACGATCATGTGAGCTATTTCGTAATTCATGTACAGCACCCAATACTCCAAAACCCCGAAATCCCGAGGCGTTACGATCATATGAACATTTGCGTACTTCATGAACGTAGCGAAGAGGCCTGCGATCAAAGTCGTCCAAATCAGTAGATGAATGACACGAATAACTGCGGATCGAATAATAAGTCCCCAATGAAATTGCTGATCGATCATTTGGTCTGTCTTTCGAGGTGTTGTGTTTTTGTAAGCCTCCACGATCGCCATTATGGTGGCCGCGGTCGTGGTCTATTCTCGCGTGCTCGGTCGTCTCACGTGATGCCGCCGTTTTCGTTCGTCCCCATGATCCGCTTGAGCTCCACCATGCCGACGATTGTTCCAAACAAGGCCAAACCTGCACACACGAGCGGCATTCTCTCAGTGGGCACGCCCGCTTGTCTTAGCGCGAAGAAGAGAACACCTGACGCTGCAATAAACGCGAATGACAGGGCATTGGCAGTACCGAAAAAACGGCCGCGTTCTGCTGGCGGCGATAAGTATTGCAGCAGCGACTGCAACGGGACGATGTAAAAGCCTGCCGATATGCCAACGAGGGAAATCAGGACTGCCAGTCTCTCATAGGTCATCGGAGCAATGCCCATAATGGCAAAACAGACGGTCATCCCTGCTGCGCCGAGCAAGGCATAATACGGCCGGATCGATCTTCCCGATAGCCATCCCACCGCACAACTACCGATGACGATAGAAATCGCCAGCAGGCCCGTCAGACTGGTAATCGCGGAATTGCTGACCCCCAGCAGGGCTCGGTATTCAGGTATCAACAACAGCGCCAGCGCGTTAATGAAGTAGAAGCCAGACCACGACATCAGAACTACCATTACTTGGCGGCTTGCATCTTTGAGCGTTTGCATGTGTCCCCGTAGAAAATCGAACGATAACTTTAAATTGGGATCAACGGGCTGCATCTTGGGCATGGCAGTGATCGACAGTAGCCCTAAGACACTGACAAGCACCAAGGTAATGCCAATAGGTAACCGCTGAGGCTGACGTGAAGGATCCGGAACAAGAACGTAGTCATCCTGTGGTGTCGCGGTATTTGCGGCAACCGCTGTAGCATTCTCTCCGTCTGCAAGGTCGAGCGCTGACGTGGCGACTACCGCTTGCTTAGCAGTCGGGTAGTAGAGGTCGGCTATCGCGAACAACCAAGCTTCTGCGCAATTTGACGATTCGATAGTAAAGAAAGACCGCGTCACCGGATAGTTTGGGTGCGAAGTCACGTAAGAAACGTCGATCAACCCAAGCCCAATCGGTTCTCGGAAGGCGGCGAACG
>JAYTVM010000249.1:0-70611 GCA_043743995.1 Pirellula sp. | reverse complement strand
GTGTCGGTTCGTATTCGAATGAAGCGTTTGGGCAGAAAAAATCGCCCGTTTTATCGTCTTTGCGCCATCGATCAACGTTGCCCACGCGACGGTCGAGTCTTGGAAGAACTAGGGCATTACGATCCCATGTGCAAGGAAACCGATGCGCGAGCCATCCTCAAGGGTGAACGCATTGACTACTGGCTCAGTGTCGGAGCTCAACCAAGCGAAAACGTTCAAGTGCTCATCAAAAAGTACGGCTCCAAAGGAACGCATCTCCAACAGCAATCCGACGCACTAGCTCGAATCGGTCGAAGCGTGAAACAGCCCGTAGTCGCTTCCTAGGCCCGAGTAGGATAGGCTTCCAGCCTGTCATGGACCGGGCGTGATTCTGTCACGGATCTTCCTTGTGCGATTTGACATCATCTCTCTCTTCCCGCCAATCTTCGCGGGATATCTAACCCAAAGCTTGCTCGCCAAAGCCATCGATCGTGGGCGCGTGGAAATTCATATCCACGATCTGCGCGATTGGTCGACGGACCTCAAGCACCACAAAATTGACGACAAGCCCTATGGTGGTGGTCCTGGCATGTTGATTTGCGTCGATCCTGTCGTGCATTGCGTCGAAGCGGTCCAGAAAATGGCAGAACAACCCGGTGTCGTTGTGGTAATGACGCCTCAAGGCGACAGACTCGATCAACGGCGCGTCGAACAGATTGCGCGTTTCGATCGAATGATACTACTGTGTGGTCGCTACGAAGGGTTTGATCAACGAGTGATCGACATCTTGAACCCTGTCGAACTTAGCGTAGGTGATTACGTCTTAAACGGTGGTGAAGTTGCAGCCATGGTGGTTGTCGATACAACGGTGAGGATGATCCCTGGCGTTCTTGGGGACGAGCAAAGCAGTTGGGACGATTCGTTTTCACGCGGCAATCGACTGCTGGAGTTTCCTCAATACACACGTCCTGCAGAGTTCCGCGGTCATTCCGTCCCAAGCGTGTTATTGAGCGGCAATCACAAACACATCGCCGACTGGCGAACCGAACAAGCCAACATCAAGACGCGACTTAAGCGCAGTGACTTGTTCGAGAAAGAAGAGGGATAGTCTCGCCCATCGCTAATCGCTTTGGACGTGCCACACGGTAGCCTGACTGTATTGGGTCTGCTGCTCGCCTTAGTCCAGTTTCAGCTCAAGGTTAGAATTGCTTTTCTGGACGTCAATGACGTACTTCGAAGTGCCCTGAGCATATTTCTTGCAAACGATTGCATAGTTTGGATCATCGCTTGACTTTCCACCCATCATTGCAGCTGGGTCAGAACAAGTAACCGTGTATTTTCCTGGGACAACGCCGCCAGCGGAACCAATTTTCAATTCGTATTTACCGTTTTTATCGGTAGTACTTGAACTTGCAGGCTGCGTTTTCGGGTCCTCGGGCATGAATGTCAGGTAAAGGTCCGCAACAGGCTTACCATTATGCGTGACCGTACCCTTGATTTGCCGAAGATCTTCTCCTCCGCAACCCGCGAAAAAAATAGACAAAAGAACGACAGGAGCAAACAATCGCTGAATCATGGTCAATTTCCAGTTGGTTTCGAAATGAAAGAAGCGCACCGACTTGTTCGATGCGCTTCGTAGTAGAATTGGAGCAGAAGGTTTAGTTTTCGATATTCGATACTTCACCACCATCGCGGGTGAACTGATAACGCCAAGGTGCCATAGCGACCGATTGCGAAATAAATCGGACACTGCAGTCAACGTTCGCTGTTTGAATTCCACCGGTGTGATAGCTTCGAGCAGCTCGTCCCGTCAGTCCGAAGCCCGCGGGAGCAGGCTGGATTGGATAAATCGTGCTACCCGATCTCGAAACCTGGAGAACAGGATCCATATTCGGAGGATAAAGCTGCGTTCCCTGATTGCTCATCGCCAATCCCTGGGATTGATGACTCGTCCAAACGAATGGATTCACAGGATACGGGAACTTTGGAATAACCGAAGTCTGTTCAAGAATCATAAAAGTATTGGATGTTCCGTCGGTGACATGGGCCAACTTGACATTGCTCTGTTTGTGAGCAATACCGTTTGCCCTGAGAGCCCGTTCGGGGCAGCAGGAAGAAATTGGGGCACCTCCAAGATACGGCACTGGATCGTTGGCTGCATTCCCGCCTTGACCTGCATTGAGAGCGTAGTCTTTGTACTGACCAGTGCCATAGATCTGAGGGGTACTTGGGCAAGCAAACGAAGGTGGCATGGATTGCGAAACGATTTTGTTCACCAAGGCAAAAGCCGTAGCGTCCTCCCCTTTGTCGAAGAACCATGCGTCCGCACGTTCCGCTACGTAGGGTCGTTTGGTGAAATCAATCTGCCCGTAAAGACTTGTGGCTTCCATAAATGGTAACGTGTAGGCAGCCCAACTCCACATTCCATTGAAGTATTGACCATCGGCTTCGCCGGTACCACCAGCGCTTCGGCCGGCACCTGTGTTCGTTGGGATCCAACCTGTCACCCCTGGCGGGAGCCTCTGGTACGCGCTTTCGTAGTTAGCGAGCGCCAAAGAGATGTTGTGGATGTTGTTTCCACACTGCATTCGGCGAGCAGCTTCGCGAGCCGCTTGGACGGCTGGCAGTAGCAATCCCACGAGAATACCAATAATTGCAATAACGACGAGCAACTCCACCAATGTGAAGCCTCGCCTGAAAAAACCGATACTTGATCGTTTCATTGGACAAAATCCTCCAGCAAGATAAATGAATCAAAGACGCTTTGAGTGATAAAAAATCACGTTAATGACTTTCAAAGTGAAAGTATCTGGCAGAGTTATTCAAGTGTCAAGAGAAATCTGGCCTAAGGCGAGCGGTAAAGTGGTTTTACCGGCATGCCGAACCCATGCCAAGCTCGGCAGGAGCCTCGCTCTCCCATTCGAATCACAGGCAGGTAGATTTCAGGCTGCCGCTCGCCTAATAAGCGAATCCCGCGCGAACGACGAAGCTGTTTTCGAGATCAAGGCTACTGGCCGACCTAACTCGGTAAATCAACTCACGATTGAAGGCATACCCCGCCTCAATAAAGCCCAAGCGAAATCCCTGGCGAATCTGGTCGGACTTGCCAAATTCTAAACCCAGCATGAGTCGGACGTCGTTGATGTCGATTTCATCGTTGGAATCATCCGTTTGCTTAATGGTCCAAGCGCCACCCCCATAGTAGCCCGTTAAATACCACCACACATCGGCGTTGCCAAGTGTTGCCACGTAATGAGCAAGCTTCGGTTCAGGGAAAAAGAGATCGAAGCGTGTGTCTTGATTCGGCATCCATAACACCCCCCCTGCCGGTAGCAATTTGATTTTGTTTCTGTCCAGGTAAAAAACTCCAGCTCGCAACGTCGCCGTCGGAGTCAGTCGAAGCCGTCCCAACGCCTTACCTTGGATGCGAATACTCTCAGAATTGATTGCGTTAAATGCAGAGAAAACACCTACCCGCACCCCTAATTCGACCCCTAACGTCTGTTGCGGATTGGTTTCCCATCCCGAATCGATGAAAGCGCTGAACGCAGATCCAGGCAAGTCCGACCCTGGCACCGTTGGACCCTCCCACTCATGTTGAGAATAGGAAGGAATGATGTAAAGCGGTCGGGTGCTATTAAGAAAATTCGGGACTGCAAACACGAGCGACACATCGCTGTCGTTGGTTTCTAAGCCGTTGGGGGTTTTTTTGTCGAAGCCATCCGTACCAGGTAGCCATGTGTGTCGAAACCGGGGTCCCTGAAAAAGCCGAATCACTTGATTAGTACTCGAGTTGAGGTTCGTACTGGCATTGTTCCACCAATTATTCCAACCATAATTGTTTTGCTGAAACCCAAATGGATTGTTTTGGTACGGATTGGCTAAGTATGGATTGGTCTGATTTGAAAAATTCCAAGGTGAGTTAATTGGCGGCGGACCACCCGTCCCGGGAAAGAGCACGTTTGGAGCTGCGTTTGGGTAAACGCTTGACGGAAATGTCGGTTGTGCATTTGGTGGGTTGCCCGCATACGGATTTACGTAGGCTGGCAAATTAGGCGTTCCATAAGGGCTGGACCCAAAGTTCGGTGCTGCGGATTGCCCCCAGCCGAACAGGTTTCCTATGTTGGCGAAAGGATTCGAGGGGGGATATGCTGGCGCTGTGCTAGGCCGAAAGGCGGGTGCATACGGATCGAACGAGCCAGTTCCGGCGGGAATCCCCGATGCTTGCGCACCATATCCATTTGTGGGGAACAGTCCATTCTGAGGCGGATTACCCAACCAAGGGTTACTTTGGTAAGGCAACTGCGCAATCGGTTGACCACGGCAAACCAACGGCGCAGCTAGGATCCACATGCAGATCGCAAGTCCCCAGATTGTTTGGCTTCGTATTGGACCCACGGCGCTTCCCTGAATTCTCGACATCGAGAGCGTGCAGTTTCCGACTCTCAATCGAAATGGAATACTTCCTGGCAGGGACCGCAGTCAAGCTTTCTTGACCAAATCCCTAGAGAATTTGTGAAATTTAGCAAACCAACGCAATCCGCAGATTTCGCATTTCGCCCATATTCTCGCAAATTGTTGCTAATCGAGAGGATCGCAACTATCCTTGACGGTAGCCGTGAGGAATAATTTCTCGGTTCGACTTCTCATTTCCCAATCTGCTTCGCAACCCAAGGGTACTTTGGCATGCGTCTACAAACCCTAACTAAGTTTTTCCTTTCGATGACCATTACGTGCGTCCTTTGGACCTCGTCTAGCTTCGGGCAAGGAGGCGGTGGCACAGGTGGCGGTGGAGCAGGCGGCGGTGGCACAGGCGGCGGTGGCACAGGTGGCGGTGGAGCAGGTGGCGGTAGCGCTGGCTCTGGGGTCGCCGGTATCGACATCGACGCATCTGGAGTTTTGCGTGTCTCGCAAGTGGATCCGTCCATTGCGTTTGCGATGCGGCAGGCAACTCTACAGAGTAAGCCACGAGGAGCGGTTCATACCTCCCCAATGCGAATGGTGTCACTTAACCGATTGGAGCGATTTGTTTCCAAGCAACTCGATCAAGGTGACATGTTAAGTGACGAAGTTCGAAGTTTGGCGGGACTAAGCCGACTTGAATATGTATTTTTCTTGCCTGAGTCCAAGGACATCGTTATCGCGGGGCCAGCAGACCAATGGCATTTGGATGCAAATAACCGCTTGGTGGGATTAACAACCGGCAGGCCGACTCTGAGGCTAGAAGATATGATCGTTGCGTTGAGAGCCTTCCACTCCAACGACAACAACAGCATCATCGCATGCTCGATTGATCCAACCGCCGACGGCCTAAAGAGAATGAAGCAGTACTACGCTCAATTTGGCGGGCAAATGCCACAAGGTGTCGACCCACGAAAAATTGCCCTAGGGGCCAAGGATGCACTGGGACTTCAGACGATCACCATCAAAGGCGTTCCAAAAACAACACACTTTGCACAAGTCCTTGTCGAAGCCGACTACCGCATGAAGTTGATTGGAATCGGACTTCAGGATCCCATTATTCCACTCACGAGTTGGATTCAACGAACCTCGCCGGGGGCAAATGCAAACTCGTTGCAAAGATGGTATTTCCAAGCAGACTACAGCTCGGTGACGACGAATGAAGCGAAAACGGCTCTGCATCTACAAGGCCGCGGCGTCAAATTGAGCGGAGAAAAAGAAAGCGTCGAAAAGAACGGTGACCGAACGAGAACGGGAAGTACCGGCGATCAAGCTAGCAAAGGCTTTACCAAAGAGTTTACGGAAAAATTCGATAAATTAGCCGACGTTACCCCAGTTTTTTTCGAGATGCGAAACCTGTTCGACATCAGCATTGCTGCCGCCTTCATCCAAGATCGCGACCTTTATGGGAAGGCGGAATGGAATCTTGGAGCATTTGCTGACGAAACCAAATGTCGCGTGAATACCGTCGCCGGTGTGAACCAAGTTGAAACGGCCGTCAATGCGGTTTGGAAGAATTCGCAACTCGTCACTCCGATTGGTGGCGGTGTCCATATTGCTGCTAGAAAATTAGTCGAGCCATCGGCAACGTCAGTCGATAAAGAAATCGACAAGATGCAAGAGAAGGGCTCTGCACCCAAGGATCTTACTGCTGACCAATGGTGGTGGGATTAGGAATTGCTAAGCAAGTGGACGAGCGAGACTACAGGATGTAAATGAGAGCGACTATCAACGGTTTACGCATGGCGATAGTCGCTCTTGTCGTTTACTGGGTTCTACTTTTTATTGGAACCCATCTGCCAGCGGACAGGATATTCATCCCACTCCATCTTTCCGACAAGATACTGCATGCCATTGCTTTTGCTGGACTCTCGTTTCTCATTGCTTGGGCTGTTCCAACCAACGATGCAAAGCTGTACCAGAATACTTTGGTGGCTGCCCTCATTGCGGTAGTTTACGCAGCCCTCGACGAACTTTTGCAGATTCCGGTCGGCCGAACGGCTGATTGGCTGGACTTCGCAGCCGATTGCGTTGGCGTTTGCATCGGCCTAGGTTCCTATACGTTCGTTCGAGCCGTCATTCTGCGGGCCGAGTGGGACTTCTTTCGCAGTCCTAATGACATACGTTCAGGACGTTCTGCGCCCAAGTGACTTCTCGACAAAAGTAGATTTGCGGCAAGCGTCATTTGTGGCACGTCCCTGAGGTTACGAAGGGCGTGGTGAATCGCGACACGTGCCACACGCTTAACGGCTCTGCTACAATAAAACGTGTCAATTCGACTCACAGTGGCACCACTTTTCAGCTATCGAAATGTCCGAACACAATTCCAAAATCAAGTCTTTAAGTCCTAGCGAAAAGTCTAGGAGCGAGAAGTCTAGCGATTTGCCAGTTTTCACCTACGACGACGGCGTTGTTCGGCTCTTTCTTAATGCTACGGTCGTTTGGGGTATTCTTGCAAGCGCATCGGGAGCACTCGCTGCCTTGTTGTTATCGATGCCAACTCTATTTGGAAGTTTGCAGGAGAGTCTTCAGCCCGCGGTGACGTTCGCACGTTTGAATTCATTGAATGTCAACTCGCTATTCTTCGCGTTTGCTGGGAATGCGATTTTTGCCGGCGTTTACTACAGCACCCAGCGACTCTGCAAGACTCCACTTTGGAGTGGTGCACTTGCTGCGATCCACTTTGTTGCTTGGCAATGCATTCTAGTCGCCATGATGATTGCGTTGCTGCTAGGATATTCGCAGGGCAGATCGATTTCAGGTTTGGCATGGCCCATCCAGATTGCGACTGCAATTAGTTGGGTTTTTTGCTTTGGTATCAATATCGTCATGACGATCGTCAAACGCTGCGAAAGGTATATGTACGTCAGTTTGTGGTTCTATCTGGCTTCCGTTATCGTGGTTGGGATTTTGGAGGTAAGCAACTGCTTTGTCATTCCAATGGGTTGGAGGCAAAGCGTCCCTTTGTTTGCTGGGGTGCAAGATGCACTTGTTCAGAGTTGGTATAGCGAAAACTTGGTCGCATTCTTTGCGACGATGCCGCTCATAGGCATGATGTACTATTTTTTGCCGAAAGCCGTAGATCGACCGCTATACAGTTACAAACTGAGCATCGTTCATTTTTGGTCTTTGCTGTTGCTTTTCGTTTGTGCCGGCTCAAAGCAATTGCACTTTACACCCGTTCCAGAATGGGCCAGTACATTAGGAATGCTCTTCGGCATTCTGTTGTGGATGCCTTCGTGGGCGGGCTTGGTGAACGGTCTTTGCACGGTATCAGGTTCTTGGCAAAAAGTGAAGCAGGATCCGGCCCTTCGTTTCATGGTGGTTGGCCTAATGATCTATGGATTTACCTCGTTCGAAAGTTCGATATTATCCTTTAAGAGCATTCATGCGATGGTTCATTACACCGATTGGGAAGTAGCTCATATGCACGCGGTCGCAATGGGTTGGAATGGCTTTATGGTTTTTGGGGTGATCTATTGGTTGCTGCCTCGATTGGTTGAAACTCGGCGAGGAATCTTGGCTCTGAGCAACATTCACTTTTGGCTGGCAGCGATCGGACTGATTCTGACCATCGTACCGGAGTACTGTGCTGGGGTTGTTCAGTCCCGAAAATGGAGCGAGTTGAGTGAGTTGGGAAGATTGCAATACTCATTCATGGAGACCCTCCAGTCCGTAACGAATCTGTGGTGGCTTCGTTTTGGTGGCGTCTGCGTCTACTTCGCAGGAATGCTTTCGCTCGGATTAAACCTACTGCAGGTTTTACAAGTCAAACCGATTCGCAACGAAGCGCGCGTTCCGCCTTCGTTGGGCGTGTGCGGTGAAGAACTAGACGGGCAATCCGCACCTAGTGCCTTGACGGGGATGCCCGTCTTGGATGTGGCCTCCAAAATCGATCAATTTGCCATGTTGGATTGGCATCGCAAACTCGAACGAAAGCCGCTACGACTGTTGTTGCTAATTGGCCTCCTGTTCTGTTTGTTGAGCATGATTTCGCTTTTTCCCAACCTCGCCTTCAGTAATGCGACCCCTTTGATTGCCTCCGTGCAGCCTTATACTCCGTTGGAGTTGCTAGGGCGAGAGATTTACATTTCGCAGGGATGTCAAAATTGTCATTCGCAGACGATCCGACCGCTCGTACACGAGGCCCAACGTTATGGTGCGATTAGTGAAGCAGGTGAGTTTGCATATGACCGACCGGTTCAATGGGGCAATCGTCGAATTGGCCCTGACTTAGCACGTGAGGGGGGCGGAAAGCAAAGCAGTTTTTGGCACTGGCGTCATTTTGAAAATGCTTCGGTCATGACGCCCGGGACGGTCATGCCCGTTTACAAACACTTGCATTCCAATACGATCCCGTTTTCGCGAGTAGGCAAACAAATCGAATTGCTCTCGGAGGTTGGTACCCCCTATAACAGGAATGTTGACGAGGGTGAAATCATCGACAGCAAGTGGGAGGAACTTGCTCGCAAGCAGGCGGAAGTGATTGCAGCCGAGATCATCGGCCAAGGGGGACCAGTGGCTTACCAAGGAAACTTGATCAAGGATACGTCCGCCATCGCCTTGATCGCTTACATTCAACGTCTCGGCACCGATCTGTCCCGTCCTGCCGCTGTCCGTCCTGACGCTGTCGTTCCACCAAATGAAATCAAACCATAGAGTTGGCCCGCTCAGTTCGTTCGTCTTGAACAGAAATCATGCAAAACAAAATACCTGCGTTGACAAGTGACTTTGACGGGATTCAAGAATACACCAATCCCATTCCTAGATGGTGGAAGTCGGTCTTTTTATGCTGCCTGGCTTTTGCGCCTCTTTACACTTTGGTCTACCATTCGGGCGCGCCGGGCAGAACCATCGTCGAGCAATTCCAGACCTCCATGGATGCCAACACGCGAAAGCAGTACGAGGAAATCGGCAATCTTGCAAGTGACGAACCGACCATGGTCGAGTACTTGCAAAAGCCACAGTGGGTCGCCGTTGGCGCTTCGATTTTCAAAGCGAATTGTGTTTCATGCCATGCTGCAGACGGGGGCGGAAATGTGGGCCCCAATCTTTGCGATGATAGTTACAAACACATTAAGCAGTTGCCCGACATCATCAAGATCATCAACGAAGGGGCGGGCGCGGGCGCGATGCCCGCTTGGGCCAAACGCCTATCGCATCCAAACGACGCAGTCCTGGTCTCAGTCTATGTTGCAAGCCTTCGCGGCTCGAAACCACTGACCCCAAAGAGCCCAGATGGCAGCCCCATTGCCGCTTGGCCAACTCGGCAAGCCGATAGGCTGTGAGAATCATTAATCATTGCGTTTCGCTACCGCAACGTCTCGTGGCCCGCATTGTTTTTTGCGTTTCGCTCCCGGTATATCCCAGCGGAGCAATAATTGGCAGCTACCAAGAATGCGTCAGCATCGGCTCTCCGCCGGTTTCATACCGGCGGAAGCAACGTTTCTTTCAATGCTTTTTTCCCAATTCTAGTGAGGCTTCGGCAAGATTCGCTTCAAGATGACCCTAGATGGACCATCCATTTGAGGTTAATCTAATCGAATTATGAATTACTCCAACTCAGCACGACCCATGAAATCAAAATTCAAGCAATGGCTTTCTTTAGTCGTTTGTTTTACATTCATTTATTCGCTTCCCGTTCTCGCGTATTCGCAAGAATTAGCCGCCAAGCCTACGCCCGGGATTAGCAAAACCAAACCAGAGAAAGGTCGCTTTGTCCCGATCGACGGTGGCAAGGGGGGCTACCTCGTCCCGTACACGGAGTCCTTCGAACGAACTAATATTTCATTTGAGATGATCCCTGTGCCAGGTGGTGAAGTCACAATCGGTTCGCCTCAATCGGAAGCGGGCCGCAGCGAAGACGAAGGCCCGCAGTTTACCGTAAAGTTGGAGCCGTTTTGGATCGCCAAGACCGAACTAACTTGGGGCGAGTACAACACGTTCATGCGATCCTATGACGTTTTTAAGAGACTATCGTCGACAGGGATTCGCCAAGTTACCGACGATATCCGTGCAGATGCGATCACCGTACCAACACCGCTTTATGATCCAGGCAAAACCTACGAATTTGGTGACGACAAAAACCAGCCAGCCGTGACGATGACGCAGTATTCGGCCAAACAATACACAAAATGGTTGAGCGGTCTGACAGAGGTTCAATATCGATTGCCCACGGAAGCAGAATGGGAATACGCGGCTCGGGCCGGCTCAAAGACCGCATATAGCTTTGGCGACAATCCTGCAGAGCTCGACAAGTATGCAGTCTTCGGGGCCACCGCCGGGGCAGCCAAAGTTGGTAGCAAAGCGCCGAACGCATTTGGACTTCACGATATGCATGGAAATGTTTGGGAGTGGACCATCGATCAGTTTTCGCCGAAGGGATTCGAAGGCCGTGGAGGCAAATCGTTCGTTGGGTTTGAGGCTACGAACTGGCCAACGGAAGCGGATTCACGATGCGTTCGCGGAGGCGGCTGGCAAGATCCCGCAGAACGCCTTCGCTCCGCGACCAGGATGGGATCGGCAGACGAAGACTGGAAGGACGAAGACCCTAACGTTCCGCTAAGCCCGTGGTGGTACACATCGGATCCGGCTCGGATGGTCGGTATGCGACTGGTTCGCTCCGCAACACCCTTGTCCGAAGAGCTCATCAGGAAATTTTGGGAGATCGACGTCGACGCGATCCAAGAGGATGTCGATGCGCGATTGCGAGAAGGTCGAGGTGCCGTTGGTATCTCGGTTCCAGAACTCATCAAGGAATATCAGCGCAAGAAATAGAGCACCGTCGATGCATCCTCAACTTCGTGCGTGGGCTCAGTTAGTTCGCGTTCCCAATACACTGACGGCCTGCGCCGATGTTTTAGCGGGATTCACACTTGCTGCCGACGCTTGGTGGCAGATCACCGGTATCGTCCCATCCATCGTGGTCGCAGCCATCGCTTCCATCTGTTTGTATTGGGCAGGCATGGTGCTCAATGACGTTCATGACTTGGCTGCGGATATCGCGCAACGCCGCAACGGACCACTTGTACGAGGCCTTATTGCGGTTAGCACGGCGAGGAAAGCGGGATGGGCATTGCTGCTGGCTGGAGTTGCCCTGGCTGGACTTTCTGCCTTCCTGTTGCCTGCGACGGGAACTGCAGCGCCCTATTGGATTGTAGCCGGGACGGCAACTGCTTTGGCTGTTGTCATCGTGGCCTACGATAGTTGGCTGAAAGCCACTCCGCTGGGGCCTCTTTTGATGGGCACGTGTCGAGGACTTAATCTACTTGTTGGTGTTTCGCTCGGAGCTTGCGTTGACTGGCATGTCGAATTGGATTGGTCCAGTATTGTCTTGGCAACGATTGGTCTATGGTTCTTCGTGACCGGGATCACACTTGCGGCGCGACGAGAAGGGCTTTTGCAGCAATCCTCATATCGACTAACCTGGAGCTGGGCTGTTAGCGCGTTAGGTGTATGCGCGATCGCCTTTAGCTCCGTTTGGTCTTTCGATCGACCGTTGAGGCTTGATCCGAAGACTTGGTTTCCGATCCTGGTTGGGATGCTTGCGATTCCTTGGCTTCGACGAGCATTGGCGTCCATTCACTCACCTAGCGTTGGGACATTAGTGCAAGCCATTAAGCAAGCGATCCTCAGCATCATTTTTTTAGACGCGGCGATCGCTTTGCAGTTTGGAGGCTTCTGGCCAGGAATCATCGTTTGCTCTCTGTCCATCCCAACATTCGCCCTAAGCCGCATCCTTCGCGTAACGTAGCCCTATCTATTAGACCTATCTGCTATCTGAGATCTGAGATCTACGCGTGACGTGTGGCACGCCCAGAGCGAAGCGTGGGAGTGGTGAGGCCCGTGCCAAACTGCAGTGAGGGAAGCTCCAGACCGAAAAACATGCAACAGTTGGATATCGATCGGGCATGGCTCACCCATATTGTTGGGTGTGACTGCTTAGGCTCCAGCCTGGATTCCGCTCATGCTGAGGCCACGTTTCGAGTTCCCAATCTGGAATGGATGCTCCACCTACAGTTCTCTCACGAAGGTACAAGTCATAGCGGACTTCGTCGGGTAGTCTATCGAAGTGCTCTCCAAGCGGGTTTTCAGAAACGCAAATTCCGGCTTGGTATCGGCGGCCAATGGAAAACATCGACTGGTTTTCATGCCACCAAACGTTTGCAGCCGACGGAATGGGCGGGCTGGGAGGATTCCAGAAATCGAGGACTTCTTCTGAAGCATCCGGCGGCGGTTCTGGAGCATCGCCGCGTGGCACGGAGTAAAAAGCGATGCGTTCGAGGGCTTGCGCTGCGGCGTCCCCAAGAACAGGATCCGCCAACAGTTCAATCAAGTAGGGGATCAAAACGGGGGCACCGACTCCACCCATCGCTTTGACCGCTGCCAAGGCAGTCGTTTCACTTTTGGAAAGTTGTACCAAGAGCCTAGCATCGGATTCTGTTCCGCAAACTGCCAGAAACCGAATGGATTCGAGACAAGGCTTTTCCGCGACGGCTCGAGTTCGACAAACATCTCCCAAACCTGGCATGCCCAATCGAGCAGCCGAACGCAACGCGGCCAGTCGGACGGCAGGAATCGGGTCCGCAATCAAAGAACGGTTGAAAGCCACATGGGAAGGATTCTGCAAACGACCCGCAGATTCAGCTGCACAGCGGCGTACCATGGGTTCTTCATGAGTCGCCAAGATGTTACAATCGATCGATATCTTGGCGCGATGGAAAGTCAAAACATCGGCGATGGCTGCACTCGTGATCGCACCGGTTTGAAGCTTCTGTGTTTGAAGTTCTTCAACAATTTTGCCAATGGGAGCCAGCCGCAATCCTCGCCGGATCGACTCGCAGATCTCAAGGTTACCTTCGGAGAGTTTATCAAGGACGAGTTGGGAGTCCTCGCGATCGCCGCATTCCAAAATCACCAAGGCTCCGGCCGCGACTTCCTCCTCATCTTCGGCTGCGGCAAGTCGTGCAGTGGCCAGCTCGACAGATTCTCTTCCTTCGATACGCAACCCGTCAAGACTTGCCTCAAGTCGAAGCCTATCAGTTTTGTCCGCGCCCCAATTTCCAATCAAGGAAGCGACACCGTCAAAATGAGCTTGGCTTAACGACAACACGGAATGCCTATAACGGTATTAGGTAGATCTGAAACAGACTCATTCTATAACAATGTCTGCCCGGTGGGAGCTCGCAACTCTCTAGGATTGCAAAAGTTAATCGATTCAGTTACCACGCTGCGTTACACGACCAACAGAGCATCAAAGGTTTTGGCTAGACTTTGACCGACCTCTAGCTTTTGGACGGGTTGCGGACCCAATCGAAAGGCCATGGGACAGTCAATCGCTGCCGGGCACCTAACGCCGTGCCAATCCTACCCAGCAGTTATCACCTAAGGAACACTACAATCAAAAACGACCTTCTCCAAAAAGCAGATCCGTTCTTCTGCTGCGAGGGAATCATTCGTCAACACGTCGTAGACTAATTCTGCCGTCCCGATTCGCGTCCATCGTTCAGGTTCATAGTACCTCAATCGAAGAAATCGATAAACCAAATTGGACGAAACAATACCTACCGCTTCTGCAGCAGCAATACTCTCTGTAACCTCCTCCAGTAGTTGCGCACGAGGTAGGGATGCCAGTTTTGTCGAGAATTCTCGCCCTAATCTATCCGCCATAGAAAGTGCAAGCAATTTTGTCCTGGCAGTCGCTTCCTCCATTTTTATGACTCCCCAGCCCATTCCAAAAGGCTTTCAAGTCGCGGCAACTTGAATGGCATCCAAACTCTCATTTCACCTAGAAGCGATTCTGCGGAGCGTTGGACTTGAACGCTGTTGTCGACACCGAGCCTTTTTGAAAATTGAGCAAGAAATTGAATCAACCGGTTCCCCCTTACCATGGACTCAATCGTAGCAAATGGACTCGATTCCCACTCCTTCCCAAATTGATGCCTCGAATACATTTCTAAATCCCAATCGCTAAGCGGTCGTTCAGCGGCAATTTCAGACCTTTGTCGAATGTCATCGACGAGGACCTTGCTTTTGTACTCTTGGCAAAACCATCTGTGATTTTCCGGGCCCAAGAACTCGATTTCACGATTGCGACTGTATGCCCAATGTGACACAACGACGTCCCAAGCCGAGATTGCCGGCTGGTCCGCATGATAGCCTAAAAACTGTTTGTTACCCCAAGCATTCAGTCGCTGCATATCCGATGGCGGCATATGATTCTTCAACACATTCCTAATGTTCGGCATGTCATTGCCACCCTCTGATGCAATCTTCCTTAATTCGCCAATCGCATTTCGTAACCGATTTTGAAAATCGAGGTGGTCTCGTGCGGGTAGACTAAAATCCGCAAAAAATTCGAAAGCGACGTCCAGGCTCAAGACGATCGAAATTTTCGTCCAGTGTCCATCCAATGAACTTGGTTCAAACAATTCTGTCATGGTACTGGCACTAGGTTTCGTGGCGGGAATAAACGGCTCCCCTCAGATACAATTACATACAACACAAGAGCTGTTCCTGTGAGACCAGTGAGATCACGCATGGTATTCCAGAATCCCGTTCTCGAACTTGGTTCTGCCACAGGTACGGGATTTTTCCACTCCTTCGGTGATGGAGCTGGGCGTGTTGCCCATTCCCATGACTCGACCGGAATAGGGTCGCCACAATTGTTTTTGTTGTAATCATTAAGACGATCTCTAAGCCCCTTTTGCTGTTCCTTGATTGCTTTGTCGTGTGTATCCCAAACGCCTGAGTCGCCGACTCCGCTCCCTGGCGGACCATTCTTTCCGTTTATTTGTTCGGTAAATCTTTGTTTTAGGCCCTTTGTTCCACCATCCTTTGGTCCCTTGGCGCGATTGACCATTTCGTTGATTTCCCTCGCAAGTTTTTCGCAAAGGGTTTCCGGTCCCGGCGGACCGAATGGCAGGGGTGGCTGGAGAAGGCCCGCCATGTTGACGGTGTTCATGTGATTGTGAAACATCTTGTCGGTCAATCGACAAGCAGCCTTACCCTCGAGCTTTACGTCGAACGAAAACGTCATCCAGGTCGCTTCTTTGATGAACGTGCTCGATACGACGCCGCCTAGAGTACCCGGCTCGTCTCCAGTACTTTTGAAGAACTCCGATCCGTAGTTGGCACACATCATCCCGCCGTCTGCCTTGACCGTCGTTGTCCCCTTCATCAAATCCGAGGACATTGCAATATTGGGATATGGGATCGGAACAGGACCGCCCGGTGAGGGCGTTTTGCAAACGTCCGGGATGGTCGCCGTCGTGATGCCATTGCTCCCTTTGTGGCACAATGTCAGATTGTTGATGTTGATCGTTAACGCCATTGCTATGTTCGCTCACCCTCATGACATTGCCGCAATCTCATGGCACCGCGAAGCGGCAGATTTGCACTGCTCGACCAAGCCAATGCAACCGGTCCATTTGAATACCCACGTGTCCAAGCCGATGTCGCCAACACAACTTGCAGTGGGGCTGATGCGGTCCCCACGTCTCCCCAGCATTGGGCTGCCGCCGTGAAACTCGAAGCGTCATGAAAAAACTGCGATGTTCTACAAACGGCAAAGCCAAATTCATCCGCTCGATAGGTTTCGCCGTTTAAATCGCAATAACTATGGTTGATAAGCTCGTCCTTGTTGAGCACTCCACCAAAGGCGCTCGAAAGACCTTCTCCCATGCAGATGGTTTTGGTGCCTAATAGCTTGTTTTCAGAAGCAATAGAAATAGCTTGAACTTCCGCCAGCGCCTTTAATTGAAATCGATTCACCAATCGGCCTGAAGCCAACAAACAAACGCCCGCCGCTTCGCCTGGAGTGAAGCCCCAACTGTTGTTGACTGAGTGCAAACGACCTGAGTAATCCAGTATGTCCAATTGCTCAGGACCTAAATGAGAATCCACACCAACGACCAAGCATAGGTCATCTGGACTTTTTCGGATCGACTGACATGCGATCAACATCGCCTGTGTGCCAGCTGCATTGCCATCGCAAACAACTTGGCATCGCGCACTTATGCCGTGCGCGTTCAGTTCCTTCGTGAAACCACCTGCTATTTCGTTGCGCAGCGCTTCTTGCGCCAAATTCTCAGACGACAGTGACATTACGACATTCAGCGTGAGTAATTCCCCCGTCTTGATCCATGATGCTAGAGCGTCCAAGGTAGCCGCCAATCCAAGCTGCAAGACACGATCCTGGACGGACATCGCTTCATCAAGCCATTCAGCACGCGCGACCACCATCGGTTCACCATGCTTGTCGATCATGAACGGATGCTCTGCATAAGCCGAAATTCCACAGCGAACCGCAGCCGCAGCCGAAAGGGCATTCCGGCCTACCGGTGTCTGGGCACCCACGCCGACAACATAAACGGCATCTGGTTGGATTCGAATCGGATTCATGCGACTAGCGATTCCGTTCCGTGCTTTTCGAAAACAATGGTTCGCTTGAGAGTGTACAACGTGTGATGGCATGGCAAAGCCGAATGCCAAACCATAACCAATCGCTGTTCGTCCGGCTCAATCAACACTGTATGCAAATTGCTGCGATGATGCGTGATCCCTCCATCGATCGAAGTGCGACATCCGATGGCCAACTTTGGCAATACGAACGACAATTTCCCGCTCGGAGTTAAGTTTACCAAATCCACCCTCTCACCGCCTCGCAAAAAGCCATCGACGCGTTGATCCGCAGGGGCCGAGTAAAAGAATTCCTCTTTGAAGTCATCTGGCAACAGCGGTTGACGATGATCCTGCCACTTTTCGTCATACGTCCCTGCCAACGAGCGTCGTGGCATCCAATGACTTGCGATTGCACCAAAACCTGCAGGTGACCTTTCAAGGGACGGATCGCCGATTTCCGTCCCAGGATAACGGACGTTTGGCAACGGCGCGTCCTCAGACCGATCGATTCCTCGCCCTAGAGGATTGCAATTCGCGAACGGCTTTACGGTCGCGATCATTTCGCTTTGAATCGAACCACCGAACGAGTTCTCATATCGGATGGGCATCGACGCGAATGGCTGTGGTTCCCCAGGCTCAAATTCTCCTCGCCTCGATTTCTTCCAAACGCGATCTCCACTGACAATCAAAGTCTTAGTCAAGTTCGCTACGCGAAAGCCTACTTCGAGTTCTTCTCTTTTTACGCCACGAGGAACGTAGGCGGTCGCATTGAGGAGTACATCCGTTCCGAGCTTGGTGCGAGGCAAGTCGGTATCGCATCGCAATGACGACTCAGTCGGCTTTCCTAAGTACTGTGCTAAACCGGCAACCGGCTCCTGCTTTTCAGCGATTCCTAAGGTCCCGTCCGATTGAATCGAAAAGGTCCCTCGAACTGCAACGAGCCATATTTCAGATCCGTCCCGATCGCGAACGAACGTCCTCTCGGCTGAATAGGGTGTTTGATTTTCGATGGCCCACATAACAAACCTAAGTTCTAATTGATCTGAACGTTTCCGCCACGAATTCGATTGGTTTGCGACGCTCGGCTTGCGACGTTGGTACCACGTATCGCGATCGTTCCATCCGCCGATAGACGGATGCTTGCCTTTCCACACTGCAACGTGATTTGCTTGTCGTCTGAAATCACGGCCCCTCCACCTGTAACCAAGTTCTTGCTCACGTCACATGAGAAACTACCCAATACTATGGGTCGGTCGGTCCGGTTTTGATCGAAGGCCGCGCAAACGATCGAACCGACTTTGAAATCCTGTGGACTTCCTATGACAGCGACCGCTTGTTTAATAAGCACAGACCCATTTATCTCGTAACTTAACAACGGCAACAAGTCTTGAACACCAACCACCTTGCAAATAGCCAACCCATCGATAGGACTGGGGATCTCCCTGGCTGGATGCGCGTTCCCCAATTCCAACGCGGTCCGATCGATTGCATCGTTGGTGAGCGACCCTAGTCCGTTTGCAAATACAACGTGGTTTTCTGGCTTGAGCATCAATTTTCAGCGATCTTCGCCCCTTTAAGGACCATGTCTCCGCTCGCCTTCGCAACGATCTTGCCGCTACCTTTAACGGTGATGTCTTTGCCTTGGAGCAAGATCGTGCCATCTTTTTTCATGATGAGCTTGCTTGATCCGCAGGTCAACGTTATCTCGTCGCCAGCGTTGATCGACTTGGTTTTGCCAATCTTTTCGCTACTTGAGGACTGAACCTCGGTGGACTGATTTGAGCCGATCTTGTTGGACTGATTCGACCCCACCGAAACGGTCTGGTTCTTTCCAACCGTTTCGCTATGGTCCTTGCCGATTGTGACCGTCTTGTTGCTGCCGACATCCAGTTTTTGGTTCTTTCCTATCGTCATCGACTCGTCAACGTCCACGTTCTTGGTTCGATTGTTGTGAATCGTGTGGGTTTCGTCATGCTCGATGACGGTGTCTAAGTTGTACTGGCCATGCATACGAATTTGCTCTTTGCCCGGCGTATCGTCCATCGACAGTTCGTTGTACCCGGTTCCTTTGTAGGTTTTGGTCTTCATGCCAGATCGAGTCTTCTCGCCGGGCAAAGCAAATGGAGGCATCGATTCTTTGTGATAAAGTCGACCTGTAATGAGCGGACGGTCTGGATCCCCCTCGACAAAGGAAACAACGACCTCTTCACCCATCCGAGGAATGTCGATTCCGCCAAAACTTTTGCCCGAATGGACTTGAACAACCCGCAACCAGCACGATGTATTCTCGTCCCGTTTGCCTTCGCGATCCCAATGAAATTGGACTTTCACGCGTCCGTGTTCGTCCGTGTAGATCTCCTCTCCTTTGGGACCAACCACGACCGCAGTTTGCACGCTCGATAAGAGTGGCTGAGGCGTGTGACGGGGCGCCCGGTACTGCATTTCTCGAGGAACGCAAGTGAATTGGTTGGAATAAGTGGGACTCGTTCCGCCCGAGGTAAATGGACCAGGCTGGGCCGCCGAATGCGATACGCTTGTTAGGACATACGACCCACCTTGCTCGCTCGGACAATTGCGATGCTTTTTCAACTTGAACCCGAAGCCTGCTGTCATCGTTTTGCAAGTGCTCGTGCCGCTCACGGAATTGAATCGAATTTCCTCCTCTTCCATCCTGCGTGTCGCTTCGTTTCTACCGTCCCCTTTTTGAACGTAATCATTCGAATAATCGTAAAGCTCGTATCCGGAATTGTTCTTAAGCGGAATCGCTGCATGTTTGGTTGCATTGACCTTAAGGTTGACGGAAGGCTGCAAGAAATCGTAGTCCGATTGCTCCCATTTTCCGGCGACGAATTCATACGAATGCTCCCAGGAGGTAATGTGGTCGGAAGCCGTTTGACCGTCGATTGAATGCGGGAATTCGATTTCCGATTCGACGCAGGACGGGTAGTTGCTCTTGTCCGACAGAATCAGCTTGTGCTCGGACTGCTTATGCTGGAAATAGTAATAGACCCCGTACCGCTCCAGCGTGCGCGACAAGAAATTGAAATCGGTCTCCCGATACTGCACGCAGTGTTCCACTTTACGAGACTTGAGAATCGAAGCGTTCCCAGCATCATGCCAAGTCTCGACGTGTCCGTACTCCTTGACTCTCGCGATAACCGCGTCAAAAACATCCTGAATCGACTTCTCAGCCTTTTCTGGCAAATACACAAAGCATCGGGCGGCCCGGCTCATGAACCATAGCCAAGGAACCAAACGAACGCGATACGAGCGAGACGGCAGACCCTTTTTCTCATGGCTCATGCCAAAGTCACCGGCCCAAAGATGGCTAATGTAACCATGGATGTAGCGTGGCTTTTCATCGATACGATCGATTCGAACCGCCAACGCTTGACCTATCACGTCTTCAGGCTTGATGTTTTCCTTGGGCGAAGCAATTGTGAGCGAAAACTCAAATGGACGCGAGATCTCTTCGCGCCCAGACAGCGATATGAGGATCGCCTCTGCTCCAAAGAGACTATTGGGTTCAAGCTCAAGTAATCGGGACATCAAGTCTGCTTTCCATCCACCGAGAGGCTTCTGTTGTAACGAACCTCATTCGACCGCGACGACCTCGTCGAGTCGCGACGACCTCGTCTGTAATCATCATAACCAAATCGAGCAACCATCGTGCGACCACTCGATAAAAACTTTGACGCAATTCATTCGACTGTTAGTAGAGAACTTACACCTTGACCCCTTCGCGAACCTTCCAGCCGAATGCAACGTCACCCTTCTTCTCGCCCTTTTCGCTCACTTCCGTGTAGGTGATTTTGTACTCTTCGAAGTTCAAGCTGTAATTCTCGCCGGGACGATCTTGATCGTGGCCGGAAATTGTATGCGAAGTTACCATCACATTCTTGAGCTCGTACTTGAGGTAAGGCTCCCGACCGGTGTTGGCGCCGGTGGTCAAGACATGGATTTCCACCTTTGGAAAGATCTTGCCCATGCAAACCGCTTCGATAATCTTCGGACTCGACTTGTCCAACAGCTTGGAGCATTGGACGTCCTCCAATTGGATCGTACCTTCTTGACGAGCTACGCCAGTCTTGCCAGAACCCGTCTTGAAGAGATGTTGGCTGAAGCTCTCCAGGACGCACCATTTTTCATGTCCCTTGGCTACACATTCGCCGTCAATTCCATCAAATTTCATGTAGGCTGCCATTTGCTTTGTTCCTAATATTAAGTTGTTAAACAGACATACGGTTCGACCGGTTTCACTTGACACATGGCCAACCGACACTCAAGTTCTCGTTCGAACTACGATAGAGTTGCGTACCGAAGAGTATTTTTTTGTAAAAAGTTTCGACCTGTACGATTGAAATTAGTCAGCAGCGTCAAAAGTCAGGGAAAATTGACAATCGGTGAGCTATTCTTCGATGCGATTGTTCAACACAACACATGCCAGTGCGTTCGACCATGGGTGTCTCGAACATCGAAAGTCTCAAACTCAAAGCGTCCGACTTCGCCATCAACTCGATACAGAGCGCGATGACTATCCAATGACTTGGCTCCATCGAGCACCAAACGAAAATGGCCAGAAGAGATTGCTTCCGCTTGATCAGAACTGCTGGACAAAGGCGCATCGGTCTCATTCATCTCAATTCGAATCGATGCTTCCAAGTTTCGTGCCATGGTTTTGATCCTCCTTCAGTATACATATAACGTCGAGTCTTGCTATTCACCACCGCGAGGTGTTTCGCCTGGCTTGGGAGTTGGGTTGACGGGAACTACGATCGGCGGCAACGGTGATGGCATCGCATGCTTGCTCACCTCTGAGTCGATGATTCGAAAATTCTTGTAATGGACTAGTACCTTCTCCCGTTCTATTGGTCCGTTCCATGAATGTATCTTGATCGCGATGCATCCCTTCTTGTACTTTTCGTGAACGAGATGAACACAAGGTACGTCGTTGACCCAAGTGGTAATGATTCCGCCGACCGCTTGGATTCGAATACGATTCCATTCGTTCATCTTGAATGATGCGCGTGCGGCTGTCCGAGCTTTTGTAAGCTCGCTCTTACTGGTATCTGACGGATCGGCCAAGTCATGTAGCCAATACCAGTTGGGACCAAAATCATCGAAGATACCTCCTGTCCATCGTCGGCTGGTCGGATCGATTTTCAGTTGGTAGCCATTCAGCCGAAGCAATGCGTCGGGCGGTGTTTCCACGCATCGAAAAAGGATCGCAGTATGAAAGTCCCCTTCGAGCAAGCAATCCGCTTCCAGGATAAAGTCAGAAAACTCTTCGTCGGTGCGAACAAACGTGTGCTCCTTCGTTCCCTTGACCATGTGGCAAACGATCTCATTGTTCTCAACCCATGCTTTGCCCTTGTCGCCGACTAGCGACCAACCCGTTAGGTCCTTGCCATTGAACAAGTTTCGCCACGGTCCCGAGATTTGCGGCGATGTTGCATCTGGGGTTATTGCTGGCGGATACTCCGTCTCATTGAGTTCGACGTGATAGATGGTCCCTTTGTAGGTCACGAGATAGATCTCTCCTTGCTGATCCAAGCCAAAGGATGAGATCCCATTGGGGGCCGTACCTAGGTTGAATACGCTTTCTAGCTTTCCGTCCTTTTGCTTGAGTCCCCAAATCAGTCGAGTGTTGTAATCGCCAAAGACGTAGACGCCATCGAAAGAAGGGCTCTTTTTGCCGTGGTAGACAAACCCGCCTGTGATCGAAAAACCAAGTCCATGCGGATAAGCAAAAACAGGGCCCGTCATTTTCTCGTTAGGGCGAGCATATTCATCGGAAAAGGGCTCGAAAGCTTCCACCACATTCCAGCCATGGTTTTCGCCTCGCCGAACGATGCATACTTCCTCGAACTTATCTTGCCCTACATCGCCAACATAGAAGTCTCCGTTAGCGGAATCAAAGCTGAATCGCCATGGTTCGCGAAATCCAATCGCCCATGTTTCTGCACGAACGGTTGGATCTTTCCGATGCTCCTCCCAGTACGGGTTATCTTTGGGAATGGCATATTCGAGCCCTTTGTCTCGACGGTCAACATCAATTCGAATCATCGACCCCAGTAGGATCCTTGGGTTTTGAGAGTATCCGTTCGGGTCTTTTTGAGGTCCGCCATCGCCAAAGCCAGCGTACAGCATTCCATCTGGTCCGAATGCGATGCATCCACCATTGTGATTTCCGGCCGGCTGAAACGTCTCAATCAAGCGTCGCGACGCTTGCCCTGAATCCTTTAAGCCATCGTTAGTAGCGGCCCGCTCAACGATCGTCGTCTTAACGATTCCCTCTTCTTTGACTTCATGTTCGAGGAAATAACGACGATTGTGAACAAAGTCAGGATGAAAGGCCATGCTCATTACCCCTTGATCGGAACCGGTATGGACTTCGGTACCAAGCTCCAAAAATAGTTCCTTGCGGACTTGGCCATCCGCTCGAATCAATCGCCATATTCGGCGCTGCATGTGTTCGATGACGAGCATGTCGCTATCCGTTCCAGGCAATGCACCGCACCAAACAGGGTTTTCGAAATCCAGTTCCGCAGAGTGAATGGGACGGAGCGTAACTGGCTTCAACAGATTCCCAATCGCAACCTTTTTTCCACCATCCGTAAAGCCATCATGTTTCGAGAGTTTGAGCGTCTTGACATAGGCCATCAAGTCCGCGAACTCAGCCATATTCATTGACTTCTGAAGATCGGAGGGCATGAACGAGACCGTCGATTCGCTGATTTCTTCGATATCGCGCCGATTAACGGAGTTCACTTTTCCATCCGCGTCAACCAGTTTGACTTGGATTTGATTCGATCGCTCCATTCTGCCAGCCAGAACTTTTCCGTCGTGGGTTCGAATTTTCACTTGTTCGAATCCGCGTGCGATCGTTTCGCTGGGGTAGAGCACTTGCCGAAGCAGTTGTTCCCAACTGTACTTGTCGGCGATGCCATCGAGGTTGGGGCCGCTCTTTTCCATTCCATTGATCATGTGGCACTTGTCGCATTGCGCTCTCTCCTTGTTATTGAACAAGCTCTTGCCTCGTTCGACATCTCCGTCGTTCATCAGTGCGAATTGCAAGTACTCACGCCGCTTAATATCGTCTGCGTTATCGCTTGCTTGTGCGGGCTCTTGGGCGGCAGCGAATCTGGACGCGTTGGTCCAATGCAGCGCGAGGAGGCAAGCAACCACCAAAAACCAGCGAAAAAACGAACTGCGATTCGAATATGCGAACATCATTTGACAGTACTTACGGAAGGAAACTGTGGCGGACAGTGTTAGTTTGGCATACTAGGTCCGGCTAGCCAAGTGGGCATGGCAGCCATTCAAAAAAACTTAAAGTGTTTCCAGATATGGGTTTGCGACTCCTAAATCAGATCGCTCGCGGCGGCTATTTAGGCCTTATTTTGAAGTCGGGTTGCACTTAGGTCGGAATCAGCCTGACCGTCAGTCGGCGGAGCGACTGACCTACGGCTGCGGAGCGACTGACCTACGAAAGCTCGGCCACTCGTTCCGCACGGTTCTGAATCGGCGTATAACCCAGCCGCTCCTTTGCCGACGAAATATCAAAGTAGTGATCCACCCCAAGTTGAGCCGCCACAAACCGCGTCATCGGCGGCTCGCTCGCTATTCTCAAAAGGCTGTAAATCTGCTCCATAACGCCACCCAACCGATAGGCGTTTCGAAACGAGATGTTTTTGTTGGGTGCCTTCAACTGAGCTGACTCCAAGATCGTGGTGATCCATTTCCAACATGCGACCGGTTCACCGTCGGTGATGAAATAAGCGCGTCCGGATGCATTCTGGTCGCGTTCCAGCATCCGTTCCAAAGCCAATCGATGGGCGATCGCCGCGTGGTCGACATGCACTGTGTCGATCAAATTTGTGCCATCTCCGACCCGGCGCAGCTTACCTGATCGGCATTTTTCAATCACACGTGGAATCAAATGCGGATCGCCAACTCCCCAAATTAGATGCGGCCGCAAGGAACACGTTGCAAAACCGGTCGGCCGGTTCGCCGTCAAGACCTTCTTTTCTGCTATGGCTTTGGTTCGAGGGTAATGGCAGAGCCATTTGTTCGGATATGGCACGTTTTCATCAATGTTGCGTTGAGCTGTCCCATCAAAAGTTACCGAGGGAGAACTGGTGTACACGAAAGCCCCAACACCGGCTTTCTTGCATGAACTCAGTAGGTTTTCGGTCGCTCCGATATTGGTCAAATCATAACGTTTGGCTGGTCCCCAAACTCCGGCTAAAGCTGCAGTATGAATCACCCCGTCCACACCGCGACATGTGTCTTCGCAGACTGACAGATCGGTAGCCGAGCCCTGAATGCACTCGACTCCTAGCGCTTCCAGTTCCGGATACTTGTTTCGGGCAAGTCCGCGGACGCGAAAACCATGGCATAAAAGCTCGCGGCAAATCGCCCGACCTAGAAAACCACCGTAACCGGTAACAAGAATGGATGGTGACACTGTAGGATTGGAAAGTTGATGGATTGTAGCTCGGCAGAGGAACAATAATAGAGTATTCGTTGCGGAATCAAAGTGCCAGAGTCTAATGGTACTCGATAGCCGCGTGGCGCCAGGCTATACTTCTCACTGTTTCAATCTCACTGCTCAAGTCAATGCTCCGACTAGCCCCACTTAAAGCCTGCCTCCATGGAAACCAAAAGCCAGTTCTCGCTAACCACCTGGTTGATCATTCTCATTGCAAGTATCGGGTTCTTGTTCGATACCTACGAACTTCTGATGACGCCATTGGCAGCGCCGCCGGCGATTGCAGAGCTGTTGGATGTACCGCTCAGCCACCCGTCCGTAAGTTTGTGGACCGGCAGACTGCTTTGGATCACCGCGCTCTGCGGTGGAGTGTTCGGTTTGATCGGAGGGGCTCTAACCGATCGCCTTGGCCGCAAGTTCGTGATGGCTGCCAGTATCTTCGTGTATTCACTTTCCCCATTTTTGGCGGCTTACAGCACAACGCTTGGTTGGTTTATCTTCTTTCGAAGCACCACCTTTATTGGTGTTTGCGTTGAATTCGTGGCTGCGATCACTTGGCTTGCAGAAGTCTTTGAGGACAAGAAGCAACGCGAAAAATGGCTTGGCATTACACAGGCCTTTGCATCGCTCGGCGGAATCTTGGTTACCGCCGTGAATGTTTGGATCTTGGCAAACATAACGAACCTGCCGGATTTCGGATTGCCGCTCGCTCCCAACGGTACCGATCCTGCCTCGTGGCGGTATTTGCTTTGCACTGGACTGTTGCCCGCGATTCCAATCGCGATTCTGCTTCCATTTGTGCCCGAGTCCCGAATTTGGAAGGAACGTAAGGCCGCAGGCACACTCAAGAGACCCAAGATTAGCGCCTTGTTCGCACCGGAATTCCGTCGAGTGACCATTGTGACGGCCATGCTCTCGGCATGTGCGTATGGAATCGCGTTTGGCGCACTTCAGTTGACTCCGCTTCGTATCGCGCCAGGATTGCCTGAGCTCGCAGAACAAAGCAAAGAACTGAGACCGCTGAGGGCGGAAGCGGCCAAGTTGAATAAAGCATTCGACGAAACAGCCGCCGATTCAACGGAACGCAAGGCGATCAAAGGACAGCTTCGCGATAACTTTAAGAAACAAGAACCGTTCAACATCCAAGTGAAAGAAGTCGGAAATACCGTTCAATTCTATCAAGAAATTGGAGGCCTCACTGGACGTATACTATTGGCCTGCTTGATCATCTTCGGAATCAGCCGCGTGATGCTCCTTAAAGTATTTCAGATCCCCGCCCTCTTAATGATTCCGCTTACCTATTTCATGCTGTTCCAATCGGGCGGATCAAGTTTTTATTGGGCGTATGGTGTTTGCGGCTTGCTGACGGTCGCGCAGTTTAGCTACTTCGGTGAGTATCTACCCAAAGTGTTTCCGATGCATTTGCGAGGCACCGGTGGCAGCTTTGCCACGAACGTCGGTGGACGCATGATCGGTACCAGCATGGCCGTAGTGACCACCAACTTCGTAGCGCCCTACTTGGCTGGAGCCGCGGACAAGGTCACACCGATGATCATGGCACAGGCGGCCGGCTATGTCGCAACGGTCATCGCTGTGCTCGCGTTTATCATCGGGTTCTTTCTGCCTGAACCCAAAGGTGAGGTTTTGGATTAGTGAGTTCATCCCTTACTCCATTTGTCAATCAACTGTTCGGCTCGATTGAGCGAGCTCGTTCGATCGAACAGTTGCTGCAAGAGCCTCTCGATTGGGCGATCAACGCTTGGCGTGTCACCGGACTCGTCCTGATGGTCGCCTCCAAAGGGGCTTGGAAACGAACATTGCAAATCGGGAAATGCACAGCCGAACCACCGGATTGGAATCTTGCTAGCGAGTGTCTGGATGGTCGCAGAAACCACCACTCTGCACTCTGGACTTATTTGCCGATCCCGTCGACCCTTAACAAAAACCTCGTGCTGTGTTGCCAACCCGTGCTCAGCCAACAGCAAATCGAACAAGTCGCTGAACATTTAAGCTTGGTTGGCTTGACGATCGACACTTGGCAACGCCAGCAGCAAAAAGCCCGCGACGTAGTCCGGCTAAACCAAATCCTCGCTGTCGCGGCCGACTGGCACTCCCACCAAGACCTCGATCGGTTGTTGCAAGACATCGCACAGGCGGCCACGCGACTGCTGCGTTGCGACCGCGCGAGTATTTTTCTTTGGGACAAAGCCGCTCGCGAACTGGTCGGACACCCGGCGTTAGGCATGGAGGGGAAACCTCTACGCATTGCAGACGACAAAGGCCTAGCCGGGGCTGTTCTGAAAAGCCTTCAGCCGAGACGCTGGGATCGCTCCGATCCACACGATGAAGTCGACCGGCGCGTCGACTCCAGCAGCGGCTATCGCACCGATTCGCTTTTGGCGGTGCCGCTGATGGACACTCGCAACAAACCGATGGGGGTCTTTGAAGTCATCAATCATGCGGACGGTCGCTTCGATGCCCAAGACGAAACCGACTTGATCGAACTTGCACGCCATGCTTCCGCGGCCCTTGCCAACACACAGCAAATGCAACGGCTTGTGCAAACACGCGATCGACTCACTCAAGATGCACAACAGCAAGTGCAGTTGGTCGGAAATTCTCCCGAGATGCAAACTCTCAAAGCGACTGTAACTCGAGTTGGAGCTACCGATTTGGCGGTATTGCTCCTCGGCGAAAACGGTACCGGCAAAGAAGTGGTCTCTCGCCAAATCCACTATCAGAGCAAGCGCAAGTTTGAGCCGTTCATTGCCGTCAACTGCGCCGCCATCACGGAGACGCTTCTCGAAAGTGAGCTGTTCGGCCATGAGAAGGGTGCGTTTACCGATGCGCATGAAACCCGCAATGGCAAGTTTGAATTGGCCTCGGGCGGAACCCTGTTTCTGGACGAAATTGGTGACATGAGTTTGGCGGGCCAAGCGAAACTGCTTCGAGTGCTGGAAGAGAAGGTCGTGGTTCGCGTCGGTGGATCCTCACCGATCCCGGTCAACGTACGAGTCATTGCGGCAACCAATCAGAACTTGGTAGAGATGGTGCGGCAAAAGAAGTTTCGCGAGGACTTGTATTTTCGCTTGACAGTCGTGACGATCAACTTGCCTTCGCTCCGAAATCGCGGTGAAGACGTCCTGGACCTAGCCGATTTCTTCTTAACCATGTTTTGCACCAAGATTGGACGCAGCAAACCGACTTGGTCGACCGGTGCAAAACGTCGCTTAATGGCACACGATTGGCCAGGCAACATCCGCGAACTCAGAAACATCGTGGAACGGATCGCTTATCTGACCAGCAGTGAGACTCTCGATGAGTCGGAGCTCGACTTCGTCAGTTCACCCCGATCGATGTCGGTGGATGGTCCTGGTGCGATGTTGGATTTGAATCAATCGCTTGGAGATGCCACGGCGGATTTTCAAATCAAGTACATCGAGGAACAAATCAAAGCCTGCAGTCGCAATGTAACTCAAGCGGCAGAAAAGATGGGGCTTCAACGATCCAACCTCTATCGGAAAATGAAGCAACTGGGCATGAAGCAACCAGATGGGCAATTGTAGCGATCGGATAGTCAATAGTTGGCTAGCCCATCCCTTCGGGATTTGCCTCTTCCATCCGTTCGGGGCTTGCTCCCGACGGATGCGTTTTGGCGTACTACAATTGGGCGTCTCAACCCCCGTTCCCCTCGGCTTTGACCGCCTCCGGCGGGCAAACGGGCTGTTGATTTAGTGATTACATGGACGTATTTCGTTTAACCGTTAGCCGTAGGCGTACGTTAATGGTAGCGCAACCATGTTTTGTCAGGCGTTTCTTTCGCGAAGCTTACTCTGAAGTTCCTGCACCGTAGATGTAAGCTCGTCCGATGATACCAAGCGCAAGGACTCTTCGGTTGCAATGGTATCTCCAAGCAATTCTTGAAGCAATTGAATACGACCGATCGCTTGGCCTTTCTCTATGCCAATCGCCTCGCCTTTCTCGATTCCAATCGCTTCGCCCTCTTCACGGACGTCGATGAGGCTGGATTCGTAGTCTAGGATTGCCTTTTCTCGTGAATCGTACATCGCCTTCTCCTCCGTTATTGTTTGAATATCACCTAGCTCTTTCGTCGCTCGCAAAAATGCCAATCCTGGTAACAAAGCTTGCAACTCTTCCGCGGTATGCTCACTCAAGTACTTGATCCAAAAGCACCATTGCTCCAGTACGCTCGACTGACTTACCGCGTGATCGGAAAGGGGACGGGGGTAGTTTGCAATCTAATTATTACGCGCGTCCCCTCCACTTTTGTCTCGCCGGCCCCTTTTGTCTCGACAGCGAGCCGTCCGAACCATCAACATTACAAGGCGAGTACTCATTTCGCCGGATGCGACCCCTAGTCTTCGGCCATCGTGGTTGACCGACGATTTCAAACACATCGAAAAACCGAAAACAGGGTCTGACCCCAACAGTATCCCTTATTTTCTGGGGGGTGGTTGCGAACAGGATTGGAAATTTTTATGCTGGGGTGATTGTGTACGTTCTTGTATCGGTCATGCGAAGGAGTAGGGACATACGACAGGTCAGATCGACCTGAGTCGTTTTTTTCATGGAGCTACCGATGATCCCAATTAGCCATTTGTTTCCGTCTGGTTTTAGTGGCCAAGGCGAAAACCACGAACCAAGTGCGGGAAAGACTTCCCGTCGCGCTTGGTTGCGAAATGGTGTCGTCGCCTCATTGGCAGTGACGAATCATTTTTTACCGAATTCACTTACCGGATTATTGGCCAACGCCAATGCCGACGAAAAACCGCTCGCTACCGTAAGTATTGCTAATCCGCGTTTGCCTCGCGACAACTTGCTGCTCTACCGTGCCGCAAATAATGAACCCATGGCGGTCAAGACACCCGAGGATTGGGCACTCCGTCGAGCCGAAATCGTTCGAGGGATGGAAACCGTGATGGGACGATTACCGGGAGACGAGAAGCGATGCCCATTCGAAATGAGAGTCGACGAAGAGGTTGACTGCGGCAAGTATGTGCGACGGCTGATTTCCTTTGCCCCGGAACCCAAGTGCCGTCTACCTGCATACGTATGTATACCCAAGGCAGTATTGCAAGCGGGAACGAAAGCCCACGCGGTTCTATGTTTGCATGGGACTGATAACGTTGTTGGACATGGGGTGGTCGTTGGATTGGGGAGAGAGAATCGAAATTACGCGAGTGAACTTGCGGAACGAGGTTATGTAACCATCGCTCCAAACTATCCGTTGCTTGCCAAGTACCAGCCGGATATCAAAGCCTTAGGATGGGAGAGTGGAACGCTCAAGGCAGTTTGGGACAACATGCGCTCGCTGGATCTGTTAGAAACCCTTCCTTACGTCAATATGGGCTCAATCGGCGCGATCGGACATTCCTTGGGCGGCCACAATGCCGTTTACACTAGCGTTTTCGATGATCGTATCAAAGCGGTTGTTTCCAGTTGCGGCCTTGATTCGTTTCTCGACTACTACGATGGAAACGCGACGAACTGGTTCCCAGAAAAAGGCTGGTGTCAGACGCGATACATGTTGACGTTAGCAGACTACCGTGGCGATTTGCAAGACATCCCGTTCGATTTCCACGAATTGATAGGTGCTTTGGCCCCACGTCCTGTGCTGATCATCGCACCCTTGGGCGATAGCAATTTCCGATCCGCTAGCGTCGATCGGGTAGCCAAAGCTGCATCGGAAGTTTTTGGGTTGTTCGGCCATCCCGAACGACTGCGTGTCGAGCATCCAGATTGCCAACATGATTTCCCACCCGACATGCGGCAAGCGGCTTATGATTTTCTGGACAGTGTAGTTGGCCCAGACAGGATCTGAGAAGCAGTACTTGGGACAAGCATGGGGATCGACAGGAAGATTTTTGTGACAGGAAGATAGGACATATGATGCGGCTGAGAATTTTCCTGTCGATTCATTTTCCTGTCTGTCGTATCACCAGTAGGTATCATCTGTAGGTGCCTGGCAACTGAAGCTATTCGAGTTTCAGTTAGGAAGAGGCGATTTCCGATTAGTTACTGGTACTCCGTGTCGGAGCGTTGGATCCATCGATTTTGTCAAGGATCCTGTACAGGCTTCTGCGGGCGATGCCTAACTCGCGCGCGGCCTTGGCTTTGTTTCCGTGATTGCGGCGAAGAACTTCGGTGATATGCATTTGCGATAGGGACTCCAACGGTATCGAATCACCGATAGCAACGGGATTGAAAGCGGATTCGATACATTCCGTTTTGGCAGACTGGCGAAGTTCTTGCGGTAGATTACCCAGCGTGATGACCGAGTCGTCGGCAAGAATCTTGGCCCGCTCCAAGGCATTGATCAATTGACGTACGTTTCCGGGCCACGAACTGCTTTCAAATAATTCGCTCACTCCGGGCCCGAGCTGCCATTCTTTGCCTAAAAAATGCTCTACCAACAAAGGAATATCGCCGACTCGTTCGCGAAGAGGAGGAATAGTTATTGATAGAACATTGACACGGTAATAAAGGTCCTCGCGAAAGCGTCCAGCAGCAACTTCTTTGCCGAGATCTCGATTGGTTGCTGCGATCAATCGAACTTTGACACGCCTTTCTTTCACCGAACCGATGCGGCGCATGGTGCCGTCTTCGAGAACTCGCAGCAGTTTTGCTTGAAGGCCGCCGGCCAACTCTCCAAACTCATCGATGAAAAGTGTTCCTCCATCGGCGATTTCAAACAAGCCGGGTTTCGCGTCCGTGGCGCCGGTGAAGGCTCCCTTCTCGTGGCCAAACAACTCACTTTCAAGCAACGACTCTGGCAATGCTGCGCAGTTGATTACCACCAGCGGTCGATTGGCGAGCGTGCTTTGTTCGTGGATTGCTCGGGCAACTAACTCTTTGCCTGTTCCGCTCTCCCCAAGAATGAGGACCGGTTTGTCACTCGGTGCAATTCGTTGAACCAATCGCTTGACCTCGCAAATACCGGCCGATTTGCCGACAAGCGGTTTGCTTACCTGCGTCTGAGCAAGCTGAATTTTGAGATGTCGGTTTTCTCGTTCGAGCGTCACCGACTTGGCCGCTCGTCGAATTAACATGTCGAGGTCAGCCAATCCAAACGGTTTGGATAGGTAGTCGATTGCGCCGCGTTTCATGGCTTCGACGGCAGAGGCAATGCTGCCACCACCCGTTAACATGATAATGCGAAGTTCTTCGTCACCTTCGTGGAGCCGCTTGAGCAATTCCAAGCCGTTCATGCCAGGCATGTTTTGATCGATGACAGCGATATGGAAATGTTGGGAAGCTTGGACGGCAATGGCCTGCTCTGCGTTTGCGGCGGCCGAAACGCGATAGCCCTGACGTTGAAAGAATCGACATGCCGGCTCTAAGAAATCCGGCTCATCGTCGACAAGGAGCAAATCGATTGGTTCTGTTAGCGGAGCAATTGTCATAGTGGCTGTTGTTTTCGATCAACGAAACGATCACGCAGTACGGCACAGGTTTACACTCAATACCGTTCAATTAATTGTTTAACGGTCAGCCGGAGGCGTACTCGTTACCACAAACGTACGCCTACGACTAACGGTTAAACGAAATTCTTGCGAAATTGGGCTTCCTTGAACGGTATCGGGCTTAGATTCGAGCGGATCGAGACTGCAAACTCGATGCCGTTTTTTCAAGGAAAGTGATTATCGCAGAAATCCAACGATCATGCCGGGTTTGCCGAGCCCAAGCGCGACGATATGTCACACTTTGGCCTGAAAAGCACACACGTGCACATGTGGGCCTCTTCCGGGTCAGACCGTGAAAAAACGTGCGACAATAAGTTTTTCGGCCAAGGTCAAAATGATAGGGCGAGGGGCATTTTGAAATCTACCTATAAACTGGGTGGCACGCTCTGAGGTACGAAGGGCGTGGTGAATCTCCAGAGTCCGTTGCCATACTTCCCACGCCCATCGCTAATCGCTTTGGGCGTGCCACACGGTGGTCTGGCTTGGTAGACTTCTGTCTGCCGCTTGCCTAATTCCAATCAGGGGCCATTTCGGTTGCTGATGCGACAAATTGTCTCCGTTGCTTGGCACGGACGTTGCTTTGAGGGTTGAGCCACAGGAAAGTGATGGGTTTACGACAAACGCAAACAGACGGCAAAAAGATGAGTGACGTATCCGTGGCTTCCTCGAGCGAAATCGAGGCTCGTCCAGCCACCAGGGCAACGCAACAGGCAACGATGGAATCGTTTAGCTACAACGATGGAATTGTGCGGATGTTTGTGACCGCCACCATTGTTTGGGGGTTGGTGGCTACCCTAATGGGTGTGCTGGTAGCGACGCTGCTCGTTCTCCCCGCACTGTTTGATGGTTTGGAAAGCTACGCTAGCGCTTTGCTTTCTTTTGGTAGACTGCGACCTGTCCATACCAATTCGGCCATTTTCGCTTTTGGCGGCAATGCAATCTTTGCTGCAATTTACTACAGTACGCAGCGCTTGTGCAAGTGCCGGATGTGGAGTGACACGTTAGGGCTGTTTCATTTTTGGGGCTGGCAAGCGATCATCGTTGCGGCTGCCGTAACGCTGCCGCTTGGGATAACGCAAAGCAAGGAATACGCTGAATTGGAGTGGCCGATCGACTTGGCGATCGCGGTCGTATGGCTTGGTTTCTTCGGTGGCAATTTCTTTATGACGTTATGGACGCGGCGCGAACGGCATATGTATGTCGCCTTGTGGTTCTACATCGCGACGATCGTGACCGTGACCGTTTTGCACGTATTTAATAACCTTGTCGTACCGGTGGGGCTTGGAAAGAGTTACTCGGTTTACGCAGGTGTCCAAGACGCGTTGATGCAATGGTGGTATGGTCACAACGCAGTGGCCTTCTTTTTGACCACTCCCTTCCTTGGGTTGATGTATTACTTTTTGCCGAAGGCAGCCGAGCGACCGGTTTTTAGTTATAAGCTCAGTATCATTCACTTTTGGTCCTTGGTCTTTCTCTATATTTGGGCTGGCCCGCATCACCTTCATTACACTGCCTTGCCAGAATGGGCTAGCACGTTTGGAATGCTATTCAGCGTCATGCTATGGATGCCGTCGTGGGGCGGGATGATCAATGGATTGTTAACGTTGCGTGGCGCCTGGCACAAAGTCACTTCCGATCCTGTGCTCAAGTTCTTTGTGGTAGGCATCACCTTTTATGGAATGGCGACCTTTGAGGGTCCGCTGTTGTCGGTCAAAAGTGTGAATGCACTGTCTCACTATACGGACTGGACGATCGCACATGTGCACTCAGGGGCGCTCGGCTGGAACGGATTCATGACCTTTGGAATGATCTACTGGTTGTTGCCGAGGCTGTATCAGACCAAGCTGTGGAGCAAGTCGATGGCGGAGTGGCACTTTTGGATTGGAACGATTGGGATTTTGCTTTACATCGTGCCAATCTATGCGGCCGGCATCACGCAGGGGCTGATGTGGCGTGCGATGGACGACCTTGGACGGATGCAATACCCCAACTTTGTAGAAACGGTGCAGTCGATTGTTCCGTTTTGGTGGACTCGTGTCTTCGGCGGTGGGCTTTACGTAGCAGGGGTATTGATGCTTGCTATCAATGCTACCATGACTTGGCTCAACCGACCTAGCAAGTACGAAGAGCCAGTCTATACCGCGCCGCGATTGCTGCGAAATTATCTGGACGCGCCGATTCCAAAAAGCAAGCTGGAAGGAGCCCCAGTTCTTGAGGCTGCCGCCACCATTGATCGTGTGGTGAAGATGGATTGGCACCGAAGATGGGAACGACTGCCATTGCTTTTCACTGTGCTTACGACTATGGCGGTGATCATCGCGAGTCTGTTGGAAATCATCCCGACTTTTTTGATCCGAAGCAATGTCCCTACCATTGCCAGTGTGAAGCCTTATACACCTCTGGAGCTTGCCGGTCGGGACATCTACGTGAGCGAAGGCTGTTACAACTGCCATTCGCAAATGATTCGTCCAATGATTGCGGAAACACAGCGCTATGGCGCATACAGCAAGGCTGGGGAGTTCATTTACGATCGACCGTTCCAATGGGGCTCTCGCCGCATCGGACCGGACTTGGCTCGCGAAGGTGGTCGGCAGAGCAGCTTCTGGCATTGGGAACATTTTAATAATCCAGCAGAACGTTCGCCAGGCTCGGTGATGCCTAGCTATCGGCACTTGCTGGTCGAACGTTTGAATTTCGGCGAAATTCAGAAGCGCATTCAAGCAGTTCACTATCTTGGGGCACCGTACGACAAAGAGTTGACCGAAGCAGAGGCGATGGCTCATAAACAAGCCGAAGCGGTGGCGGCCGAAATCCTCGCCCAAGGAGGCAAAGTAGACTTCGAAGGGAAATTGATCAAAGACTCGACCGCAATTGCCTTAATCGCATACTTACAGCGAGTCGGCAAGGATTTGTTCCGCGTCGACACTCCAGGTCCCACTGCTTCCGCGGCTGAGACGCCCGTCGCCGGAGCGCCGGTAGCCGGAACGCCCGTAGCAGGTGCCGATACAGCGGCCACTGGTGGCGATGGTATCGCCCTACCCGTAACCAAATAGCCAATCGCCAAATAGCCAACTCACACTAGAAAGATAATGCATGTTAAAAGACGTTGTTTCCAAACTCGACTACTCCAATTTTGAAGAGATCGCGTTGGTGATCTTTGGGCTTTGTTTCTTAGCGATCGTTTGGGGGGTATTTCGTTTGAATCGGGATGCCACAGCGCGATTCAGCAGCATTCCAATCGAAGACTCGATAGTTGATCCTTGGGAAGGAGCCAAAAAGTGAAACCAGATTCGGCACACGACGAGCCATCGTTAGGAGAGCCATCGCTAGGCCATAGTTACGATGGGATTCAAGAGTACGACAATCCACTACCTGGCTGGTGGAAGTGGCTCTTTTGGTTATCCATCGCATTCTGTCCATTTTACCTCATGTACTTTCATTCGGGTGCAGCGGGTCGCTCCGTCGATGAACAGTACCTAGCAAGTGAAACGGAAAACACAAAAAAGCAGTATGCTGAGATCGGTGACTTGGCTAGCGACCAGCCGACCATGGTGGAATACCTCAAAAAGCCAAAGTGGATTGGAGTCGGTCAGTCGATTTTTAAAGCCAATTGTGTTTCTTGCCATGGAGCGGATGGAGGGGGCAATGTTGGACCCAATTTGTGCGATGAGAACTTCAAGCACGTCAAAGCACTGCCCGACATTCTCAAAGTGATCAACGAGGGGGTTGCGGGTGGCGCAATGCCAGCTTGGGGCAAACGCTTTTCGCATAAGAACGACGTGGTTTTCGTTTCCGTCTATGTTGCAAGTTTGCGAGGATCCAAGCCAGCGGTCGCCAAAGCCCCGGATGGTAGTCCAATCCCAGCCTGGCCGAGCGAATAATGTCCGAAAAACCGAACCCGTTACCTTTGCTGTCCGATGAAAAGAGCGGGAGCAAGTGCGGTCAGTGCTCAGGTACTGGCAAGTGCGCCAGCGGCGACGATCGTTCGGAATCGCTTCTGACGCCCAACGGATATGTGTTGCCGACGTTGCACAGCGATGGAAGTCGAATCTGGATCATGCCATCGCTTGCGAAAGGGGTCCTGTGGAAACGACGGCGCTGGCTAGCCTATGCGTTGATCGCATTTTTCGTAACACTTCCGCATTTGAGAATCGATGGAAAGCCTTACATACTGATTGATATCGCCCATCGACAGTTCACCTTCTTCGGTCACACTTTTTATCCGACTGACACTCCATTGGTCGCATGCTTGATGCTGATGGCATTCTTTTCCATCATGTTGGTAACAGCGGTGGCTGGGCGAGTATGGTGTGGCTGGGGTTGCCCGCAGACAGTCTACCTCGAATTCTTATTTCGTCCGATCGACCGGTTCTTTTCCAATACGGTTGGGAGGGGCGGGAAGTCACGCAAATCGCTGAACGCTTTGGCAATGGTCGGCAAATTTGTGGTCTATCTCATTTGTTGCCTCTTCCTGGCTCACACGTTTTTAAGCTATTTTGTTAGTACGGATACTTTGGCAAGGTGGATGCAATCGTCGCCGACAAAGCACCCGACTGCATTTCTCGTTATGGGGGGAGCGACAGCAGGGTTGATGTTCAACTTCCTTTACTTTAGGGAACAGTTCTGCATGATTGCGTGTCCGTATGGACGGTTGCAATCGGTCATGTTGGATAGAACTTCCTATATCGTTGCGTACGACGAGAATCGCGGTGAGCCAAGGAAAAAGGGTAGACGTGCACCTGCGACCGATAGCGCGAATGCAAAGTCGAACACAGAGTCGAACACAGAGTCGAACACAGAGTTGTTAACGCTTGACGAGATTGCCGTTCAAAATGTTGGCGATTGTGTTGACTGTGGTCGTTGCACCGCTGTTTGCCCAACTGGGATCGACATTCGGAACGGATTGCAATTGGAATGCATCCATTGCACGCAGTGCATCGACGCTTGCAATCAAGTAATGCAGACCATTGGAAAGCCGAAAGGCCTCATTCGGTACTCCACGCAGGACGCATTGGCTGGGAAGCCCTCCAGGCTCATTCGGCCGCGAACCATTATCTACCCAACGATTATTTTGATTGCTGGTGGTCTGTTTCTGGCTGTTCTTTCAACGAAATTTGCATTTGACACAAGAGTCATGGGTGCTCCAGGCGCGCCTTATACCGTGGGAGTGGATCGCCAAGTGCAAAACAATTTTCAAGTGAGGTTGGTCAATCGCAGCCAGAAGGGACAAGTGTACTCCGTCAGCGTTTCGGACGAAGAGGTTCTTGCCAAGTGGAGCAGCGGCGATTCGATTCAACTAACGCCCGGTCAGTCGGTGCTTGTTCCGCTCGAGGTGCACTTTCCGATCCAGAAGACGACCGGCAAAGGTCATGTGGATACAAAACTAACGATGAGCGATACCAGCGGAGCAACAAGGCAGATCAACGTGCGATTGTCAGGGCCACGCTGAAATTTTGGAGACCTGAGATTCGAACGGAAAAAGGAACAGAAAATGAAACCATCACCCCCAACCACGGCTCAACTGGCCAAGCGTGAACGCAACTCCAAATGGTTTTGGGTTTGCCTCATTTGCAGCTTCTTTGCGATGGATTTTACGATCGCCGCCATCGCTATTTCTATGGCAGCCGGCGACCCTTCCTTTCGATCGATTCCTGGTTATGGCGAGCGGGCCGTGGCTTGGGATGTGCGTCGACAAAGAAAAGAAGACTCGCAAAAGTTAGGTTGGAAATTGGAAGTCCAACGGGTTGAGCCAAGTCGCAATGCGATCGATGTCACGATCTTAGATGCGGACAATGAACCCGTCACCGGTTGCGCCGGCTCGTTGCGATTGTTCCACTACACGCGTGTCGCAGACCAATTTCAGTGTGAACTCCATGAGATAGAACCGGGACACTATCGCGCCAAGATAGACGTGCGCAAACTTGGCCGATGGCACCTGGAGATGGAAATCCATGCGACCGGCGATCGGCACTATTGGGATGACCTCACACTGAATTGGTTTGAGCTCCCAGAGAAAAACACAGGCATCGCAGAATGATAGCGGTGGAATTGTTAGCGGCGACTTTGTTCTCATCGCTCGTTGGTTCGATGCATTGCGTTGGAATGTGCACACCATTTGCCATTTTGGCAATGGGGCCGTCGACCGGAGTTCAGCAATATCGCTTTTTGCGAATGAGTTCGTATCATCTAGGCCGTTTGGCGACGTACACATTGATGGGTATTGGAGTCGCGTTTTTGAGTTCGGCACTGCAGTTCCTTGCCGGCGGCAATCAAGCAATACAAGTTGTTGGCTGGGGGGTTGGTATCACCATGATCATCCTAGGGACCCTTCGGATGTTCGCAATTTTCTCATGGCGCATGCCTGTAAGACACTCTCGTTGGTCGCAGCGATGGACAGCTACGATCGTGAAGTTGCGGCGAGCTTATTCGGGTGGTCCTGTCTGGTTAGGTGCTTTTCTGTGGGGGCTAACGAGCACGCTGTTGCCATGCGGTTGGCTTTATCTGTTTGTATTGGCAGCCGCAGCCGCTCCCAGTGCTGGCATGACGATCGCGACGATGGTTGCGTTTTGGATGGGAACGCTTCCACTGCTGTCGGTCGCAGCTTGGGGCTGGTCGTCCATTAGTCCACGATGGCAAGCTCTCACGCAGCCCTTCGCTGCCGGCTGCATCATCAGCTTTGGCGCATTTATCTTGGTGCAACGCAGCTTGGTCGATTTGAGTCCCTTGAACCGATCACCGGAGGCATTGCGAGGATTGCCAAATTCCGACGGATCTGTTGCGGCAACTCGCTTGCCTTCGGATACTTCACTGGAGATGGTGCGGCGAGCTTTGAATACAACGCTTCCATGTTGTCGAGGGGACGATGACGAAAACCCTTGAAGAGCCAAAGAACTTAGTTCGGACATCGCGCCCTTGCTTACACTGCGGACTGCCGACGTTCTGTCATCAAGACGAGGCGAGTGTCTTCTGCTGTAATGGTTGCATGGGGGCCTACTCGCTCATCCATGAACTTGGTCTCGAAGACTTTTATTCGTTGAGATCAGCGCGATTGCCAAACGGCTTCGAAGCGGGGGAAAGCGACGGCACTCGTTTGGCGATCTTGGAGGATCTGAACGCGGCAGGCGTAGAAGTTCACCCCGTGACGGATGGCTTGTGTTTGGTGCGATTGGCAGTGGACGGATTGCACTGCGCCGCATGCTCGTGGTTGATTGAGCGGATGCAACCTACGATTCCGGGGCTGCAAAGCGCCCAAGTACGAATGAGCGATCAAACCATCGAACTCATCTACGACCCCAAACGCACGCAGCCGGTAAAGGTCGCCATAAAGTTGGCAAAGCTCGGCTATTCGCTCTCACCATGGACAGTCGATAGCCAAGACGAACAAGGATTCTTGCACCAGCAGAGAGAGCATTGGATGGGGATTGCATTGGCGGCATTCTTTGCGGCCAATGCAATGTGGATTGGGGTCGCATTGTATGCGGGCGAATCGACGGGTATCGCGTCAGGGCACGAGACTTTTTTGAGGTGGGTAGGCACGGTACTGGCCGTGTTTGCAGCCATTTTTCCTGGTCGCATCTTTTTTCAAACTGCCTGGCAAGCCATCCGAACACGCACACCTCACGTGGATATTCCGGTTGCTCTTTCACTTTTGATGGGGGTGGTCGGCTCGGTGATCGGTGCAACGCGGGGTGTTGGACACATTTATTTCGACTCGCTTGCTTCATTGATATTGCTGTTGCGGATTGGTCGGACTATTCAATTTCAAGCTCAATATCGAACCAGTCTTTCACTAGCCCGTTTATTGCGTTGGAACACGCTCACTGCCACGCGACTCGAAACGGATGGTTCCACGAAAATCGTGCCAGCAAGTCGGCTGCAGTTGGGCGATCGGATCGAGGTACGGCCTGGAGAAACGATTCCGGCAGATGGGATCGTAACGGATGGCGACAGCTGCGTCGAAACTTCGCTGCTCAACGGGGAATTTGCACCTTCATCTATCTTTATCGGCGATATGGCGGTAGGAGGAACGGTAAACATATCGGCTCCATTGACCATAGCAGTTACGGCCGCAGGTGCCAGCAGTCGTGTTGGCCGACTGATGGAGTTGGTTCGCAACGCCTCCACGCATCGAACACCCACGATAACAGCCGCAGATCGAGTGAGTAAGTGGTTTGTGATCGTCGTTTTATTGCTCGCAGTGATGACTTGGTTAGCGTGGTGTTTTGTGTCGAGTGCTGCGCTTGCAACACAGCACACCATGGCCTTACTAACGATCGCGTGTCCTTGCGCGTTGGCTTTGGCGGCACCGCTGGTACTCACTGTCGCTTTGGGCCGGGCGGCCAATCGACAGATTTGGATTCGCGACGGCAATTGTCTCGAGCGATTGGCTACGCCAGGGACGCTTTGGTTGGACAAGACTGGCACTTTGACGTATGGACGAATGAGTGTGATCGACTTCCATGGTGACGACGAAGCCATTCCCTTTGCGGCGGCTCTAGAGCAGTCGGTTCACCATCCAATCGCAAAAGCCATTGGCGAGTTTGCAAATTTCGCGCAAGGGCCAGAGCAAGGGCAAGGGCCTCTGGCCAGTGAGTTGGAACATGTTCGAGGCAAAGGGGCAAAAGGCTTGGTGGAGGGTGTGCGGGTCGCGGTCGGCAACGAAGCCTGGCTGAACGAACAAGGAATTACGTTTTCGGCCGATTGGCTTGAATTGCAAGCCAACACACTTTCTCAGAACCACCCGATTGTTTGGGTTGCGATCAACGGAACCGTTCGTGGAATGTTTGAAATGGGTGATCCGTTGCGGGACGATGCGGTCGAGACACTTCGATTTCTTACAACCAAGGGTTGGAAATTGGGAATTCTGTCGGGAGATCGACAGGAGATTGTTGATTCCGTAGCTATTTTATTGCGAGCCGATGGAATTGCGATGGATTTCGCATTGGGCGAGCAGAGTCCAGAGAACAAGTTGGAGATGATCCGACACTGCAAAGCGGAAAGCGGTCGTCCATGTGCAATGGTTGGAGATGGAGTGAACGACGCCGCTGCGTTGGCGATGGCAGATGTTGGAATTGCAATTCGTGGCGGAAGCGAACAAGCACTTTATACTGCCCCAATATTCATTGGAAATGGCCGGCTGGCCTCGGTCGCGGAACTGATAACCGCCTCGACACGCGTCGTTCGCGGAATTCGGCGATGCTTTGTGGCGTCGTTGATCTACAATGCGGTAACGATGACGCTGGCAATCATGGGTTTGATACACCCTTTGATTGCAGCGGTGTTGATGCCAATCAGCGGTCTGACTGTGCTGGCAATGGCCATGTCGACCCAAGCTTTTACCGGAACGAGGTCAAGATGAGTGTCCTATACGTCGCGTTGCCAGTCGCGTTGCTGCTAGGTGGTTCGGCACTGGTGGCCTGTTTGGTTTGCATTCGAAGTGGACAATACGATGACTTGGAAACCCCTTCGGTGAAGTTACTCAATGATGAACAAAAGCAATGATGCGTCAAACAAAATTCATGTGTTTTCGTACTCGTACTCACTCCGTAGGACGGTACTCCTACTTGCACTCGGTTGGTCAAAGCCATTCGAGTACGAGTACGAACAAAGCCTTCGAGATGTGGAGACTGTTGTTCCTTTACAGCGTGGGGCTTTCCTGCGCAATCGCAAGCATTCAGTTTGGCTCTTCTTCTCTTGCGGATGATGATTTTGACCATCCGCCCATTTCGTATCATGCCAGTCCATCTCACGACGCGGTAGCAAAACTGCACGAGCGACTTCAAGCCGGTACCGAGAAGCTTGATGCGGATTCCCATGGCAACTATCTTCAGTCCGTGCTCAAAGCATTGGAGATTCCAGAGTCGTCACAGTGCCTAGTTTTCTCCAAGACGAGTATGCAGATACCGTATATCAGCCCGCGTACTCCACGGGCAATCTACTTCAACGATTCGGTTTATGTAGGGTCGGTCGAAGGAAGCCCGATTATGGAGCTCACGGCTGTGGATCCGCAATTGGGATGTGTTTTTTATACTCTTGAACGGAACGAACAGGATTTTTCCATTATCCGCGACCGCGGGCAGTGCCTTGCATGCCATGCAACGACCAGGACTGAGCGAGTGCCGGGAGTCATTGTAAGGTCGATATACTCGGACAAATCTGGTCGCCCTCGATCGGGTTCTTCGACGTACATCACCGACCACCGTAGTCCCTTCGAACAGCGTTGGGGAGGTTGGTACGTGACGGGTGAACATGGCTCGATGCGGCACCTTGGTAACATTTTCGCACTCGATCGCGAGGATCCACAATTGGTTGATACGGAGTTGGGCGCAAACCAGGCGCATCTACCGTCGACGGTAGCGAATGGAAAACGCTTGAGTGACACAAGCGATATCGTGGCGTTAATGGTGTTGGAGCACCAAACGCGATTGCACAACTTGATCACTAGAGCGAACTACGAAACGCGTCAGGCAACGCATCTCGACAAGTCCATGAATGAAGCGTTGGGTCGAGACAAGGAGTATGTTAGTGAGTCTACGCAGCGACGTATTGCAAGCGTCGGCGATGCACTCATATCTGGTCTTCTTTTTGCGGACGAATTCGAACTGACGAGTCCAGTCCAGGGCAAGAGTGGTTTTACCGAAGTGTTTTCCGCAAAGGAGCCCTTCGACTCCAGGGGCAGGTCCTTTTATCAGTTAGATTTGCAAAAGCGTTTGTTTCGGCTGCCATGTAGCTATTTGATCCTTTCCGAGCACTTCGATGGCTTACCCGAGCCCGTGATGCAATATGTCCGAACCCAGTTGCAAGCAATCCTCGCACAAGAGAAACCACTTCCAAAAGGAGTTCGCCTCAATTCCTCGGAGTCGCTTGCAATCCAGGAAATGCTCAATGAGTTCAAGCCTGGCTGGTTGTCGAATACAGTCCATAAGGAGAAGCGTTAGGATGGACGAAACTTTTTCCGATGATGCATCCTTGATAGAAGAGCATTCTCAGGACGCAGCCGTGCTGGCCGCTATTTTGAATACCGCGGTCGATGCAATCGTGACGATCGATGATCGAGGCGTCGTCTTGCATGTGAATCGATCGTTTCAAAGACTCTTCGGTTACTTGCCAGATGAGGTTGTTGGCAACAACATTTCGATGATCATGCCCGAGCCGGATCAATCTGCGCATGACGGCTACCTGAAGCGGTACAAAGAAACGGGCAAGGCTGCGATTATTGGAGTTGGCCGGCAGGTACTCGGACAAAGAAAAGATGGCTCATTGATTTCAGTGGATCTCGCGGTGAGTGAAGTGAAAATCGGAGAGAGAACGATATTTGCTGGGATCATGCGCGACATGACGGAACGTCAACAGACCGAGGCGGAACTGCGTTCGGCGCAACAAAAGCTGATCCAAAGCGAGCGGTTGGCAGCGATCGGGCAAATGATGACAGGCCTAGCACATGAGAGCCGCAATGCTCTACAGCGTTCGAGAGCATGTTTGGACATGCTGAGTCTGGATCTCGAATCGGCTCCAGAACAACAGGACTTGGTTCGACGATCGCGATCTGCCCTTGTGGAATTGCAAACGCTTTATGAAGAGGTTCGCAACTACGCGGCACCGATCCAACTGGAACGCTCGTGGCAGAACCTTCAGCGATTGTGCAACGAAACCTGGGGGAATCTGGTAGACCAGTGGCGAACCATGAGGGTCCAATTGGTATTGCGAAGCGATCCTTGTCCGGATGTAAACTGCGACAGGCATCGAATTGTGCAAGTCATTCGCAATATCCTCGAAAACGCTCTGTCGGTTGCTCCAAACAACAGCAAGATATTCCTCGATTGCTGCATGATACAGGGAGAATCAGGACCACGAGTTCAAGTTCGCATCGCCGATCAAGGTTCAGGGCTCAATGAGGAACAACGAGCGAGGATTTTTGAGCCTTTTTATACGACCAAGACAAAGGGCACAGGCTTAGGTATGGCGATTTGCCAGCGAATAATTGAGGCGCACGGTGGTCAAATATTCGTAGCCGAATCGTCGTCGAATGAGGACGAAATCGGGGCTGAGATAGTCTTTGACTTGCCTGCATTTTAGTGGCTCCATGCTCCTGAAACTAGGTGGCACGGGTGGCACGGGTGGCACGCTCTGAGGTACGAAGGGCGTGGTGAATCGCTAGAGTTATCTGCCACACTTCCCACGCCCATCGCTAATCGCTTTGGGCGTGCCACACGGTGGCCTGGCCTGGTAGTCTTCTGTCTGCCGATCGCCTAATCCCTATCGGGATAATGCCCAATTTGACCTCGGAATTGCAATATGCGACGTTTTCTATTATTATTAATACTAAGGAAGTGCTAGTCCATCAACAGGTACCGGCGTCCTTGTTGCCTTTTGGCAATCCCTCCAACCCAACCTTCCATGTGTCTATTTCCTCGCCACTTGCTCGCTAATCTCCAGGTCCTTTGGGGCTTTGGATTGATCGCATTCCATGCAATAGCGTGCGTTGGATCGGAGCCCGTCAGCCCCGAAACTGTTCCGATTACAGCTTTGAAATTCGAACTGGATATTCAACCCATCCTGACCGCACGAGGATGCAATTCGGGCCCATGTCATGGCAAGGCACGCGGGCAAAACGGATTCGCCTTGTCGCTTCTCGGCTTCGATGCGAACATGGACTACGAAGCGATCGTCAAGAACTCGCGTGGCCGCCGACTTTCTATTGCGTCTCCCAATGAGAGCTTGCTCCTCAATAAAGCGATCGGCAAAGAACCTCACGGAGGAGGCATTCGCTTTAGTGAATCCGACGAAGACTATCGTTTGCTTCTGAATTGGATACAAGGGGGAGTTGCACGCACAACCGACACTGATCCGAAACTACTGAGCGTTGAAATTTGGCCGGAACAGCATTCGATGATCGCGGAACAGCAGGAGATGTTGACCGTGACTGCCAAGTACAACGATGGATCGACCCGCAATGTAACTCAAATGTGTGCCTACCAATCGAACGAACCCGCCATTGTTTCCATCGCGTCCAACGGTCGACTGAAGGCTGGTGCCTTGCCTGGCGAGGCGACCATCATGGCCAGGTACATGGGCAAAATCTCAACCTGGAGCACCGCAGTCCCTCGCCGGGTCCAGGTCTCTAACGAGCAATACAAATCGTTGACAACAAACAATTTCATCGATGACTTAGTCTATCGCAAGCTCGCAACTCTCAACATCCTTCCGAGCCAATCGTGCAATGAGCCCCAATTTTTGCGGCGGCTCTATCTCGATGCCATTGGTCGATTGCCCAAGCCCGAGGAAGTAGTCGCTTACCAGCAAGATAACGATCCAAACAAACGATCTCGGTGGATCACGTCCGTACTGGATCAACGCGAGTACGCGGATTTCTGGGCGAACAAATGGGCCGATCTACTTCGCCCTAATCCGTATCGCGTTGGCATCAAAGCGACCTACAGCCTCGACGCATGGTTGCGGGATGCATTTCGTAAAAACTTACCTTACGATCAATTCGTTCGACAAATCGTTACAGCACAGGGCAGCACATGGCGGAACGGAGCGGTCACGGTATTTCGCGACCGCCGTGAACCCGAAGAAATCACCACCATGGTCAGTCAACTCTTCTTGGGCGTTCGCTTGGAATGCGCCAAGTGCCATCAGCATCCATTCGAAGTCTATAGCCAAGCTGATTTCTATGGCATGGCTGCTCACTTTGCCCGAGTCGGTCACAAAGGCACTGGGCTTTCGCCACCCATTTCAGGGGGCGAAGAGATCGTCTACGCAAAAGACAAAGGGGAAGTCAAACACCCGCTGACCAATCAAGTACTACCGCCGAAACCTCTTACAGGCAGTTCACAAGAACCAAAATTCGGTCAAGATCCACGCGTGAACCTAGCCGATTGGATGCTGTCTGTCGATAATCCGACCTTCGCCAAAGTAGCGGTTAATCGCATTTGGTCGGAGGTAATGGGGGTCGGGATCGTCGATCCTGTCGACGATTTGCGTGCAACCAATCCGCCCAGCAACGCCCCGTTGTTATCTGCCCTTGCTAGCCATTTTCGGGAGGTCGGGTTTGATCACAAGAAACTGTTACATACTATTTTCATCAGCCAAGTTTATGCGCTCTCCTCGCAACCCAACGAGACCAACGCTTCGGACGCACGCAATTTTTCGAGACACTATCGGAGGCGTTTGAAAGCAGAAGTCCTATCCGACGCGATCTCCGATATCACGCTTCAAAGCGAGGACTTCGATGGGATGCCAAAAGGGACTCGTGCCACCCAACTGTGGACTTTTCGAACCAACTCCGAACTGCTCGACGCTTTTGCTCGGCCGGATCCTAATCAAGACCCTCCGTGCGAGCGAGCCGTTGGGACTTCGATGACTCAAACGCTCCATCTTATGAATGCAACCCACATCCAGAAGCGAATTGCTGCCGACGGCGGACGGTGCGATCAGCTTGCAAAATCCGATAAAGGTGCGGACGCCATTGTTTCCGAACTTTATTCAGCTATCTTCAATCGAGAGCCCGATGAAGTTGAACTTAGCTCACTTGTGGCGGAATTTGCAAAACCCGATACAGATCGACGCCGACTGGTGGAAGACATCATGTGGTCCATGCTCAATTCACCTGAGTTCCTCTATTTAGACTAGTTGTAAGGAGGGTAGCTATGCATCGTAGAACATATTTGCAACTGGGCCTTGCGGGACTCGCGGGTGGCAGTTTCCTCGATCTGCTTGCGATGCGACGAGCCGCTGCGAACGACGCCACGTCGGGATCCAAACCGAAGAGCAATTGCATTCTGATTTGGATGGACGGTGGTCCAACCCATTTCGAAACCTTCGATCCGAAACCGGAAGCTCCAGCGGAGATCCGCGGTGAGTTTCGACCTATCGAAACCAATGTTTCCGGCATTCGCATCTGCGAACACTTGCCCAAGCTTGCCAAGATCGCCGATAAATACGCGATCATTCGATCGGTGTGTCACAATCAAGCCAATCATGGTGCGGGCAACCATTACATGATGACCGGTGCACCGCCGCGCATCCCTGTCGGATGCGGTGCGTTTGTGAGTTTCCATCCGAGCCTTGGATCCGTAGCTGCCATGGAACGACCGGCGCCACACGGAATGCCTGGCTATTTTACGATGCCTAGCATGTCCCGATCCGGCGGCCCGAATTTTTTAGGTGCCAAGTACGCGCCCTTCGTCGTGGGAAATGATCCAAACAGCGAGCAGTTTCGGGTTCGCGACGTGGAGATGCCAAAGGAGCTTCTAAGTGACCGTTTTGGAAAACGGCAAGACCTGCGCAAACTCGTGGATCGACTACCCAGGTATGGCGATCCTCAAGTAAGCGATCCCGTGAGCGCTTACGATGAAAACTATCAACAAGGATACGATCTGGTGATGACTCCGGAGGCACAAAAGGCCTTCGATATCCACAGTGAACCCGCTGAGTTACGAGAAGCCTATGGTCGAAATAGTTTCGGTCAGCGGGCGCTGTTAGCACGAAGGCTTGTCTCGGCAGGAGTTCCCTTTGTTACTATCTACGATGGCGGCTGGGATCACCATTCCGATTTGTTCGGAGCTTTGAAGAAGCGCTTGCCGAGTTGGGACCAAACAGTCGCTACTCTGATCAACGATTTGGACCAACGCGGCTTGTTAGAGACGACCATGGTCATTGCGCTCGGTGAGTTCGGGCGCACACCTAAACTCAGCACGTTGGCTGGACAGTCCAAAGCAGGCCGGGATCATTGGGCTAATGCGATGTCCATTTTGTTTGCGGGTGGCGGAACACGCGGCGGTCAAGTGATCGGAGCAACCGATCGGCAAGGCCACTCCGCCAGCGAACGGGTTCTGTCCCCTGAAAACTATGTCTCGACCGTCTATCGTAAACTTGGAATCGATCCCGCAAAAATCTACTACACACCTTCCGGCAGACCAACTCACTTGGTAAGCGACCATACGCCTATCCAGGAGTTGATGTAAGCGTGTATTGGTATCGACAAGGCAAAGCGAGATGGCGGTCCTCTATCTTTGGTTGCGTACTACTTGCAGCAATTTTCACCAATGCACTTCGAGCTGCCGAACGACCTGAGTTGACTCGCCTTTTTCCACCGGGTGGTCAAGCGGGCACGGTCGTAGATGTCGAAGCAACTGGCAAGTTCCCTGTTTGGCCGATTCAAGCTTGGTCCGATTCGGACTCCATTCGCTGGTCCTTTGATGCGAGTTCGGGAAAGCTCAAGGCGACCATCGATGCCAGTGCTAAGCCGGGCCTACACTGGTTGCGATTGTATCATCCGAATGGGGCAACTTCGGTGCGACCTTTTCTTGTAAGCGACATGCCAGAACAAATCGAAGTGGAACCGAACAATCGCGTTGCCGAGGCAAACGCGGTCCTCGCAGTGCCTGCTTGTTTTCAAGGCGTCTTAGGCAAACGTGGAGATGTGGACATGGTTTCGGTGATGCTTACTGCGGGTCAGAAGCTGGTAGCTACCGTCGATGCGTCACAGTTGTTGCGTTCACCAGTGGACGCAATCCTACAGCTATTGGACTCGGATGGGTTTGTTATGGCTGAGAACCTAGATCATTTCGGCCTTGATCCAAGTCTAGAGTTCGTAGCGCCGCGCGATGGCAAGTACTTTGTGCGCGTGTTTGGTTTTCCTTCGGCGCCGGATAGTACCATCGCTTTTGGGGGAGGGGCTGATTGGATCTATCGCCTTCGACTTCAATCCGAGGTTGCACCCTTGGTCGATCCTTCCTCGAACGGTTCTCTTGGAAGTGAAGCCGGAAGTGAAGCTATTTGTCGCGCAATGGAACATGGAGAGTCGATTTCACGCGATACGGCGATTTCGATCGAAGTGCCTGCTCGCTTGCGTGGAACGATCGCCCAGTCCGGACAGCAAAACTACGTTCGCTTCAAAGGGGTGGCGGGGCAGTCCTATCGAATTCAGTTGCGTGCTCGGGAGTTCGGCTCGGCATTGGACGGGACCATTGCGGTTCTTGATGCGCAGGGCAAGCAGCTATCGCAACAGGATGATGTAGGGAACGACCGCGATCCAGACTTGAAGTGGAAGGCTCCCGCGGACGGTGATTACTTCATTGAAGTCAGTGACTTTCATCAAACGGGGGGATCCGACTACGGTTTCGAATTGCTAGTGAGTGCAGTATTGCCGGACTTCAGTCTGTCGGTTCCGAATGATCTCATTCAGGTTGTGGTTGGCAAGGAGACCGAGATCCAAGTCAAGCTAAATCGCGAGGGCAATTTTGTGGGTGAAATACTGGTTTCACTACACGAATTGCCCAATGGCGTCGACTGCCCAGTCGTAAGATCCATTCAAGGGAGTGACACAGAGAAAAAGATTACGCTCAAAGTCAAGAGTACAGCCCTCTTTCAGGGCCCATTAAAAATTTCCGCCAATGCTGTTGATCTACCGGACCGTGTTCGCATTGCGACAACCGACGACGAAAAACCAATGTGGTTGAGCAGCATTGTGGAATAATCGGACACGTGGCAGACACGTGGCAGACACGTGGCAGACGCGTGGCGGACGTTGCTAGCGTCCGACGTTCATTCATCTAACTCGACGCACATCAACGGCATCGATCGTATCGCCAGCGCTTGCAACATCCTCCACTTGATAGAAAGGCGGTTTATTCTGGCCCCTTTGCGTTGCAAGGCTGACAAATCGTTCTTTGAGCAATTCGCCTGAGCAAATGAGAAAGACCATGACAGCGATGAAAATCAGCGGCAAACTGAATAAGTAAAATCCAGTGAAGAACATAAGGGCGGCCATGACTTGGCCTACGCGGGCCGCGTAACGAGTCGCTTGCGAGTAGGGCATCAACATCGCGAGCATACTTCTCAAGACGCGACCACCGTCCATCGGAAATGCTGGCAACATATTGAAAACAGCCAGTACTAAGTTCGCGATGAGCAGTTGTTCCAAGGGGCTAAGCTCTCCAACTCCTTCCATTGATAACTGGTCCAGGCTAGCTCGAATCGAAAGCCCGACGAACAAAATAGCAGCTATCGCTAAGTTGACCATTGGACCCGCAATGGCAACGATCAATTCCGCAACTGGCGACCGCGTAAAATCGGCCATCCGAGCCACACCGCCGATTGGGTAAAGGGTAATGTCCAGCGTAGGGATGCGGAAATACTTCCCAGCCAGCGCGTGCCCCATTTCATGCAGGAACACGCAACCAAACACGGCAAAAACGAATCCGATGGCCGAGGCTGCTGGCCCTATTCCATGTCCGATGGTGGATAGTCCAACGTAAAGTGCTAGAAACCAAAAGGTCCAATGAATGTAGACCTTAATCCCAAGCAGTTTTCCTAAATATACGGTTTGAAACATGTTCTTTATTGTGTCAATTCAAAAGTGAAATCGCTGCACTCGGTTGTTGCCGGAGTCAACGACGTAGATTCGATTCTTCGAATCAACGGCTGTGGCCCAAGGCTGATTGAGTTCTCCCGGCAGATTGCCGGCCATGCCCCAACTCGCCAATGGCTTTCCTTCCCGGTCCAAGCGTTGTACGCGATGGTTTCCAAATTCGCTTACGATGAGGGACCCATCCTTTGCAAAGATCATTCCATAGGGATACTGAAATTCACCTGGAGCCTGCCCCTGTTTGCCAAGTATCGCAACGGAACGGGGTTTCGTGTCTCGCCAATCAATGACTTGGATCCGATGATTGCATGAGTCTGCAACCCATAGGAGCCCGTCGTCGTCAACAGTCAAACTCTGTGGTCGACTGAATTGGAGCGGGCCATCGCCATGCTCACCCATTCGATCCACGTACTTGCCGTCGAGAGTGTATCGGTGAATTCGATCGAATTCGCCGTATTCGCCACAATAGTATGCCCCGCTGCTCGTCCGGGCAATGTCCGTGACAAAAGCAAACTGTCCCGGATCGGGGCCATTCGTGCCGCCGATCGTTCGCTCTTCCATGAGTTGGCCATCAGGTGTGTAAAACAAAAAGCGATAGTAGTGCGTGTCCGCCACCATGATTGAGCCATCCGAATCGATGCTCAAGCCGGTCGGTTTGCCAGAATCAATCGCTGGCGTGCGCCAACCTAAGATGAATTTCCCCTCATCATCAAACTTCTGGATACGACCGGTTTTGTCCACGACGTAAATCATGTCGTTGAAGTCGATGGCAATTGCTCTCGGCTTTTGAAATCGTCCGTCCGAGAGTCCCCGTTGGCCAATAATCAAGTCCGGACCGTTAACCTGGGCGTTTTCTTTCGAATGCGTACATCCACCATGGAAAACCATGCTCGGGGCGACACAAATTCCGAACCCAACTGCCATGTTTTTTTGGGCCGAAACGAGAAACTCACGTCGGGTGTGTCGATCTGAAGTCATTTGGTGCCTTTTTTCACGTTATCAACTTGATTGCGTGGGGAATCGACCAGCGAACGCTAATGGGATATCATACCCTTATTGAAATGGAATTGCGAAAATCAGTTTTGCTGATTTGAAACTTAGACCCCCTCGCTGCAGCATTGTTAACTCGCGTATGACCAAGATTCTGGATTGGAGGAAATCGGACGATCCGCGCGATATCGTTCATTTGGCTGTCCAGGCACTGGCCGAGGGGCATGTTGTTGCTTTGCCGTCCAATTACTCGTACCTTCTGGTGGCAAGTGGTCTTCATCCGAGTGCGGTCGAACAATTGACTCAATGCTCCAATCGTTCGGGTGGCGATGCGATCTCCTTAATGGTTCGATCGGCCGACGAGACTCTTGATTATTTTCCAAACATCAGCCCTGCGGCGCGACGATTGGGCAGAAAAGCTTGGCCTGGACCAGTCATGCTGAGCATTCAGGACTCGCACGCCTCGAGTGTTTTGAAATGCTTAGATGATCGAGTTTGCAAGGCCATTCAGAAACCGAATGATCGAATTCAAGTTTGGCAACCAGAACACGAAGTTCTTGAGCATGTTTTCAGGCTCTCATCGGGACCGTTAGTGAGTTATGCAGCCCGTGACTCGAAAGGGAGAATTGCAAGCTCTGCTGCACTCCTTAATCCAGAGGAGAGTATTCTGGCGATCGACGACGGCGAGGTGATTTCGCCCGGGGACCCGACTGTCGTTGCCATCGACGGGAACACGGGTCAAATTATTCACCCAGGTATGGTGGACGAGCATGGGCTCCGGCAGATTTCGCAATGGATCGTACTGTTTGTTTGTACAGGCAATACGTGCCGTTCGCCGATGGCACAAGCGATGATGGAGAAGAAGATCTCTGCCAAGTTTGGGCAATCAGCAAGCCAAGGGAAGTTTCCGGTTGTTGCGTTGTCCGCCGGTGTGTCCGCCTTTGGTGGCGACCCGGCTTCGCATGGCGCTTTAGCTGCAATTCGGGATTTTGGTTACTCGCTGGAGCAACATCAAAGTACCCAGTTGAATGCTTCGTTGGTCGAACAAGCGGACTTGATCCTAGCCATGGGACAACGTCATCGACACGCTATTATTTCGCAATGGCCCTCCATTGCCTCGAAAGTACATCTTGTTTCGCCCGACGGCGGCGAGATCAGTGATCCCTTCGGAGGACCATTGGAAGTTTATCAAAAGTGTGCACAGCAATTAGACGAGCACACCAACTATTGGATCGATCGACTCGACATGGAGGCTCTTATTCAATGGCGTTAAGATATCCGATTTTTTCCAAGCAATCTGTGGAGTATGGAGAATGAGAATTGCTATTGGCAGTGACCATCGCGGTTTCCAGATTAAAGGCAAGCTGATCACCTTGTTAACCGCTGATGGACATGAAGTCGAGGACTATGGGACGCACAGCGACCAAGCGGTCGACTACCCCGACTTTGGTGTGGAGGTAGCCAAACGAGTGGCGGACGGCTTGGTGGAACGAGGTATTTTGATATGTGGTACTGGCTTCGGCATGGCTATCGTTGCAAATAAATTCAAAGGGGTGCGCGCGGCTGCGTGCTGCGACGAAGTCATGGCGGAAATGTGCAGGCGGCATAACGATGTGAACGTGCTTTGCTTGCCGGGTGATTTGATCGGTGACCGTCCGGTTGGCGATCTTGTACGTATTTGGCTAGCCACGGAGTTTGAGGGTGGTAGGCATTCGAGGCGTTTGGAAAAGATCGCTGGAATCGAAAACCATGAACTGACCTGAAGGGGCTACAGCATCGTGCATCGAATCGACAGCCATCACCATTTTTGGCATTACTCCGCAGAGCAATATCCGTGGATTTCCGAACCGATGGAGTTATTGCGACGGGATTTCCTCCCCTCACATTCGCTAGCGGAAACCCGGTCGACACCTGTCGACGGTGTTATTTCCGTGCAAGCTAGACAGAGCGTAGAGGAGACTAGTTGGTTGCTGTCGATGGCAAAAAGCCATGACTGGATTTTGGGTGTCATTGGATGGTTACCGCTGGCAAGCCCGTCCATCTGTGAGACGATGGCGAGATTTCGCCACGAAGGAAAACTATGCGGATTGCGGCACGTGGTTCAAGACGAACAAGAGGATGGATTCCTGGCTCGATCTGAGTTTAACAATGGAATCCAAGCGATGAAGGAATACGGATGGACCTATGATTTGCTTATTTATGCCAGGCAAATACCCTTTGCAATTCCATTCGTTGATCGGCACCCTAGCCAAGTGTTTGTTCTCGATCATATCGCCAAGCCGACGATCCAGTCCGGAATTCACGATGAGGCCTGGGACCGTAATTTTAGAGAATTGGCCAAGCGTCCAAACGTATTCTGCAAATTCTCAGGCGTGGTTACCGAAGTGCGAGACACGGGTTGGTCGTTACCCCAAATCCAGCGATATTGGGATACCGCCATCGAATCGTTTGGTCCCGAGCGATTGATGTTCGGAACGGATTGGCCTGTTTGTTTGCTGAAGGCCAGCTACGCAGCGTGGGTATCTACAGTATCCACCCTGGCTTCGAAACTCAGCGAAACCGAGCAAGCCAAGTTCTGGACCAAAAATGCAATCCAGGCCTACCGGCTTGACACAGCGAAGTGACTTAGCGACCGATACTCGGTGGATTGTTTGCAAAGAAATCGCGAGGGCCACGATTGGTGTAGTAGGGATAGGCGGTTTGTGGTGCTTGGACGCCAGACCCCACCTGTGGATCGGTGCGATACTGGCTGTGGGACAGGTGGGCACCGTAGTCGGTGCCACCTCGTTGCCACGCAACATTGCATGGTCTACATCCCAACGGACCGTTGCAGCTATTGCAGCGATTGTGGTTATGGCAGCCACTGGACATGGCGAGGGTGATTCCAAATAAGGCGAGGGATAGAATGCCGCGTTTCATGACTTAGTCCTTTAGTGTTTCGCATTGGCTGGGCTTGCTTGATCGAGACTCGCATTCTACGGGTCGTATTGTCCAGCCACCCTAGGATCGAAACAATTGGCACTCTAAATTCAATCCTCCTAACCCGCCCTGCACAGACAGCCTAAATTACCGAGACGAATCAAGACTCGAGGTCTTTCAAGTGAACATCCAGAGCGACGACGGATATCCGGATTTCAAGGATGGACAACGCCAAGGAGCTTGCCATGAGTATGAGGCTGCCGCCAAAAATGAACTTACCCAAGACAATCCAACCCATGAATAGTGCTACCATGCAGAGGGTGCATGCTAGCAAACTACTTACACCCAGCGTTTGCATGTCGCGAATCAAATAGATGCGTCGCCGTAAATTCTTGATCTCTTTTACATAGACTTGATTGGGCGTTTCGGCGTGGTCGGCATGGAGCTTGCGAATTACGCTTGCCAAACCGAGGAAGCGATTCGTATAGGCAAGCAATAGCAATGAGATGGTGGAAAAAAGAAGAGCGGGAGTAGTCAAGTCAATCTGCAAGATGGTTTCGCCTACTCGCTCCAGAGGATGTTGAAAATGGTGCTGTAATGGTCGGTCCAAAGCGGGATGCCTGGCCAATCCTGTTCGATTGCTTCTTGGCGCGCCTCGCCCCCCTCGGAGTCAGACACGGATTTGAAGCGTGGGACCCACGGAATTTGCTTTAAAAACGCTTCGTCATTCGACATCATAAAATAGTGACTCCGCTCCAACTGATCTTGAGGCTCGCTGGTCTTGTAAACGCTAGTGTATTTTGTCTTTAAAACTTTCTCCGCCGCATTCTTGACCACGGGATAGAGATTGAGGTACGAATTCGTGATGTGAATGCAGATCGTGCCAGCAATGGTCCCGTCTGCGTTCTTTTTCAAGTGCTTGCGATAAATCTCAAATGCCTCTCGCGTCAGCAAATGGGCAGGAACAGAATCTCCGCTAAAAGCGTCCAATACAATCAAGTCGTATTCTTGCGGGGCTTCGCGTTCCATAGTCAATCGAGCATCACCCAATCGGACTTCGATTGGTTTTTCGAGTCGTTGTTCGTAGTTTGGCAAATACCAAAAGTGTTTCCGAGCAATTTGCTCAACCAACGGGTTGATTTCGTACATGACACACTCATCGGCCGAACGAGCACCTGTGGCAGGCCTGGCATAGGTAGCCAGCGCACCAGAACCAAGTCCTACGACCGCAAACTTAAGTGGCCGATCGCGGTGCGTTTGTTCCATACAATACTGAAGCGTTTTTCCCACCCCGCTATCCTTTCCGTAGTAACTCAATGGCATGTCGCGTTTTTTGGGATCGGTCCATTGCCGTCCGTGAAGGATGTTGCCACTCCAAAAACTGCGATACCCGGAGTCCAATCCACGGGAAATGCCGTAGTTTTCTTTCGCCGAAAGTGGCCGCAAGTATTGCCGATCTGTCACCGATACCGTTCCGTAGAAATTCCTGGCTTGCAATAGCAATTCATACTTGATTTCTGGATCCTTAGTGCGTTGCCAATCAAACGGATCGAGACACCAGCCCGCAAACGAAGTTGCCAAGACTATCCCGATCCCTACGAGCCAATGGCTGGAAGCACCAAACCACCTCTTTCGGCTAGCGATGTTGCTTAGGCCGCCAAGTGCGATCAAAAAACTAATGAGCAAGCCGAGTGGCCATTCATAGTATTCATCAAAATAGCGAGTGGCAATGAGGGTGATGAACAGACCCCCTAACGCTCCTCCGGCGGAGATAAGCAAATAGTATTCAGTAATGTGCTGACGACTCTCGGGTCTGAGTTTTAACAACTCACCATGACAGACCATGCAGATCAAAACCATCGTCCCAAAATGAAGCAACAAATTGGGGGCGAAGGGCAAATTCAAATCCAAACAAACCAGTACAAAGATAGCGGCAGCGCACAAGCCACACCATAGTTCACGAATGTACCAACGGGGATGATCGAAGCAAATGATGAAAGTCAGCAGGTACAGAGCCAACGGTATGATCCAAAGGAATGGGACCGTTGCAATGTCATGGCACACATGGTTGGTCGTGGCAATGAACATCATTGAGGAGAGTCCGGATAACCCAGTCCAGGAAAGTCGTTGCCACGCTAAAGGGGTTTTCCCGCTGGCAGGTTCGACCGACGCATCCTCGGATTTTAAAACACTACCTGTCCTCTTCAGCATGCTAAGCCCACAAGCGGCACACAACGCCGCGAAGACCCAAAAGCCAATCATCCAAAAACGCCCCATCGTCTTCAATTCCATAAATGGTTCAAAAACGAAAGGAAAGGTTCCTAGTGCGATGAGTGAACCCATATTCGACAGCGAAAAAAGTCGATAGGGGGACCGTCCTGGATACGCCCGAGAAAACCAGGCCTGAATTAATGGCCCGGTTGTGGAAAGTACAGCATACGGCAGACCAACACACAAGCTCAGCAAAAACAGGATTCTTAAGGTTGGATCCTCTGAGCCGTCCGGCTTGAGCGAATCCAGGGGGATGACAAAACACGCCATGATCGACGCGATCGCGAGCAACACCAAGTGGACATAGACCTGTTTTCGTAAACTCAAACGACAAAAAAGCAGGTGTGAGTAAACGTACCCGAAAAACAGAGTGCATTGAAAAAACAGCATTGCGGTTGTCCAAACAGCAGGGCTGCCACCGAACCAAGGCAAGATAAACTTGCTGATGAGCGGCTGAACTTGAAAAAGAAGAAAGGCACTAACGAATATAGTGAGCGCCAAAAGATAGCCCAACAGAAACCGATCAGTAATTGGACGATCCGCAGATTGAGACATATCTAGGACAGCTAGTTCTGACTTTAGAATTACAGGGAAAGAATCGGTAATTTACTTTCCTTGCGCACGCAAGACAACCTTGAATCCTTATCAATACACGATTTGCCAGCGGCTTCGCAACGCTACGGTTTATAGGATGCCGCTATACGAACGCAACGGACAATTGATCGTTGATCCGTGTTGGTGCAGAATTTGCAAGAAATCCAAATGCACTGAATTCTTACGAATCGGCTACGATAAGGGAATGGTTCTATTGGGGTTCCAGCACACCCGATTGGATTTGCTTTTGTGCATATTCGGCTAGTTTCTTCAATTCGATCTTTTCGTTATCTTCGAGAAAAGCTGGATTCAGGCCACGCATGTAACGCAAAGCATGCCGAGGGCGCTGATCGTGCAACCACAACTTGAGCAGCTTGAGTTGAAGCTGAAATCGATGCTCTTCGAAAAGCTCAATGTGCAGTTGAAGGAGCGGTTCTGCTTTGGCAAGCTGCTTCTCCTTCAGGTAGTGTTGAATGACAGCGATCAACTGCTTGTGGGTCCAACCAGCCCCCGGGTTGCTAACGGCTATTCTGCTTTGCAATGCAACTGCCAGATCGTAATTCCCCTCCTGAATGGCCTGATCGACTTGGCTTGCCATCTTCTTTCTCACTTGTCCTTGATCGATCTTGGGAAGGGCGGCAACTTCCTTGGCTTCACGTCTGGCTTCTCGCTGCTTAAGCTGCTTCTTGCCAACCTTGGATTCAGCCCCTTTCTTGTCCGTGTAGTGCGAAATGATATCGAACCCTTCGCAGTCGACGTACCCTCGCGTCAGCATGGTAAACCCTACAGGTATTCCCACCAAAAACCCGATCAAATGAAGTGCTTCCGTTCCATAGGCAGCTCCGCTCAAGCAGAAAAAGAACACGTTCATCAGGATGTAGATGCCGCAGAATACCAAAATCGGCGCTTCGAAAAAGAAGAGTCGAAACCCAATGAAAAGAAAGGTTTCAAAGGAATTAAGTGGGGCAAATATCACTACCAGCGCGAGCAGCGAAAAGATCGCGCCCGACGCGCCCAACGACGCCCCACTGCTAAAGAACAGAAGTGTCTGCTCAGCAAAGGATTGAAACACGCCCATCCCAAGATATATCGATGCGAACAGCCACCAGCCGAGTTTTCCCTCCAGCAACAATCCAAACGACCACAAAAAGATCATGTTGCCTATCAAATGCCCTAAATCGATATGCATGAACAGGCAGGTAAGCCACTGCCAGGGTCGCAAACCTTTTCCATAGTGAAGCAAGAGTTCCCGTCGCCATTCTGACGAATCACCCATCACTGGTGTCAACTGATTTCTCAACTCATCGAGGTCCCCGCCCTCGGCTCGTAACTCTCGCAGTTGTTGAATGACTTCGAATTTTTCGACTCGATTCCCGTCTGCATCCTGGAAGTGTTCGATGTCGTCAATCGATGATTCCGAAATGCCGATACAAAACGCAAAGAAGAATATCACGTTGATGACAATCAACGTAACCGTTGCGATTGGATAATGATAAATCGGCGCGTCGGTTGAGTACGGAATAAGCATGGAGTGCAGCTCTCATGGAAAGGGGGACCCTTAAAGAATACTTCCCTTGAGTTGCCATGTCCACTTGCTGATGGTCGACCCGAGTAGCTGAGCGAGGCCATCGCTCGTCCACAAGTGTCGCCTAGTGCTTTGTCAAGTTGATAGCCGAGGGTAGCCACGGTCGCGGAGACCGTGGGGAGCGAGATCGTTTCTCGCAGTTCACCCACGCTTTGGCAAGCGTGGCTACCACCGTTTTCCTGTTTGACAAAGCACTAGGGGCGAAAGACGACTACCGTCGTGCGGATTGAACATTGCTTTCCACAAATTGAGCACTGGCGCCAGGTATTTGTTCCATCGTGGAGAATTCTGCCCAGATCGGCAAATGGTCCGAGATCCGAAGGGCCTCTTCGGTCTTAATCCCAAACATGTCAGTAAGGTCCAACACTCCGCTGCGGCCAGTGTATTCGTTCGTCAATCCGCGATCAAATATGATATTGTCCCAAGTGCTCTTTCGAATCGTATTGGTTGGTTCGTTGTCCACCGTCCAGTAGATTCCCGGAATTTGCCCCAACGTGCCGAATTGCTTCGGACTTGCATTCAAGTCACCCATGAGAATGACATCGTCCTCGCGCGCAGACAGATATTCAAATTCGCGTATCCCTTTCAGGACGTTATGCATGACCGGCAGTTCCAATTTGACTTCATCCGGATCGGTGTGCATGTTGACCAGCGAAAAGGAAAAGGGGCGCACGTTTTGCGGAACTCGGGTGACGAACCGAGCCACCAACGGCTCGCGGTGCAGAAGGTCTGCATTGTCTTCAATCGTGTAGATAGCATCGGGGCTGGAAACGACGCTGGCCGTGTCGTAGATGTATGCGTACTGTTCTTTGGAAACACTTCTTCCCAAACGTGGTCCGAGCAAATAATCGTAGCGAGCGCCTTGGGAATTAATGAGCTGGACGAGCCTGGGAATGGTCGTTTGATCTTCGGCACGCACCTCCTGGATCGCAACGATATCGAACTGCCGGATCACGGCCACAATCCGTTCGATAACCCACTGGTCTTCGAGCTTCTTCTTACCAAACGTCTGGATATTGAAGCTGGCGATCAGGATGGTCTGTGGCGTTCGAGCAGGTAGCCCTTGCGTTCGATTGGACACCGCGCGCGTCGAAACCAGTTGCCCCTGCGGACTTGCACTGCTGATATTGGAATTGTTTGCTAACTCAGCCCCTGGCTCGCAGCCAACCAAAAGGGCCAGCCCACTCAAAGCCAATGTCATTACAAAAAAATGGGTTACCTGACGATTCATTCCCCCCGCCTCCTTGCTTGGGTTTTTGTGTCGTATTCATGCCGATGGCGGATGCTATCTCGGTCTCCGCTGCAATCCTCGCAACGCCTTGGGACCCGAAATGCAAATCAACTAGCCAAGGCGGCTTCCAGTAATCTCTTTAAACGTGAAGGTGCTCTTTCAACATGTTTTTCCAAGACCCCGCGGCACGCAGGGTCAATACCGCCAAGCTCTCCGATGGCCCATGCGGCCCGCTCACGAGCCGATAGCTCAAGCGATTCGTCGTTGATGACACCGCATAGCTCGGTATGAATCCGTCCTCTCCCAATTTGGTCATCCTCGGCAGGTCCAAGTCTGCCCAGAAGCGTGCTGCACCAGTACACTCGCGAAGACCGACCTGAATTCAATTGCTCGCATAGAAAAGGAATGTCTTTTCGGTTCGGAACTCCACCGTTCTCGAGTAAGTCGCTAGCACAGTTTTGCTCGGTCTCATCGGTGCTGTCCAAAAGGGTTAGCACTTGGTTTAAATTCTGCAAAGCCAGCTCGGGATGCTTTGCATATTCAACTAGTTGTTTGCTATCGATCATCCCGGACCTCCATTTACCAATAGTTTCCTAATAACTCCTTCCTGTAATTACTTGTTTTTCCCAATCAACGCAATCTGGTTTTCTCGGGTTGAGCGGGAGCTTGTCTCCCCTCAATCATGTCCCCCTCCCTCGTGCCCTACACTCCATTTCTCCTCTACAATATGGCGACGAGGGGAACTCGACTGGAACATCGTGAAGGATGATTTTGCTCGAAAACCAATTTATGCGTATTGATTTGGTTATTACTGAACTGGACACCGGTGGAGCTGAGAAGTGCTGCGCAGAACTGGCGATTTTCCTATCGAGGCGGGGGCATCGAGTCCGCGTCATTGCTCTTGGACCAAGGCCAGTTGAGTCCAAGGACTCGTTGGTCCGATTTCTTGAAACGAACAACATCGAATTGCACTTTTTGGGGGGCAGGAACTGGTGGATGTTGCCTAGCGTGGTTGCGAAAATTCGAAAACTAGTGAAGTTGAATCGGCCCGACGTAGTCCAATCTTTTCTCTGGCATGCCAATGTTGTGTCGGCTTGGGTTGTCCCCCCATTGGGCATCCCTTTTTTTTCCGGAATCCGTATTACCGAACGCAGGCGGGCTCGGCACGCGCTCGACCGATGGTCCACTTCACGCGCCAAAAAGACCATCTGCGTGAGCCAAGGTGTCGCGGATTGGTGCGTTCAAACCGAAAGAGTTGATGCAAGCAAGTTGTTAGTAATTCCGAATGGGATTGCGATCCTAGCCGAAAACCACACTTTCCCATCGGATCCACATAACGTTCCAGCCAACGCCAGAATACTGCTCTTTGTCGGTCGACTTGAACCCCAAAAAGGGATGGATGTTTTAGCTCAGAATGCAGAAAAACTGTTAAGCCAATTGCTTGATCATCACTTGGTTCTGATCGGAGATGGTTCTCTGAGAAAACTTTTGGAGACCGTCGCTCAGCAGCAAAGTCTAGCTGGACGTATTCATTGTTTAGGCCAGCGAACCGATGTTCGCGCGTGGATGGCCCGATCGGAGCTGCTTCTTTTGCCTTCTCGATTCGAAGGGATGCCAAATGTCATCCTTGAAGCCATGGCGGAGGGACTGCCGGTTGTGTCCACACGCGTCGAGGGCGTTGCCGAACTGCTCGGTGATCAACTGGAACCGCAATCCGTAGCTAAAGAAGCTTGGGATGATTTCTTTAAGCTTGCTGTCTCGATAGCGAATTCGTCAGAGCATAGAAAATGGCTCGGAAAGGCGAATCGGAAACGTGCAGAGACGGAGTTTGCACTAGACCAGCAGCTAGAACGATACGAAGCACTGTACTGATCGCTTCCAGTGGTGTCGCTGTCTGTGATCCCTCCAGGATCATTGGGCATTATCCACCGCTTCCCGGTGGTGTCGCTTCGCTTACCACCGGCTACTCTCTGTGATCCCTTCCGGATCAGGATCATTGGGCATATCCCGATAAGGATGAAAGAGAGTAGCCGGGGGTCTATCTGTGATCCCTTCAGGATCAGGATCATTGGGTATATCCCGATAGGGATTACAGAGAGTAGCCGGGGGTCGCTGCGAAGCAGCGCACCCCCGGAACCAAAGAAACGACGCGGCGACCCTGAAGGGGTCGAACATCAGTTCCCAAGGCGGCGCACCGCTTTGCCCTGGGCTAAATTATTTTAGCCCATTGGGCTATTTTTAAATGCCGTAATGCAAAAACTAAGCCCTTGCGGCAAGTTGTTTCTTGCGTTCCGAGATAATATCGTCCTGCAGACTTCGAGGTACTGGCGAATACTTGGCCAATTCCATCGAAAACGTTCCTTGCCCCTTGGTCATGCTTCGCAAGTCGGTCGCGTAACCGAATGTGTTTGCCAACGGGACTTCGGCACTGATATACGAAACTCGGTCTCGTGCATCCGTTTGTGTCACCAAACCGCGCCTAGAAATGATGTCCCCTACAACGGGTCCTTGATCATTCTCAGGGCATTCAATGTCGCACTTCATGATTGGTTCAAGCAGCACTGGATTGGCCGCACGCATCGTTTCGCGGAAGCAATCGCAAGCTGCGATATAGAACGCTCGCTCGCTGGAGTCCACGTCGTGATAACTTCCGTCTATCAATTCCATCTTGACTCCCACCACGGGGAATTCGGCAAGCGGTCCCTTGAGAAGCGAATCCCGGAACCCCTTTTCCACAGGTGGAATAAACTGCTTTGGAATACGACCGCCGGTAACACTGTCTTCGAATTCGAAGGTCACTTCGCCTTCGGGGTTGATCGGTGTCAACTTGCCCACGATGTGTGCATATTGACCGGAACCACCGGTCTGCTTTCGGTGCTTGTAGTTGAATTCTTTTTCAGCGCCTGGCGTTTCGCGGTAACTTACCTTCGGAGCACCCACGGTCACTTCCACTTTGTATTCGCGTCGCATGCGTTCGACGTAGATTTCCAAGTGCAATTCACCCATCCCGCAAATGATGGTCTCGCTCGTTTCTTCGTCGTTGTAGACTTGGAACGTCGGATCTTCTTTACGGAATCGATTGAGAGCCTTGCTCATTTTGTCCGCGTCAGCCCGGCTAGCTGGCGTCACTGCTACTTTGATCACAGTCTGAGGAATGAACATGCTTTCCAGCGTGCAGTAGTCGCGAGTATTGCTGTAGGACTCACCGCTTGCACAGTCAATTCCCATGATTGCAACAATGTCGCCGGCTTCAGCCGTATCGACTTCTTCTCGCTTGTCAGCGTGCATCCGAACGATTCGGCTAAATCGCTCTTTCTTGCTCGTACGCTGGTTAATGTACATTTCGCCCTTATTGATCTTGCCTTGATAGACCCGCATGAAGGTTAGCTGACCAAATGGATCTTCAACGATCTTGAACGCCATTCCGACAAATGGAAGATCCCTGTCTGGCTTAAGCTCCAGCTTGACCGACTCGTCGCCAACTTTACGGGCTTTGATTTCGCGTTCGAGCGGACTTGGTAAATACCGAAGGACTGCATCCAGAAGCAATTGCACACCTTTGTTTTTGTAGGCGCTTCCGACGAAAACAGGGGTCATACGAAGCTGCTGAGTCGCTGCTTTGCAAACTTTGTAGACCAATTCCGAAGGCACTTCTTCTTCGCTCAACAGCAATTCCATCATTTCGTCGCTGTACATCGACAGCGACTCAAGCATCTTATGACGCATTTCCTTGGCTTTGTCGAGCAGAGCTGCCGGAATCTCTTCTTCACGAACGATCTCTCCGTCTTTGCCATCAAAAAACGATGCTCGCATTGCAACCAAATCGATAACGCCTTCGAAGGTTTCGCCAGCTCCGATTGGAATCTGCATCATGATCGCATCTGCGTTGAGCTTGTCGCGAACTTGTTGTGCTACGCGATACGCATCGGCTCCGGTACGGTCCATCTTGTTGATGAAGGCCAAACGGGGAACGCCGTAACGACGCATTTGCCGGTCCACTGTCAACGACTGACTTTGAACGCCACCCACCGAGCAAAGAACGAGTACTGCACCGTCGAGAACCCGAAGAGAACGTTCCACTTCGATCGTGAAGTCCACGTGGCCAGGGGTGTCGATCAAATTGATGACGTGGTCTTTCCACTGGAGCTGCGTTGCGGCACTGGTGATCGTGATTCCACGTTCTTTTTCCAGTTCCATGTAATCCATGGTGGCACCGTCGCCGTCACCTTTGACTTCTTCGATTTTGTAGATTCGGCCTGCGTAAAACAGAACTCGCTCGCTGAGTGTTGTCTTGCCCGAGTCAATGTGAGCACTGATGCCAATATTGCGTAGTTTGGTTAGGTCCATACTCCACCCAGCGTTGTGCGCTTCAGATTTCCCAAAACGCAGCCTAAAAGGAAACAAAAATCGCCCAGCGGGTGCCGGCACCAACGTTGGAACCAGACGGCTGAGCGGAAAAATCAATCGTATTCAACCAAAAGTGTACATTTCCCACGCTTTTACGAAAGGGCAAAAGCGCAGAGGAATGGAGGGTTGGAGAAACGGGGGGATTTGCTATCAAAACCCAGTTCGTGCGTTAACGCAATACCGTTCCATGAAGCCCAATCTCTAAAAATTTCGTTTAACCGTTAGCCGTAGGCGTACGTAAGTGGTATCTGAGTACGCCTTCGGCTGACTGTTAAACAAATAATTGAAGGGTATTGGCGTTAAACGATTTGCCAAGGAGCGAGTAAACTGAGCAATCCAAGTCCGTAAAACGTGTATTCCACGTCTTCTGCCGGATCCAACTCAAAGCCAGCAAATCCGCCTTCAGACCTTGCCATACTGAGGCCGTACCGCCAAGCCCGAGCCGTATCGACTTTTTCCAATGAATCCGCCTCCCACAGGGTGACGCAGCTCGTAAACGTACTCAGCAAGTCCGGTAGCGGCATTCGCGTGTTGGCTTGAAAGCCCCCCTCGTCGCTCTGCAACTCGGCAATGAATTCCGCCGCAGCTTTCGCGACGCTGTCCGGCAATGCGTTGAGCGTTCGCAACGCCCCGATGGCGGCTGCCGTCGGGTTGGTACCCGAACGTTTGGCTACTCGAACCTCAAGAAACCCACCATCATCCCGGCGTTGCGAAAGCAAAAAACGGACACTAGGGTCGTCAGCCGACAGCGGATGACCCATCAACTCCAAGCAAATTGCCACCAAAAAGGTTTGATACGTGCTACCTATCGAGGCTTGGGCCGTCCTGGCAAAGCCGCCATCCGGTTGCCGAAGCGACGTCAGTAAATTCGTTACACGGCTCTGCCAATCGACCGCCAACCCATCCAGCGGGTTCTTTTCCGTGGAAGCCTCAATCAACGCCGCTCCGTAAACCAGCGACAGCAAATCGATAACCGACTCCTGCTGTTCCGTTCGAGACAGAAGAAATCCACCTGCCGCCTCAGCCACTTCACCCGTTAACAATCCTAAAATAGCAAGGGACCGAAGTGCAAAACCCGAGTAGTAAAGATCGCTCTCCCCCTCGCGCCCGGACCAACCCCCGTCGCTACGCTGCCGCGACAACACGAACTTAGCATGCGGATCTCGGACAGAATCCGGCAACATGGAAGCTCCAACTGTGAGTTGAAGCGTCAATCGCTGTAGATAACCCAATTCCATCATGGTTTTCGAACAAGGCTGCGTGGGTGTGAGGGCGGGGAACGCATTGGAGTATACATGGAGGAGTGGAGCAGTGGAGCGGGAGGAGCGGGAGGAGCGGGAGGACAACGTTGGGTTAGTTGGCTCTGTATAGACGGTCGATTACTTTGCTTGGAAATCCCAGACTTAAGCGAAGAAGTTCGGCGGCGAATTCGAGCGGCATTAGAAATAAGTAGGCCGCGTCCGCTAGAAGCGGATGAATGGCAAAAGCTCGAGCCAACGGCGGACCCACGAAATCGTATCCCAGCCGAATAAATCGGTGAAAAACGGGGCAACCGCACTTCAACGCCAATTCCAAAAACTTAAGTCGACGCATTTGTTGATTTGTGTACACCGGCAGGTCGCTTTCATCGTAGACCACCTCAGATCGAACTATGATGGCATGGCCACGTGCGGCGGCGCTGCTTACATAGCAGTTCGGGTTGGTCGTCGGCAGTTTCGCGTACTCGTCCAACATCAGTGCCAACGCAACCTTCCAACTGGCGATCCAAACGAAGATCGCTGCCATAAGAGCCCCGGCATTCGTAACGTTTGCGTAATTCGTGTGGCTTTCAGAAGGAGCATTCAACAGCGACATAGTCGACCGGCAATAGGTGATCAGAGCCAATGTAGGCGCTGACGCAACAATCGTAAAATCCACAAACGCCAAAGGCAATAAGACGCCACTTGCTTGTCGCAAAGCTAACGAGAGGAATGCGACTACCGTTGTCACGATCAACAAGTGCCGTATGGTAAAACGGCGATAATGTCTCGCGACCCACATCAGACTATGCGTTACTGCTGTCAAAGAAGGCCCAACAATAACCGCCGCAATGAATGTGAAAGGGCCCGTTACCATAACGATCATGACGAAAACTTGAATGCATAGCCCTAGCCCTAGATAATTCCCGAATCGAATCAGCGCAAAACGACTTGACGCAGGATTGAATGCCCAAATCGTGATGCAAACCATCGAAAGAAGCATTAACGGTAAGAAGGCAAAGTTGCTTGGGAAAGACAACAAAAGACCGATGTAAACACTTGGACTACCGGATTGCCAAGGTTCTTCCACGTTGGCTGTCAAGCCAAAGTAAGTGTGAATAAGGCAAGAGATTGGAAAAACAACTCCGGTCAGGAAAAACTTGATCGCCAACGGAACGCTTGGTACCCGTAGATTCAAGGGCGCTGGGACTGCAACCGGTTGCGAGGCTTCCAATTCTTCGGAACTCATCCTGGACGACGCTACCTTGAGCTGGGGAAACATGAGTGGCATGCGATAGGAGACTTCAAGTATACTTTGACGACAGCAGCTTGCCAAAACGCCATTTCTCCATTCCTCCATTCCTCCATTCCTCCATTCCACCACTCCACCACTCCACCACTCCACGAAGGACTCCACCCATGGATCGTCGCGATTTCCTCTCCACTTCGCTAGCCGCCAGCAGTTTCGCGTTGGCGAATTACCAACCAACGCTAGCCGCCCTGGCAGACTTGCCCACAAAACGCGTAGGGCTCATCGGAACCGGATGGTACGGCAAGAGTGACCTGTTTCGATTGCTCCAAGTAGCCCCGGTCGAAGTCGTATCGCTCTGCGATGTCGATTCTAAAATGCTGGCCGATACTGCGGATATGGTCAAAGCGAGACAGAAGTCTTCCAACCGACCACGCGTCTTCGGCGACTATCGAAAGATGCTTGCTGAGAAAGACCTCGATATTGTCTTGATCGCAACCCCGGATCACTGGCACGCACTCCCCATGATCGAAGCGGTCAAGGCTGGAGCTGACGTCTACGTACAAAAACCGATCAGTGTCGACGTGATCGAGGGGCAGGCTATGTTGGCTGCCGCCCGCAAATACAATCGCGTAGTTCAAGTCGGCACGCAACGTCGCAGCACGCCGCATTTAGTCGATGCCAAGAAGCAGGTCCTCGAAGCGGAGTTGCTCGGCAAAATCTCCCACGCCGAGATTTACTGTTACTATCACATGCGAACAAAAGACAATCCAGCCGACGAAACTCCACCCTCTACGTTGGACTACGAGATGTGGACTGGGCCCGCCCCCATGCGGCCTTACAATCGACTTTGCCACCCGCGTTCCTGGCGAGCCTTTAAAGAATACGGTAACGGAATCGTGGGAGACATGTGCATCCACATGCTCGACCTGGTCCGTTGGATCATGGACTTGGGATGGCCGAGCAAGGTTTCTTCGCACGGAGGTATCTTCATGGACAAGAATTCCAAAGCCAACATCCCAGATACGCAGACCGCGACGTTCGAATTTCCTGAGCTAAACGTCGTTTGGACGCATCGCACCTGGGGTGATGCCCCGGACAAGGATTACCCATGGGGCGCAACTCTCTACGGCGAAAAAGGTACGCTCAGGTTGAGTGTTCAGCGATACGATTTCACTCCAAGGGGAGGAAATGCCAAACCGATTCATCGCGATTGTGTCATGGAGTTGGAACAATACCCAGACGACAAGACCGAAAAGGACCTTGAACAACACGTTGCACCGGCGATTCGAGCCCACATGCTGGATTTTTTGAAATCCATAACCGACCGATCTAAGCCCGTTGCGGATATCGAACAAGGGCACATTTCCACCGCCGCATGTATCTTGGCAAATATGTCCATGGAACTGGGCCGGTCGCTAACATGGGATCCAAGCAAGCATATCGTGGTCAACGACGAACAAGCGACCGCCATGTTGCGTCGCCCCTACCGCGCCCCGTGGGTTCATCCAGAAAAAGATAGCGTCTAAGACTCGTCCAAAGGTGAATGTGAAGACCTTCACCGAATGAGAAGACGTTGCTCCAGGAAGTCTAGAGGTCGACTTTGTCTCGCGTTGCGGTGGGAACCTGTCCGGTGCTTTCATCCACAGTTTAGTCGCGACGGATTTCTCGTCAAGTTGGACGGAGTGCATTCCCATTCTAAAGTGGCAAGCGAAAGTCGAATCTGCTCGAAAAACACAAGCAGCGTTGGTTGCTTTGTCAAGCAACGACGAAGTGTCCACTGAACAAAAGAACAGTCTCGATGATTTTCTGTTATAGCTGCCGTATCTTTGGGGGCAGGGAGAATCAAGACCAACTCATCAGCCCAAACACGAAGTTGAATTCTAGTTGTCGCCCTACACTAGGATATCTTCATTCGAAATCTGGTACTTCAACGGCGACAGCAGCGCTTCAAGTGCATACAAAACGAGCAGCGACTTAATCGGAAGTAATGGTACCGCATAACGGTCATCATAACTGACGAGTATGTATGGCATCAAAACGAGTCCATAAACCTGAATTGCGGTAAGAAACTGGGTGGCGACTATGGAACGTGATATTAGCATCGGTCCTATCGCCGCACTGAGGAAAGGCAACACGAATACTAGACGTTTAAATCGCATCGGCCATACCCAACCCTCGTAGCTCGCAGCATAGGCATGGTAGTAAAGTGTTGCACTTACAAATCGATTTGCAATTCGACGCAACCAGCCGGTCGGCGAACAAAGAATGGATTCTTTGATCGGCTCCCATTTCTCTTTGAGGAATTGGATCTCGCCAACCTCAACGTATCTCCGTCGTTCAGGACCATCATACGGCCAAAGATGCTGGCCAGTCGTGACTGCATCTAACACACCATCATCGTCCAGGCATTGCGATTGCCAAATCTCGAATGACAGATTTGACTTGATGGGAATCCATTTACCCATCACCACGCGATTTCGGATGGTCCAGGGTGCGACTACTAACATTGAAACAAAGGTTATTCCGACTAATGACCCTATGGCCTTCCTGCGTTGAATCCCAGAGGCATTGCCTCTTCGGAGCGTTGAAATTGTTGCAGTCAACGAACATATTGCCCACGCCATACCAATGGGAGGACTACAAAGCGCTGCGAAACCACCAAAAACACCCCACGCAATTTGGCAATGCCATGCTTTTGTAGGCCGCCAATAGTAGTTTAGTCCCAGCCAAAACAGGCAGACGATCAAGAGCAAAAGTTCAACATCGTGCGTCATCTGAAATAGTTGGAAAAAATTTGCGCATAACCCGATCGGAAAAATCGCGTATCCAATCCACGTAAGCGCCCATCATGACCGGGGTCAGATTTCGGCGGCGCGGGCTTGATTTGCGGGGTAGTTTTTGCTTGTGGCAACTTGGCCACTTTCCCCAAAA
>JAYTVM010000248.1:0-5356 GCA_043743995.1 Pirellula sp. | reverse complement strand
CGCTAGCGTGCGGGCTGCACGGCTAGTAATCACTTGCAAATCCGGCCCTCACGCTAGCGCATTGAGGCTCAAAATTTGCAAAGTGAGTGCCATTGGCCGTCGGACCCCCGCTTCTTTGGATTTCTATCTGACAAACATGCAAATTACTTTGCAGATGCCTTAGACTTGGTCGCTCCGGACTTTGCTTTAACGTCCTTGATCACCTTCACCACAACTGGTTTCGGTGGATGGCGAAGGGCCGCTTGTGCTGCGGCAAGTCTCGCAATAGGCACTCGGAACGGACTGCAGCTGACGTAGTCCAAACCGATGATATGGCAGAACTCGACCGACGATGGGTCACCACCGTGCTCGCCGCAAATTCCAATCTTAAGATCTGATTTCGTCGAACGCCCCTTATCCACGCCGATTTTCATGAGCTGGCCAACGCCCGTTCGGTCGATCGATGCAAATGGATTCGCTTTGATGATTTCCAAACCTTGGTAGGCTGGCAGGAATGATCCAGAATCGTCTCGGCTCATGCCCAAACAGGTTTGGGTCAAGTCGTTGGTGCCAAAGGAGAAAAATTCTGCCGATTCGGCAATTTCGTCCGCGGTCAAAGCACCCCGTGGCACTTCGATCATGGTTCCAACCGTGTAAGCGAATTTCTTGCCGGTGGCCTTCATGACTTCGCCAGCCACTCGGTGAACGATGTCCATTTGCAGATCGAGCTCTTTCTTGAATCCAACCAAAGGTACCATCACTTCTGGCTTGACCTTGATTCCTTCTTTGAGGACGACGGCGGCGGCTTGGAAAATCGCTCGAGCTTGCATCTCGGTGATTTCAGGACGCAAGATGCCTAGACGGCAGCCACGGAAACCGAGCATCGGATTGAATTCGTGCAGCTCGGAAACCAATCTAGCTACTTCCGTGACCGTAGTGCCGAGTTGCTTTGCAACTTCTTCCTGCCCCTTCTTGTTGTCGTGCTGTGGCAGAAACTCATGCAATGGCGGATCGAGCAACCGGATGCAACCAGGCAAGCCGTTCAAGGCACGGAAGATACCTTCGAAGTCTTTTTGCTGATACGGAAGCAACGTTGCCAAAGCTTTCTTTCTGTCGTCTTCTGCTTTTGCCAAAATCATTTGGCGAACCGCAATGATTCGATCTCCTTCGAAGAACATGTGTTCGGTTCGGCAGAGTCCAATTCCTTCGGCGCCGAAAGCGATCGCGTTGACCACCTGATCTGGTTGGTCAGCGTTGGTTCGAAGTCCAAGCGTTCGATATTTGTCGGCAAGCTTCATCAAGAAGTCGTAGTATTGGAATACTTTGCTATCCTTGGGTTTCATCGTCTTGTTGACCAAAACTTGTTTGAGTTCGCTATCCGCAGTTGCAATCTTGCCGTGGAATACTTCTCCGGTCGTACCATTGATACTGATGTGGTCCCCTTCCTTGAGCGTGACCCCTTTGCATTTCAGCGTACCCTTGTGGTAATCGATTTCGATATCACCGGCGCCGGCAACGCAAACTTTACCCATTTGTCGGGCGACCAGTGCGGCGTGGCTGGAAACACCGCCACGGGCTGTGAGGATACCGTCCGAAGCGATCATGCCTCGAAGATCTTCCGGGCTGGTTTCGATACGGGCCAAAACGACACTGAGTCCCTTAGCCGCTAATTCTTCCGCTTTTCCCGCGGTGAATACCACGGAACCAGAAGCTGCACCTGGGCCGGCTGGGAGTCCGACGGCCATCAATCGGCCTTCTTTTCCAGCGGCTGCGTACGCTTCGGTATCGAAGATCGGCTGAAGCAGTTGATTGAGTGCTTCCGGATCGCCAGATTTGATCGCATGCTCTGGGGTCATCAGCTTTTCTTTGACCATGTCGTGAGCGATCTTGACATAAGCCAACGCGGTTCGCTTTCCATTTCGAGTTTGAAGCATGTAAAGCTTCTTTTTCTCAATCGTGAATTCGAAGTCTTGAACGTCGCCGAAGTTCTTTTCGAGAGTCTTACGAACGTCATTCAGTTCTTTGTGTGCAGCTCCTATCGTTTTATCCTTGGCCATTTCTGCAATGGTCAACGGAGTCCGTACACCAGCCACGACGTCTTCGCCTTGTGCGTTGACGAGGTACTCACCGTAGAACACATTGTCGCCGTTGGCAGGGTCGCGCGTGAACGCAACACCGGTCGCACAATCGTCCCCCATATTACCGAACACCATTGCCTGGACGTTGACGGCGGTGCCCCATTCGTCTGGAATGCGATACTTCTGGCGATAGAGGATGGCACGGTCGTTCATCCAAGAGCTGAAGACAGCAAACACAGCGCCTTCCAGTTGCTTAACTGGGTCGGTTGGAAACGCTTTGCCGGTCCAGTCCTTGATCAGTTTCTTGAATCGCTTGACCAATTCTTGAAGGTGTGCGGCGGAGAAATCCGTATCGTCCTTGACCTTAACTTCCTTTTTCAGCGCGTCCATGATTTCTTCGAACGGCTCGTGATCGTTCTCGTTCTTCTTTTGAACGCCCATCACGACGTCGCCGTACATTTGCAGGAATCGTCGATATGAGTCCCAGGCAAATCGCGGATTGCCAGTTGCGACTGCCAAGCCTTCGCAGGTTGCGTCGTTAAGGCCTAGGTTCAGGATGGTGTCCATCATTCCAGGCATGGAGTCTCGAGCACCCGAACGGACCGAAACGAGCAACGGGTTTTTGACGTCGCCGAACTTCTTTCCAGCTTCCTTTTCCAGCCATTTAACGGCTTTTTCCATATCCGTCGCGAGCTCAGGTGGGGCTTTTCGGCCATTCTTGTAATAGCTTACGCAGACTTCGGTGGTGATGGTAAAGCCTGAGGGGACGGGCAAACCAATTTTGGTCATTTGGGCAAGGTTGGCGCCTTTGCCACCGAGCAGAGCCTTCATGTCTCCGCCACCATCGGTCTTAGATTTTCCAAAGAAATAGATCAACTTGTTTGCCATGGCCGAATGCAATGCTCCAATGTTTCTGCAAAAATCAAAGGGGGTTCGACAGCGTCGGATGTCATTGTGACAGACCCCAAAAATACGGGCGAAGAGTGTACTTTCGCTCTTGCAAACCGTCAATTGCCGTTACTCGATCCTCCTTTCCGAAACGGGTAGAAATGGTTATCCCTGAACCGCTGCTTTTGGCTCTCACCGAGTTGTTCTTGGGCAACCGTGAGCACGCGTCGCCGAGCCCTTTATTTCAAATCGAGGGCTACCGGATCGACACTCTACGCTGGTCCTGTCTGCTTGCGGACTCGCCCAAGGAACGTTGGTTTTTCCGACCATTGGGGCCAAACTCGCCAAACCCAACCCATTCGATGCCGCATCTTCCGGAGCTAGAAACGGCTCGAGAGCCATGGGTTATCGACGCGCAACTTTCTGAAGAAATACGAAAATCGCTCCAAAGTTCGAGCATCGCACCAATCTTAGAAAAGAATCTTTGCAGACTTTGCGTCCTTTCAAGCCCGAGGTTTGGTGCCGTCTTGAGCGCTAGCTGCACTGACCTTCAACTGGTTGCAACTACGCTTCAAACCTGGGGAAATCCACCAGAATCGGTCATTCGCGATTGGCAAAACCAGTTGGATTCCGTTCCCAAATCATCGCCTTTGCCCTATACGGCCGAAACACTGGTAACCGAGGACGGAACCTTAATTCCCCTTTCGAACATTCTGGAGCAATTCGACGGAACTCTTCTCAAATTGCACCCGGTTCCGGAAGAGAAATCCTCAATACCAGCACCGTTTTCCTGTCCGTCACCAGATTGGCCAAAATGGGACGCGAAATTCAATTCCACCAACGTATTTCCAGAATCATCGCAAAAGGTCATGGCCAGATCCGAATCAAGTTCCGAAAAGGATTTCGAATCCGGATTCGACTTTATTAGCAACCGGCCGTTAAACGTCTATCCAAAAATTCATTTCACCGCTCCAAATAAATCATCGCGCAATCGCAAAAGTAGCAAGAAAATAATTTCCAAATTGTTCGTCGCCGGAATTGTGGCTGCCGCCATCACGAGCCTTGCCTCATCGTTTTGGCTGTTGAACTTGGGCTCCCAGCCCAAGAGCGAGCAATCCGAACCGGACGATAAGCAGACGTCGGCGTTCGCCTCCACGGATTCGCCCCCTAGAAGTCTTTCAACTCACCAGGAGGCAAGTTTGGGTAGTGAACCGAACGAGTCTGCACTCGCAGCAAACGTGGTCACAAGCGACCCAATCGACACTTTCACGCATGCCTATACTATTTCATCCGAGATGACAGTCGACTCACTGCTTGCTCAACTTAGGCCTAACCAAGAGAGCCCGATCAGCCTCAACTCCCTGACAGCGTCTTCGGTCATCAGCAAGGCTTTAGCGCCAACGGAAACGGAACTGCCTACAGGCCTGCGGGAGGACGCAACCCTTGTCGACGGTCACATGGCAGACGCCGACGAGCGTCCCGACTTGAATCCGATTCTAACGGAACGTGGAATCATCAGCCTCGAGCGGCCGCTCAAGCTGCAAGCCGCGAAAGGAAAAGAGACTGTTGCCGTCGGCGCGTTTGTATTGACCAAAGCCTGTCGATGCGAGATTGAGCTAAAGTTGGGTGAAAACGTTGTCGTCGAACCCATGGAAGTTGTTACGATCGAGGGAATCGGAAAGGCTTCGTGGAAGATCGCGATCGAGGACGAGGATCCCGAACTGATGGTTGAGATTGAATCAAAACCTGGCGCGAGATGGCAGTTGATATCAAGTGTTTGGTTACGTGAAGTTCGAGGGGCCGTCCCGATCTTGATTGGCCCACGCCAAGCACAGCACGTTGGTAACCGATTGATCGACTATCGTCAGTGGATCAATGCTTCCGTAGAGGCACTTCGCAATGCGCGCTCGAATAGTCATGGTCGGTCCAACATCGATTTTCAGGGCGAAATCAAGAAACTAGAACGTCAGGAACGCGAGGCAGAGAAAGCAATCGATCGATGGAAAGTCATCGCCCGATTGAGCCATTATTTTTTTGACAGCAATGAAATGCGTATTCAAATGACGGCCGTCGAAAAACCTTCCCTGAAATGAATTAACCTTTCGGATCGATGCGGAGCAACGTCGCCGTAGATCCGTCGCTCCGCCGACGGATGTCCTCGTTCCTTTTCTCCGACTCGATGATTGATTGCTAAGGTCGGCTGGCGCGATGTGGGTTAAGATGGGCATAACCGTAGGCTGTTAAAAAACTGGTATGGTGGTGCATTCCTAGTTGCGCAACTTTTCATCCCGAAGGGATATCCGACAGTAGCCGGTGGTTGAGCGGAGCGACACCACCGGAAGACGTTTCGTACCGCGCGTACCGATCCGGAAGGGATCGCAGAATCTTTGACCCTTTCAGGGCCATTCGCA
>JAYTVM010000247.1:0-5361 GCA_043743995.1 Pirellula sp. | reverse complement strand
AACGCCCTGGCATCACCCAGGGCGAGTAGTTAACAATAACACCGACCGAGGCGCGACGATCGAGCCCTTGGTGTGCATGCCTTTGTTCCGCTTGTTTTTGAGTCAGCGTTTCCAATGTCAGGATTACGAATCCTGTCAGCAATCATTGTAAGAGTTCGATCGACTGCCTGCAATCATGGGCCAGTTTCGCGTGGATGCATGATAATGCAATCCACGACTTGCCACTCGATCCTTTGAAACGAATCGCTGCCGCCAATCAACCGCCTGCGTCGCTATCGACCAGTTACAAGTTGCGGAAGCGTATGCGTTTTGTCGCCACTGCCGATCACGCACTGAGAAGCGGAACGGCTGCGATGAGCTAGTCCGAGTAGTCGCGATCGCACCGACCAAGGCCGGTCGATCGCGGACTTAGCTCCATCGCTTTGTTCTGATTGCTTCATTGTCTGCCAGCCGTGAATCAATCTTCTATTGGCTGATCAGGATGTCAGTATTACGAATACAGTCTTGAGCATTGTATGAGGTTGGTTGTCAGACTGCAACACAATGGCACGCGAGATATGCGTGGATGCATGATAATGCAATCCACGACTTGGCCCTGGCGTGCTGGAGTGTATTGCTGTCGACTATCAAATGCGTTGCTTCGCGATCGAACCTGGCGTGTTCGGGAAAGTTGTCGGCGATTGGTTCGGAACTGCTCGTTACAGTTTGCGACGCCATTCCTGGCTTCAATTGCGATTGCTTTTCTTTCGATTACTGCCATCGAACACTGACAATCAGAACGCCGCCGATGACCGAGTGGCGGCAAGTAAAGTCTCAATCAAGAAGTGGTTGGCCCGCCACTTCGGTCCATCGGTTTGTTCGTCGCGGTTCTTTTCGTGTGCTCAAGGAACGATGATGCGAGTGAATCGCATCGACGACAATGGTCGGCAAGCCTCGAACGTATCTCTTCCGGCGGGTGCCAATGGACTTCAGGTAACATATCGACAGGGACAGCATCATGCAATTCCACGATCAGTTGCAACAGTCGCGTGTCCCACGAGCAACCTCGCGATGCCAAGAACCTTGGCACCGCCTCATTGAGGAAAGACAAGTCCGTTGCGGTGAACTCAACAATGTGCGTAGTCTCTCCGATCCTATGCAATAGGTTTGCCAAGTGCCAGTTATACTGAAACCTACTTGGAGTCAGCACAATTGAGAGAATCCGTTCCTTCCAAGTGAGATAAGTCTGACCTCGCAGGTACACAAACCCATGCTTCGCTAGTTGTCCCAGTATTCTTTGTTTTTCCGAGGGCATCATCGTCGACCTAATCGCTAGCAGCGACGAACGCCCGCGATGAGCTAGTCGCGTACTACTGGTTTCCATCAGGACACGGCGGACACGCGACTTAGTTCCATCGCATTGTTCTGATTGCTTCTTGTTTGTCAGCCCTGAATCGATCTTCTATTGGCCGATCAGGATGTCCGTATTACGAATACTGTATCGATCATTGTATGTGTTTGGTTGTCACGCTGCAACACAATGGCACGCGAGATTTGCGGGGATGCATGATAATGCAATCCGTGAGTTCGCACGCGAGGCGGAAGCAAGCAAGCTCCCACCGCATGGCTTATGAACGGACCAATTCGCAAGATTGATCTGCTCAATTGGGAAATACAGACCGACTCAAAAGTACTGGTGTGCTGAGCGCGTTCTTGGGAAATGACCATTGCTCCCGACAACCATCAGTAGGACCATTGTCACAGTATTCACTTACAAATACGCTTACAGAAACAAGATAGTCAGTATCTCGCTCTTGAGCGTTGAACACGGAAAGATGCCAATGAATAGGTTGACAGCGAATCGTGTAACCATGCGCAAGGACAAAAGCAGTTCGGTCAGAACTGTAGGTTGTATTTCGCAGACTTCCTAATGGCTGATAGAGTAGCGGGAAAGCGTCGACAATAATCTTCTTCACGCCTACCTTGTCTAAGTCCGTCGAACCTTGCGCCGTGCTAAAGTCTTCGTCGTCAGAGATATAAAGAGGTGTATTGGGAAAATCGATGCTCGGTTCAAGTTCGGGATTGTCGCCGATGTCGATTAAGTCCATGGCGATTTCATTTGTTGGCGGTTGTACGACACTAATAGGGACACTGTTCATGTCAGCTTTTTCCGAGGAGGACTGTGTGACTCTCGGTGCAGTCTCCTGAGGAGTGCATGCGCATTGGAATGCGATAATGCCTCCTAAAAGTGCAAACAGATGATATGCTGTACCAAGAACTGGGTTTGGTTTAATGATCGACATTTAGTTTAATCCTCCGCCGGTGTACGAACTTTCGACTACAACAACCTTTTGACCGTTAACAAGTCGCACCAAGAGCCCAAGACTCATTTGCGGTGTCGATTTTTTCCATTCGCCCGAGCATTTTGGACCTCTAAATGTGTACTTCAATTTGTAGTGTCCGAGGGAAGTTCCAACCGGTGTGTCGGCAATCTGAGGAAATGCATTTACCCACTGAGTGTCCGTTAGAGTTGGACTGTCCCAATTCCAGGTTCCACCCGGAAAAACACCATTTCCGCCGTCGACTGATGATTTTGGAGATGGCCCAGCGCACTCAGGCCATTTCAAAAGCGATTTTTTTGGAAAATTTTTCTGAACCCACTCAACGGTTGATGGATAGAAAATCCAGTCCTCACTGCAACACACCTGCGCGCACGGGCCAATTACTTTGTCTTCGTAGTACAACGTTATTTTCCTTGGCGTGACGAAGGCTGATCTATTGGATGTCGTTGGATCAGTTTTTACCTTGCATTTGTTGGGGGCGCGAAAATCGATACTAAAAGTTGCGTTTCCAGGTCCTTTCCCGGGCGACAAATGCGTCACCTTCACCGTGTAGTTCATGATGGTTGCTTGGCCGACGCAATCTTCTATCGTTGGGCCTGTCCAATCGGCTTCCGTGCGGGCAGGCTTGCCGCACTTTGCAAACCAGTCATACGATGGCATTTGAACCGGTTCGTGCATGGCCGTTAAAGTTTGCTTAGTTCCAACTGGGACGGGCGAGGTTGGCCCGTCGATAGTAACCGCAAGAGGCGGTATGGGATCTTCTCCGACAGGTGGTTCCTCGATAGGTGTTTGCCCAAAGGAGACATGAATCATCAATATCCAAATCTCGAAAACGACAGATGCAATCAGGACAATACGCATCGAACAACCTCCCTTTAATTTCTTGTTGGTTTGAACATTTCTCAACCGCTTCGGTATTTGCCGATCAGGATGCCAGCACCATGGTACCACGAATGCCGTCACCGAGCACTGCAAATCAGAACGCTACGATTCACCGATGTCGCGGCTAGTAAAGTATCTATAGTCGTGTACCAGTGGCCGCGACTTCGGTGCAATCGATTATTCTGTCGTTTGTGGCTTACATCCCGGAAGTTTTGGAAGACTTGGTAATTGTAACCTCTACAGAATCCGCCGGAGTGTAACCGGGAAGTCCTTCAAAGCCAGGAAGTTTAAATCCGTTGCCGGCCTTTGTTGTATACGTTTCCCCTGGCAAAACGCCGGGTGCATCATCGAATTCAGCGTATATGACGTAGTTAAATGAATCAATCATGTTGCCGTTCGGCTCGCGTGATTTTATGCTAGCGTCTACTATCCGGACGGGCGTATCACCGACGTTTTTCCAAGTAGCGAGCACTTCCTGCCCCAGTTTCCCATTTGCGGCGTTTTTGAAAGGGGCAAGTTTTGCGGACACAAATTCAGTTTTTGTCGTTTCGGTTGTCTTGATTTTGGTTTGTGCGTTAGGAGTAGCGGTTGTTTGGATTTTGGATTGCGCGTTAGACGTTCCCTGAGAACTTGGTTTCCCGGTACATCCAATTATCAGAGTCGTTGCAAGAATGGCGGGGATAAAGGATTTCATTGTCTCTCGCTTTCGATCTTCTGTATGAATTCTTACTCTTACGACAGAACGGCGATGTTGACCGAGCGGCGGCCAAAAATGTGTCAATCAGGAAGCGGTCGGGCCGCCGCTTCGGTCCAACATTTTGTTCGTCCCTTCTGCATGACGGCGTGTGTGCAGCAGCTCGCCTCGGTCGATATTACGAACGTTTTTTGCATCAAGGGTAATGCAAGCGACCGTGGATCCATCGCCATCCACAAATTCGACCTCATATGCAGCGCCGCTCGAGTACACGTGCACAACCGCCCCTACGTCCCCGGCATGCAAACCAGACGAAGGTATATCGCAATTTAATACAACCATCGCGTGTTCAGCGATCATCAGCCATTTCCTGGGTAAGCAGTAACCAATCGAGGTGGTAGGTTCTCTTCGACAATCCACACGGCAACAACAGTTCCCGGTCTATGGTTTTCAGTTCCCACCTCACCAACCGTTTCGTATTTTACACCATAGGGCGAAGGTTTAGCAACAAAGTTTTGACACAACGTCGCGATTGCTAGCAGGTCATTGCGAAGTTCAGTCCAATTCTCGCGGGTATATCCAATTGTAGCAAACCATGCCGACTTAGGTCCGCCAACAGGATGCGCGGGATTCAAAAGATAGTCACAAAGCTTTTCCTTTGTGACTATCGAATTTTCTGCGTCAGGAAACGCCATCAATTCTCCTGGGACGAACGCACGCCATCAGCCGGTTCGAGTAGTTAAGTTTTAGTAAGCGCGACATGACCGAGAACTCGGTTACATCGCTTTGTTCGTCCGTGTTTACGGTGTTATGATCAACATGCGCACCGACGGCGTGTTGGGGTTGGCAATTAGTTCGAATCTCGCGCTTCCGAACGTCGAAGTTACGTTTTGACCGACGTTGTTCTCAACCCAGGCGCGCGCCGCAGTGGGTGTCGCGGAGGAATACGGTATGCTCGCTACGTATCCGAGGAACTGCGACGCATCAGAGCGGTCGACACTAGTGCCGTACGACACGTAAGTTCCGCGAACCATTGTAATGAACGTGGCGGAATTGCCAAACGTCTCAACCAACATCATTCGATTGCCGTTCGCATCAGTGCACTTCCACTCGCTCTGAACGGGGTCGAGACGTGTGGTCAATGTGAACCCTCTCGACGTGAAATTGCCATGAACGTCAACAGCCGTCAAGCCCGCTAGCGAGGGTTCGGAGTTTGTCGAACCGAATCCAAGGTATGTCACGCTTTTTGATTTGTCGAAGGACGAAATCATAAGAGGTCCGCCGCAACAGATGAACACTATGATTCCAAGGCAACCGACCAAACCCAATAGTGAATTTGGAGCCGTTTTCCCTTTGTCGTTCGATTGTAAGCGCCCATCATGACCGGGGTCAGATTTCGGCGGCGCGGGCTTGATTTGCGGGGTAGTTTTTGCTTGTGGCAACTTGGCCACTTTCCCCAAAACC
>JAYTVM010000246.1:0-20366 GCA_043743995.1 Pirellula sp. | reverse complement strand
TCGGCAAAGTCAATGACCCATCCCAACCGTTCGTCGAGAGGACCAGATACATGAAGCTCGACGCGAAACGAGTGCCCGTGCAGTCGACCGCACTGATGCCCTTCGGGAACATACGGCAAGCGGTGAGCTGCTTCGAATCGAAATTCTTTGTAAAGGTCCATCAAGCTAGCTCCCCCATTACGGCAATCCGATCAATTTGTGGGTTTGCAAACTCAACTCCCATTGCGGATGCTCCAAACAATACTGTGCCGCCAACTGAGTGTTTTCGGATTGCGAAGGCCCATCCATCGGCTGCAGGAAAAAGCGATCGAATTCGAGCGATGTGAATCGAGATGGATCAGCGCCGACTTGTGGATATATCAACTTCAGTTCGTTACCCTGCATCAACACGAGAGGGGCGTTTGCCTTTGGGCTGACGCATACCCAGTCAACTCCGTCTGGAGGCACCTTCGTCCCATTCGTTTCGATCGCGACTGTAAAATCCAGATCGTGCAACGTCTCGATAATTGCCGTGTCGAGTTGCAACAGTGGTTCGCCGCCTGTGCAGACAACTAACTTATTACCAACCCAAACGCCGTCATCGTTCTTAGGCCAGCACCCGTCGACCGCTTCTGCAATTTCTCTTGCGGTCGCGTAGACGCCACCACGAGGCCCATCGGTGCCAATAAAGTTCGTGTCACAGAACTGGCAAACCGCTTTGTGCCGATCCTCCTCTCGCCCTGTCCACAGATTGCATCCGGTAAACCGTAGGAACACTGCAGGCCGACCTGAATGTGCTCCTTCACCTTGCAGCGTGAAGTAAATTTCTTTGATCGCGTAACTCATGTGCCCGCCATCTCCGATTCAACGTAGCGCGTTGGATCAGGCAATTCGTTCAGTTCGAAACCTTGCCGACGAAGGATGCACGCATCGCAACAACCGCATGCCAAGCCCTCCGCTGTCGCTTCGTAGCAGCTAATCGTTGAACCGAAGTCAACGCCGAGTTCCGTGCCGATGCGAATGATCTCGGCTTTGGTTTTCTCGATCAGCGGGGCATGAATGTTGACGGTGTGAACTCCATCAACCGACCGTGCAGTCGCCAAGCGGGCCATCGCTTGGAAGGCAGCGATGTACTCAGGGCGGCAATCGGGATAGCCGCTATAGTCGAGTGCGTTTACGCCAATGAAGATGTCGCTCGCTTGCCGCACTTCCGCCAGAGCCATAGCGTATGACAGAAAAATCGTGTTTCGAGCTGGTACATAAGTAAGCGGAATTGCAGCATTCATTTCATCGAGCGAACGGTTTTTCGGTACGTCGAATTCGTCTGTCAGTGCGGAACTGCCGAACACCCGCAAGTCGATCTCGATGACGACATGATCGACGATACCCGCAGTGCTCGCGATTTGTTTTGCCGCCACAAGTTCCGAACGATGCCGCTGCCCATAGGCGAACGACAATGTCGAAACGCAGAATCCCTGAGACCGAGTGATCGCCAGCGTGGTTGCTGAATCTGCACCGCCGCTTAGTAGAACAATAACATTTGGCATTTGCTTCCCCAAGTCCTTTGGAAACGATGATCGGAATCGCCCGCACCGCATTTGCTAGCAATCAACAAACTACATCAGCCCCGCAACCTTAGTCAAGGCCTAACTGCACCAACTCGCTACGCACTGCCATTGCAGTTAATTGCAGAAATGATAAGACGTGGCAACGTCAGTTAATTCCTCGCGGTCGTCGCAATCGTTAACGTCCCCGCATTCGCCCATGGTGAAGTATTCGTTTGACACGTTTGGTCATACACAAAGTTGTGGCTTGGAAAATGCGGCAGAATCTTAAGATTTAGTCGGCAAGACGCGTTCAACACGTGAGTCGAGGATTGGAGAGGATAGTCACGTGTGTCGACCCTACGCGAAGAAAACTTTTATTGGGTTAGAGACTAGATGAAGGTGTATCTCGATGACGACCGGAGCACGCCCGATGGTTAAGTACGCGTTTACTGGCCAGACGAACCAATTGAGCTTTCGAAGTCGGGCGACGTCATTGAGATTAGCTTGGACTATGATCATGATCTCGGTGATGACGAACGCGGGACCGATTATGGTTGTTGTTCTTTGGTCGGATGGACTAACGAAAAAAGCTTGCTGGGTTCATTGACTTAATCCCTGCGTATGCTGGCCGAAGTCAGGATCCAGCGACTTCCACAACTTGGTTTTACTCAATGTGGAAATGTGAACCCGCCGATTTGACTACGCCCGCTGGATCGGACTATCCACAGCAACGGTCCATCATTCGATCATCCTTGTTCGTCCGGCTTTTGCTTCATTCTGTCTCCCTAACCAAACAAAGTCGCCATTCCGTTCATTAAATCACTCCCTCCGAATGTGACCGTAATTCTGTTCGTTACGCTGAGCATCTACTTCGAGACGGATTTGAACGGCGTGTCTCTGGGTTATGAGCGAATTTCGTTTATGACGGTGATTTCGACCAATACCGACGAAAAATCATCCGGCAGGCACGTCTCTCCCGCCATGTTATGGCAAAAGCTCATAACCCCAGGGTCCGCGGAAGAGAGAGTCGAGAGACTTTTTGCCTAAAACGGTCGATTTCAGGTCAAGATCGGTTTTTTGGACGACCTCCGGGTAATGTGCGAGAGAGACAGAAAGAGAGTCGCCTTAGGTAGGCCGAAAAGCGTCGAACAACGAAAAGACTGGTAGGAAAACGAAAAAAGGCTGGTGTCATGAAAACACCAGCCTTTTCGTTTACACGTGGGTAGAATTTCGTTCGCTACCACCCATTCAAGTTGCGGGAGCCAGATTTGAACTGACGACCTCGAGGTTATGAGCCTCGCGAGCTACCGGGCTGCTCCATCCCGCGGCTAAATTGTACTCATTCCCGGCTCCAAGTCCACCCCTAACGCTATCCCGATCGCGACTTTTCCAGTGACTGATGCTTCGTCAGGCAGGGTGATGATGTCGACATGGCCGAAGTTGAGCGACTACCCAAATTGCGTATGAAAACGGTTGGAACAATCGTTTTACAATAAAATAACAGCTTGAGGCGGTCAGAAATCGCACAATCCTCCGACCGCCTCAAGCTTGCCAAACCCTCCTGGGGTATTTTCGTCGCCACTAGTCGCTGTGAATTCGCAAACGGGCTTTATGGCTGAGCGAGGCCATCGCTCAGCTTTGGTTGTAACCCTTCGAGCGAGGGCCTCGCTCGGCCACACGCACTTTCGCGGTGGGAAAGGCCACAATAATCCAGAGAACCTCGTATCGTCCGTTGCTGTTTCCTTCCGTCGGAAATTCGGAAGAAAACAAAAAGCCAGCCTAGTCGGCAAACTTTATCTGTTTTGCTAAGGCTGCTCGCACCAGTCTGCCGAACCGATAGATACTCCAAGTTAACTTGAAACCCGAACCCTGGCTCGTTAAAAGTACTCTGTCGATCTCAAAGTTTGATTCATTTGATAGCAAATGTAGATTACGCCAATGGAGGCAATGGACTGCCGTGCTGTTTCGAAAAAGAAATCCAATCAAGCCGTGTTTCCAAATATCCATTGGACCATCGGTTGTTATTGGGACAGGAGCCTGCATCCTGTTCTACAGCGCAATCTTCGCCGGTCCGTTGGACTACGCACTACTTCGTCGCTATTGCCTCTGCCACCCGGTCGCCATCGCGACCTCGGGACTGTTCTTTGTCGCAATCGTAGCCCTTGCGACCAAATGGTTTAACGCCGAAACGCAACACAAGGTGAGTCGCCAGGGAGCTCTGGCTCTCGAAGATATTTCGTTGACGCAACCCGATACGCCCAATAATGCATCGGGCGAACAAAAGGCACTCTGGTTCGATACGCTGTGGCGATCGCAACCCACCGCCGTTTGCGAAAGTTGGCTTGGTCAGCGAGTCACGGCCATTCTGCAACGTCAATTAAAACGCAAAAACACAAAGCATCTCGATCAAGACGTCCACGAACTGGCTGACCGTGACGCGGATCAGCAGCATGACAGCTACGGTCTCATTCGCATTGTCACTTGGGCTATGCCCATGCTTGGATTCCTAGGTACCGTTTTGGGTATTTCCGATACGCTCGGACAAATGGATGCTCAAGCGTTAGCCAGCGGTTCGCAAGACGCCATGAATAGCCTCACAGCTGGTTTGTATGTCGCGTTCGATACGACCGCGATCGGCCTGGTGTTAACCATGGTTGCAATGTTCGTCCAATTTGGAGTCAATCGTTCGGAGCTGGGGCTTCTCTCTACCATCGACGACCGCGTTTCCGAGACGATGCAACTCTGCTTGACCGAGCAAGAAAAGCGTAACGACACGAGCAACGTCGAGTCAGCTCTTCACCACGTAACCCAAGAGCTTTTGCAATCGGTTCAGCAGATTGTTCAAAAGCAAAGCGAACTTTGGCAACATACGATTTCGACTGCGCATAGTCATTGGCAAAACCTGACTTCGAGTTCCTCAGAGACGATTCAGACGGCAATGGCTGGTGCCATTGAATCCGCATTGGCCAAACACCATGAATCGCTTCATGTCCATACAGAACATTTAGCAAGAGCACAGTCTGAGGGAGTTATACTGATCGATGCGCGTTGGCAGCAGTGGCAGACAACTCTTTCGAAGCAGGCTAGAGCCTTGCATCAGCAGCAACGTGACATGACTGCGCAGACCGAATTGCTAAATATGCTTATCGAAAAGCACGAAGCGGTCCGTTCGATGGAAAAGCCACTTCAAGCCACCTTGGAACGATTAACGGATGTTGACCGTTTTCACGATGCGGCGATCTGTTTGACCGAAGCGGTCGCGGTGCTTGGTACTCAAATGGAACGCTATGGTTACCTGGGTCGACAGCCAGTCCGGCGTCGATCCGCAGAATCGATAGATAAGGATACAGTCGAAGACAGTGCAGAATCTGAGATTCCAGCAACATTGCCGCTGAAGAGGCGTGCAGGATGAGTCGTAGCAAACGACGTGGAGATAGTACGGCGCCTGCATTGTTTCCATTCCTTGCCGTGTTGCTGTGCACCATTGGAGCTCTTGTGCTCATCCTTGTACTGACGGTCGCGAATTCGCACGCTTCGGCCAAACGCGAGGCCGAAGATACGATGACTGATATCAAAGACACTTCCGATATCATGCAAGTCGTGTCGGAAGAACTTGAGGCTCAGCGAGAGGATTTGAAAAGAAAGGTCGAACGACGGCGCAGAGACTTAGCCGATATCGAAGACCATATCGCCCGCTTGACCAAGTCGCTCGAGCAACTCGCGAGCAAATTCGAGCGAATCCAGTCCGAAACTTCTAAAACCGAAATAGAGAGCTCGGAAAAGAAGGAAGCCGTTTCCGAGTTGCGGAAGGAAATCGATCGAAAGAAAAAAGAGCTGATCGATGAAATCGAGAAACAAAAGAAACGCAAACCGGCCTTTGCCGTTATCCCTTATGTCGGTCCTAATGGCACCTCGCGTCGCCCAGTCTACTTGGAGTGCACTAAGGAGGGTGTCGTCATCCAACCGGAAGGGCTACTCATTTCCTTGAACGATCTAAAACCGCCATTTGGGCCTGGCAATCCGCTCGATGCCGCTCTGCGCGTACTGCGACTCACCTACCAACAAAAGGATGCTTCCTTCGGCATAACTCAACCCCCTTATCCCTTGTTGATCGTCCGTCCCGATGGAATCCAAACCTATGCTTTGGCTCGCGAAGCGATGAGTGGATGGGATGACCAATTTGGCTACGAGTTGGTGGACAAAGACATGGCGTTGAAATTTCCTCCCAGTCCAGCCGGTCTTAAAGAACAATTGACCAGCACGGTCGAAATGGCCAAGCGGCGCCAACAAGCTCTCATTGCATCCATGCCTCGCCGAGTCGTTCCTCAGGACATGGACGACAGTTGGGATGTCATCGACGCATCCAGAGGCACGCAGCCATCCGGTGGGGGCAACACAAAAGGTACAGCCACCAACATCGGGTCGAATACAGAAACCGGCTCGGGGCTATCCGCCGGCGATTCGACGCAACAAGAATGGAAACTTGTTCAGGGTATGGCCAATTCTCAGGTTGCGAGCGCTATCCAAAAGAATGGCTTGGAGTCACAGTCGTTAGGCGCAGCCGGCAACGCGACGATTCCTGGCAATCCAAAACAAGCACCTAATCAGAACTTGCTGAGTTTGGGCGGAGCAGACCTCTCGGGACAGTATGGGGTCGCGAATGGACAAACCAACTCGTCACCAGTCATGCAACAGGGTTCCGCCAACGGTTTCAAACCGAATGCAACCATGAGTAACAATGGGAGTAACAATGGGAGCAGCAATGGCCAATTCCGTGCAGATTCCGGTTCGGAAATCGCCTATAGTGCTAGCGGAACAGCAGGAACATCGGGCTCTAATGATGGCTCCCAGAATAGTAACAGTGGCACTCAAAACAATAACAGTGGCACTCAAAATGGAACCAGCGGATCCAATGGCGGTGCTTCTCCTTCTGGAAGCAGTAACACTAGTGCTAAGGACGGGCTGGCCGGAAGTAATGCTCCCGCACCGCCTGGTGCAAATGCTTTCTCATCGGGGTCAGCCACGGGTGGCGGAGCTAGCAGCCTATCGGCTTCTGGAAGCCCAGCTCAGAGCCCAACCGATCCGTCCGCTGCTCCCAACGTTTCGGTTTCCATGAACCAAAAGCCCGACAATCAACCCCCTAAGGCCAAGCACGTCCGAGCTGAGGGAGACTTGAAGCCAATTTCGGTGAGTGCCGGTCATGGTTGGGCCGCTTCCCGAGCAGAGGGCAAAGCGACTCCGGTCTCGCGCCCAATCAACATCGTTGCATTGAAGGACCGGTGGCTCTTGCGTTCGGACGCCGATCCAAAGAGCTTTGAGGTCAATGTCACGATGGAAGAAGGGCCACAACGAGCGGGCGATCAATTGGCAGTTGCCATGCGCAAACGTGTCGACTCGTGGGGCCTTTCGTTGCCAGGCGGATATTGGTCGCCAACGCTGACCATCGAGGCCGCCAGCGATGCTCAGCAAAGCGTTGCTCGATTGGAACGACTGCTGGAGGGCAGCGGCGTTGAAATCAAAGTTGTACCTTTAACGCTACCCAACCGTCGCTAGGATTCCGAAAAGATGAGTAAGCGTCGAAACGAAGAATCAGCCATCGGCGAAGACGCCTTCCTGGATACCATTGCAAACCTGGTCGGTATCCTGATTATCCTAGTGGTAATCGTCGGATCGCGAAGTTACGCAACGGCCAAGGTTGCCGTAGAGCAAGAGCTCAAGGCAAGGGTCGATCAACTCGAATCACCCGTCGCGAAGACCAAAAGTTTGGATCAAGATCTACAAAGGCAGAACGAAGAGCTTCGCAGTTATGATCTTGAAGTGGTGTATCGCGATTCCGAGCGGATGGCGATCATGGACCGCGTGACTATTGCCGAGCGGATGGTCGACGAGGAGTTGCAAAACATTGATGAATCGGTTCGGGAGCGAATCGAGACAGAACAAGAGATGAGCGAGTTGGAACAACAACTTGCCAATCTGCTTAAGCAACAGGGGGATGTTCATTCCACAGAACAATCTACGGCGGTTCTGCAGCATCTACCGACCCCGATGGCCAAGACGGTATTTGGCCGCGAGTTGCATGTCATGATGCGTGGCGGCGCAGCCGCAGTGATTCCGTGGGAGCGACTGATTGAATCCCTTAAAAGTGAAGCCAGACGCTCGGCAGAGCGCAATTCTCAAAAGGATCGCTTTGTCAATCAACTGGGGCCGATCGACGGCTTCTTAATGACGTATGGATTGAAGAGTCAGAGCGGTGTGATGTCGAACGGGACATCGACTCGACTAGCCCGAACGATCGAGTTGGAGAAGTTTGAATTGGAACCGACCGGTGAAGTAATGCGAGAGAGTGTTGCCGAAACGTTGGGAACAGGTGGGCGTCTGAGATTAGAGCTTTCTTCCTGTACTGCACAGCACACGACGGTAACGGTTTGGGTCTACCCGGACAGTTTCACCGAATTCAGAGTACTTAAGGAACGTTTGTTTACCGAGGGCTTTCTTTGCGCAGCTAGGCCCTTGCCTTTCCATGTTCGTATCGGGGCTTCGCCTCGTGGCTCCGCTAGTGCAGCTCAGTAACTGAGTCTACCTACAAGGCGAGCGACGTTTAGGGCCGAAGGCCCGGTAGCTTGCCTAGCCCAGGCAAACGGCCTGGGAATGGGCAAAACGCAATTCCATTAGGGCTGAAGGCCCGTCCGTCTGTCAAATCGCCGGGCCTTCAGCCCTTACTAGTCTCGTGTTTGCGTGTCACCCAGGCCGTTGGCCTGGGCTAGGTAAATGATTGGGCCTTTGGCCCGCAATCCAGCTCGTTAGACGGGCAGCTTTGCCTCATCGTGCCATTTGTTGAGCTGTTCGTTCCCAACCCGAGTGCAGAAATCGCCGAACGTTTCGCCATCCAGTCGGTCCGCTTTGAACGCCAGAAACAGTGGCTTAAGCGTCGAAACAATACTTTCGAATGGAACGAGATCTTTGAAAATGAATGCAAGACGCGTGCCGAGGCGTGTGCCGCCGACGTACATCGTGTATTTCCCCTTGGCCTTACCAACCAAACCGATATCGGCGTTATAAGGTCGAGCGCAACCATTTGGGCAACCCGTCATGCGGAGCGTAAATAACTCTTTGTCCAGCTCCATATCCGCCAGAACTGTTTCCAGATCGTCAATCAAGCCGGGCAATGCGCGTTCGCTCTCCGTAATGGCCAGTCCACATGTTGGCATAGCCACGCAAGCAATTGACCACCTTCGCACGTTGGATATTTCTTCGGTGAGTGGCAAACCACGCTTCTTGATAAGCCCCTCGAGTTTGCTCTTGTCCTTTTCCTCAATGTCGCAAAACAAGATGCTTTGGTGCGCAGTGAGTCGAATCTCAGGATTCAGTTCTTGGCAAATGTCGCGCAGGGCTGCCTTCCAAGCACGATCTTCGTTGTCGTACAAACGGCCGTTCTCGACGTTGAACCCGTAGAACCACTTTCCATCTCCTTGCGCGTCCCAACCCATGTGATCATTGTGCTCTCGCACGTCATCGTGGGTGCAGTCGTCTAGTTTGCTACCGTAGTATTCCTCAACTTTGGTACGGAACCAATCGATCCCTTCGTCATGTATCAAGTACTTGAGCCGAGCGCGCTTTCGATCCCCACGATTGCCAAAGTCGCGTTGCACTTTGACCACCGCTTCACCGACAGCAAGGGCCTGTTCGGAGGTGACAAAAGCCATGCGGGTTGCAAGGCGAGGAAACGTTTTCTTGGCGCTAGGGGTAATGCCCAAGCCGCCGCCAACCACCACGTTGTAGCCAATGATTTGGCCATCTCGGATCACAGCAATGTAGCCCAAGCAATTGGTGTAAACGTCTACGCAGTTATCGTCGGGCAATGCGATCGCAGTCTTGAATTTACGTGGCAAGTAGGTTTTGCCATAGATCGGCTCGTAAACCTCATCGCTGCCCCCCTCAAGCGTTTCTTCGCCCGATTCAAGATCTTTGAGCCATAGCTCGTAGTACGCCTTGGTGCTCGGAGCTAGGTGCATCGCGAAATCGTAGGCGAGCTTTTGAATCACCGGCCGCACGTTGTCCTTGTACGGAGCAGGACATGCCATCACGTTTCGGTTGACGTCCCCGCAAGCCGACAAAGTACTGAGCTGAGAATCGTTGATGCGACGAATGCACTGGCGCAAATCGGACTTGAGAATACCGTGCAGTTGTAGGCCTTGGCGTGTGGTCACCTTGAGCGTTGTATTGCCAATTTCATCGCACAAATCCAGGTGCGCGATCAACTGGGGACTTGTCATGATGCCGGCTGGAATTCGGCTTCGCACCATGAAGCTATAGGCCTTTTCTGATTTACCGCTTTCTGTTGCGGCCCCTCTGGCCTCTCGATCGTCTTGTTGGTACGTTCCATGAAACTTCAAGAGTTGGATATCATCTTTACCGAAATGGTCTGTCGTAGTGGCCAGTTCCGCTCCAATCGTTCCGCGGAGATAGTTGCTGGCAATCTTCATCCCTTCGACAGGACTAAGCTTTTCTTCGGCAGGATTTTCGTTGTCGGCCATTTAGGAAATGTTTTCTAACGTGTTAGCTTGAATGGTGGCGAATGACGACTAGGTGACTCGACGAACCACCCAGGCAAACAATATAACAAATGAGGATTTTGCCGATATCCCGAAATGCATCATGCCGGCAGCCAAAAATCACTAACTCTTTCCAGTAACAATTCTAATGACCGCACGCATTTTAGATGGCAAACACATCGCTCTTCAAATTCGAAAAGAAATCGCGACGGAAGTAGCAGCATTGATGGAAAAACGTGGCATTCAGCCTTGTTTGGCAGCCATTCTCGTTGGTGACGACCCAGCCAGCCATGTCTACGTTCGAAACAAGGAAATCGCTTGTGAAAAAGCTGGGATCCAAAGTCGACTATTTCGAATGCCGAGCAGTACGACGACCAGCGAACTCCTGGCGTTGCTTGCACAACTAAACAGCGATCTGAAAATTCATGGGATTTTGGTGCAGTTGCCTTTGCCCAAGCAAATCCAGGAACGCGAGGTGCTTGACGCCGTTCTTCCCGCGAAAGATGTAGACGCCTTTGCACCTGAAAACGTAGGGCTCATTTCTCAAGGCCGCCCCCGTTATTTGCCGTGCACTCCGCACGGCGTACTGCAATTGCTTGGCCGCTGTGAAATCGAGACCGTAGGCAAAGAAGTGGTGGTCGTCGGCCGAAGCGACATCGTAGGCAAACCGCTGGTGTCGATGTTCCTTCAGAAGTCTGGTCCACTCGGTCCAACCAACGCCAATTCCACTGTGACATGTTGCCACAGCCAATCCGCAGATTTAGCAAAGATAACACGGCGGGCTGACATTCTGGTGGTTGCCATTGGCAAGCCGAACTTTATCACTGCGGATATGGTCAAGCCAGGAGCGGTGGTCATCGATGTTGGTATCAACCGACTGGACGACAAGATCGTGGGTGACGTGGATTTTGAATCCGTTTCGCAAATTGCCGGTGCCATCACGCCGGTGCCAGGTGGCATCGGCCCATTGACCATCGCGATGCTGCTAAAAAACACCCTCACCGCCGCTAGCAACTCGTAAGGCACAACCGACAATAGTAGCAGGCACGCTCCGCCGTGCTGTCCGCTCGTCCGCATTTATTGCGATTCTAGGTGGACGGCACATGGAATGTGCCTACTACTTTGACTTTTTTCGGCCGCATCTGGTAAAGGCGACACTTGTAGACGAGCGAGTCCCTTTCTCGGTAGATTGAACAACTGAGCGAGGGCCTCGCTCAGCCACAAAAACCAACCACAAAAACCAACCATGGTGCGCACCGGTTATTTGGAGACCAAATGTCGTTCGATAATCCTACTCCAAATAACTCGACCGGAGCCCTCAGATCGCTTGAAGAGTCCGGTGATAAGGCTGCGGAGGAGGGTAGGAATATCGATGCGCTGCGTGCTTACGACGCAATCATTGGTTCCGGAGGAGCTACGGCATCCATTTGGAACAAGACTGGAAATCTATTATTGGAGGTTTGCGAGTTCGCGCAGGCAATCGGAGCTTTTGACCGAGCACTTGAACTGGATGCCACCAACCCTGCTACGCACCATAACCTAGCGACGGCACTGTTTACACTAGGGGACGTAGATCGCGCGCTGGAATCCCTTCGGCGAGCCGTCGGGCTTACCGATCAGCTTGATCCCTGGCAAGGAATTGCGAACCTCGTGCCGAACGCGCCGATGTCAACGAATGCTGACATGATTGCGGCACGTCGCGATTGGGCGACTCGACTTGCTGCGGTAAAATCAACTTCCCCAAGCGGGATTCGCAAAATCGTATCCAGCCATAGGGAAAGCAAAAGGCCGATTCATATTGCCTACTTGTCTGCACATTTCGGTGGACGGAACTACATGAAACCCGTCTGGGGGTTAATTAATCGACACGATCGAGGAGCGTTTCGAATCGATTTGCTGAGCGACAAAGCGTTCGAATCACGGTTTCCTGGATATCAATCCGTTGCAAGCGATACGTTAACCGACGTGAGTGCTCTAAATGACCAGCAGCTCGCCACACATGTGGAAGAGCGTGAAATAGACATTCTTGTGGACCTATCGGCATATAGCCATCAGCGTCGCATGAGCTTCTTTCTTCAAAAGGTGGCTCCTATTACGATCGCGTGGTTCAATATGTTTGCAACATCAGGATTTCCTGGGTACGACTATATCGTGGGTGACAAACATGTTGTATTACCCGAAGAAGAGCAGCATTACGTGGAAACAGTCCTACGTTTGCCGTGCAGCTATCTTACCTTCCAAGTGGACTATCCTGTACCCGATGTCGCCTCAGTACCCTGCCTCGAGACAGGTCGCTTTACCTTTGGAAGCCTCGTATCGCAGTACAAGATTACGCCCCCCGTACTCGATGCTTGGTCGGAGATTTTGAAACGGAGTCCCGAGTCCCAGTTACTATTGGCCAACTCAACTTTGAAGTCACCCCACAATCGCTCCTATGTCCTGGAACAATTCAAATCGCGTGGTGTCGCGTCCGATCGGTTGCGATTTTTACCTCCAGTCGAACACGATTTGTTTCTTAGGTATTACGACCAAATCGACTTGGCCCTGGATTCTTTTCCATACAACGGCGGAACGACTACGATGGAAGCGATCTGGCAAGGAGTACCCGTGTTAACCAAACAGGGGGATCGTTGGGCTGCGAGGACCAGCCAGTCACTTTTATACGAATGTCATCTTTCGGAATTTGTTGCAATGGATACGAGAAGATATGTTGAGCAAGCGGTAATTTGGGCGACTAACAAATCGGCTTGGTCGCATCTAGCAACTTTAAGGAATACGATGCGAGAACGTCTTCGAGCAAGTCCGGTATGCAATAGCGAACTACTGGCGAGGGAGATGGAAACCATCTTTCGTAGCTGCCTGTCCCGTTTCGCAAACGATCGTTAAAATTCATAGACGTCAGGTCGTGATGAAATCCGAATGTTACCGTATGTATCGACAAGCGTTCCGTGCCCATGAACGGCGGGCTGCAAGTCCGTTTTTGAGCGTTGGCAACAAGTTCGCGGGCGAGCTAGAATACGTGTGTCATCAAACGCGGCGTGAGACCAATGCGGCCGTTATTGGATGCGATATTGCCGGACCCGAAAAATGAGCTCCATACCAAAACTTGACATGAAAATGACGGCCTCCGAGTATGCTCTTTGGGAAAGAGAGCAAACGGAGAAGCACGAATACTACGCTGGCGAAGTGTTTTCGCAGGCGGGGGGAACACGCCGTCATAGTTTGATTGGGTCAAACATCGCTCGAGTTATCGGGAACCACTTGGAGGATAGCGATTGCCAAACACATGGTAGCGATATGCGTATTCACGTCGAAGCGACCGGATACCAAGCTTATCCTGACGTATCCGTCGCATGCCCACCAATCGAAGGTTTCTCGGACGATGTGATCTCTAATCCGATTTTAGTTATCGAGGTTTTGTCGCCATCGACCGCAGACTTCGATCGCGGCGGCAAGTTCGGGCACTATCGACAAATTCCTTCGCTGAAAGAGTATCTGGTCTTCTGGCAAGATGAAGCTCGTGTGGAGCAGCATACGCGAACGCCGGAAGGTCTATGGCTGTTGCGCGAAGTCGTTGGGATCGATGCTGTTCTGCAGTTGGCAAGTCTCGAAATACCACTGTCCCTGAAAGAAGCTTACAATAAAGTCGACCTCCGATCCAACGACAATTCTTAGCCTGGGCAGCCCATCGGAGGCGGACAGGCCAGTATTTAGGATATAAGCACCTTAGCAGAAATATCCTGATGCTATTTCGTTTAACCGCGTGGGCATCGCCCCGCGTTTTACAGTGCTCGCGGCCCGATGGGCACGCGGTTAAACGAAGAAACGTATGTGTAGGCGCTTACCTATCACGGCTTCAAATACTGGTGGAAAAACTCCCAACGCAACGAACTGTAAGTGCTCCCCACACCGTGTTGAAACTCGGGATAGATCATCATCTGAAATCGCTTGTCCGCATCGTTGAGCGCTTTGGAAAGTTGCCAAGTATTGGCGGGATGCACATTGTCATCGATGAGCCCATGCACCAGCAGCAGTTTTCCTTTCAGTCTGTCAGCTATCTTGTTGCATGAACCGGCGTCGTAGCCCTCTGCATTCTCTGCCGGGGTTTGCATGTAGCGCTCCGTGTAAATCGTGTCGTAGTTTCGCCAGTCGGTCACAGGTGCACCCGAAACGGCCACGTGAAAGACATCTGGGTAACGGAGCAGCGCCAGAGCTGACATGTATCCGCCATACGAATGACCGTAAATCCCGACTCGCTCACCGTCTACATAAGGGCGCTGCCGAAGGAATTTTACTCCCGCCGCTTGATCGTCCAAGTCCGGGCCGCCCAGCTTGAGATAGGTAGCACTTTCAAATGCCTTTCCTCTACCGACCGTGCCGCGATTGCCAATCTTGGCTATGACATATCCCAACTCGCAATTGGGGTTCGCAGCCGAGTATCGCGTTGAGATACCCACACTCTCTGGCCCGCCATAGACATCGACCAAGAGTGGGTATTTACGCGACGCGTCGAAGTTGGAGGGCTTATGTAACGTGCCATAGATCGTTGTCTTCCCATCGTCCGACAGGAAAGAAAACATCTCCGGCAACGGTAGATGAGCCTTGTCTGCATCCGCCCGATCACCCGTGACAAGAACAGCCACTTCTTTCCCATTTTCATCGTACACAACGGTGCACGGCGGTGTTTCAAGTTGCTCACGAGTTGCAATGACAAATCGATGGTCCGGGGAAATATCAAACGAAGTGTGATTCAGTGGCGAGGACGTCAGCCGAACTGGATGCGTCCCGTCGAGCTTTACGCGGTGAAGTTGCGAGTTGTATGGAATTGCGTCGCTGAACGCAGTGAAGTAAACAAACCCGGCTTTTTCGTCGATCTTTTGGATAGTATTGCAGGCGTAGTCGCCGACTTGCGAAAGTGGATTGAGCAAGCGACCGTCGATGTGGCGCAGTTGAAAATGCTTCCATCCGTTGGCTTCGGATTCCCATACAAATCGCTTGCTGTCCTCGAGAAACTGAAGGGACGGACTGTTGTCCTGCCAAGTCGATTGCCGTTCGGTCACCACCGTACGCACATGCAGAGTGCCGCTATCGATTGCGAGCAAGTTCAAGACGTCCTGACGTCGATTCGTGCGGTTGAGGAGTAATTCGCTACCTTCGGGTGAGAATCGAACCGAATACAAGTACTGTGTCGGCTCTCCATCAATGGCAACCTTCTTAGCACTTTTGCTGGCAAGATCATAAATCCAAATCGAGACCTTTGGATTGGGATCGCCTGCTTTGGGATAGCGTACGGACTGAAGCTTGGTGTAGTTGGCTGTGTTATCTAAGGTTAAGTGATAGTCCACCATTTCTCGCTCGTCGACTTCATAGTATGCGAGTTTCGAGCTATCGGGCGACCACCACATGGCATCGCTTTGTTTGAGTTCCTCTCCGTACACCCAACACCCGGTCCCGAATCGCAATCGATCGATACCATCCTTCGTAACGCGAATTTTTTCCGTGTCGGACGCGGTTGGCTCAAGCGAGATATTGAAGTCGCTGTAGACCGCTTTCCATTTGCCATCAGGCGATGTTGCAACGGACCGTTGTTGAGCTCGACCGACAGGTGGTTGTCCATTCCTTCGTTGTCCGCGCCTGCCCTCGGTTGCTTCGGGCGTTACCGGCGTGGAATCATCTGAGATAACAAAACTCTTGAGGTCGATCGATTTGCGTTTGCCTGCAACGGTGTACTGTGCTGAACTGCCGTCATCGGACCAACGAATTTGCTCGACTTTTCCGCCACCACTCAACTCCGTCCGAAGCGAGGAAATCTCGCGAACCTTATCGTAACCCGGTAGTTCCTTGAACGTCAGTTGTGCTCTGAGCAATCCCTCGGACGAAAACGAAAGGAAAGCGACAACGGTTAGAAGACTGCGAAATCGGTTAAGCATGTTAATTCAAAATTCTCTTTTCTTACGGACGGCTATAGTCTCGACGCTTGCGGCATCACCCTAATCGTACTCACTTTTAGGCGTTTTTGCGACATTACTGTGAGATCGCCAGTATGCATTGAGTTGCGAGTCAGAGTCTGGGCTTGGGCTTGGGCTTGGGACGCCCAATTTTAGTACGCCAAAACGCATCCGTCGGGGACAAGCCCCGAACGGATGGGCTCGCGATGTTGTCTAACTTTATGGTTGTTCGGAACAAACTATTGTTGTGGCGGTGCCGCTCCGCGACACCGATGCCGGGTCAGGGGGTCAGGGCGTGTCCTGGACAGGATCACCAACGCTCCGCTTCCGGTCACGAACGATCATTGCCGCCACGCCCGACAGACCGACAATGCCGATAAGATTAGGAAAGATCTGCAAGCTGTTCATCAGGTCCCCCCAGTTCCAGACCAGTTCCACCTTGCTCGTGGCCCCGAGGACCACTAGCCCGCAGTAGATCCATCGATAAGGCATGATGACCTTCGGACCGAAGATGAATTCAAGTGACTGTTCGCCGTAGTACGACCAGCCGGTAAGTGCAGTGAAACCAAACAGAAAGACGCACACGGTCACTACCGAGCCACCGAAGCCTGGCATCGCCGACTCGAAGGCGCTAGCCACGGCAGCCGCACCGGTGAGCTGCTGCTCCCCTTGGCCGACCTTCCACACCCCAGTTACCAAAATCGAGAGCGCGCTAATAGTGCTCGTCACGAACGAAACGATGAAGACGTCCATGATCGCGTTGAGTCCCTGGTGGAACGGGTCCTTGCTTCGGGCTGCCCCGTAGACGACGGCTGCGGTCCCGTATCCCGCTTCGTTCGCATAAATTCCACGCGCCATTCCGTACCGCATCGCAAGCATGACTCCCACTCCCATAGTGCCGCCCAGAGCCGCGTCCGGATAAAAAGCACCTCGCACCACCATGGAAAGAACGGCCGGGATCTCGCTAACGTGGGACAACAAAACGTACGTGCCACCTGTAAAGTACAGCAGAACTTTGAGTGGAGAAAGTTTTTCAAGGGCACGACCAATGGACTTGACGCCACCTACGATGGTGAGCAAGGCGAGAATCGCGAGGCCGATTCCAGTTGCGAACTTAGGCACATTCCACTGCGAGTTCATCACTTCGGCAATCGAGTTTGGCTGGGTGAAGGGCGTGGTTGTAAAAGCGGCTACTCCAGCCACGAGCGCGTACGTCCAGCCAAGCATCGGCGCCTTTAGCCCGTCGGCAAGGTAGATCATGGGGCCAGCCAGCAACCGCCCCTCACCCGTCCGACGGTAATAGACTCCTAGAACGGCCTCGGTAAACTTCACCGCCATGGCTATCAGACCCCATGCCCAAATCCAAAACAGTGCGCCTGGACCGCCTGAGACAATGGCGGTGGCAACCCCTGCAATGTTGCCCGTTCCGATGGTCGCACCCAGCGAGGTCATAAACGTTTGAAAAGGGGAAAGAGCCCCCTTGGCTTTCGCCTCGTCGACTCCAAAAAAGGCACGCATAGCCTCGCGGAAAAAGACGAACTGCACAAAGCCCAGTCGAAACGTCAGGAAAAGACCCACCGCAAACAACAATGCGATGGTCCAGGGACCGAACACAAGATTGCTCGCCCACGCGATCGGCTCTCCAAGTACCTGATTCAAATCGTCAATGAACCTAGTGATTCCAGTCATGAAGGCTTTACCGATTCTTGGCGGTTTCAATCAATTGGGCGATCAATGGCAGTAGTTGCTTCTTTCGGCTAACTACATTGTCGAGCTGATAAAGCTTGCGGTCCAATTGTGGGTAATTGATCTCGTCCCATTCATCCGATTCGTGACTGAGCAACAGCAACGAACCGTTGCTGACAACATCCGTGATCAGCAGGGCCGAAAAGTCCAATCTTTGCGTTGTCGCAAGTTGTTCTAGGGCAACTCGCAAATCATCTTTGCGGTCCCAAAACAGATCAAAGCCAATCTCTTCGATTTGCGAAATCGAGAACCGTTGGCCATGCTCCGTGAATTCCTTGCAGTCCTCTCTTAAGACCTCTGCCGGTGTGCAAGTTCTAAGGGCGGATCCAATTTCGAAGAACTCCTTTGCATACGCAACCAAGTCGACTTCACATAGAGCTTCAAGCCATTTTAGAATTTCCCGATCCACGTCGGTGGTGGTTGGTGATCGCAAATACAACGTGTCCGAAATGATACCCGATGCCATGCACAGCGCAATTCCAGGGCGTGGAACCAAGCCAGCCGCACGAAATTGCCTCGCGACTAGGGTGCACGTGGATCCGACCGGCTCGTTGATGAATCGGATAGGCTGCGTCGACTTGAGTCCACCACCTAGCCTATGGTGGTCAAGCACCTCGAGAATATCGGCTTCATCGGCTCCGTTGACCGCCTGGCTCAATTCGTTGTGGTCCACCAAAATGAGTTTTGGCTTGGGAGGGTTGACCAAATCGGATTTCGAAAGGACCCCTACCAAAATTCCTGCGTCGTTGATGACCGGAAAAATCGGTTCACTCGATTGTTCCACGATCAATCTCGCCTCGTCGACTGGCTTCTTTGCAGCGAGTGAGACAAACTGGGTATCGATGGCCGAGTCAATGAACTGCGCCGATTTGATTCGCATCGTAGTGGTTGCTGTGTCAAACGGACTTTGAATCACTGCCACGTTGCGCGCTTGAGCTAGTTGAACCAAACCTGGCGACAGCGTGTAGCCACCGGTGACCACCAGAGCCCGAACTCCGTGCTCGATAGCCGGCAATTGAATGGTGGGCCGATCACCGCTGACGACAATGAGTTTTTCTGCAGGGAACTTCTGCATCCGCTCGGTAAAGCCGCCCGCACTCATGGCCCCCACCATCACCAACAGTTCGTCGTGTTGATCAGGGATAATCGAGTGCTGAAAGCTGCCACCTAGAATTTCGCAAATCTTCTGAAGGCTCGTGGCCACCGTTCGCGTTTTTAGAGGATCCCCATCGTCTCGAAAGATCAAGTCCATCAATTGGAGCAGCGACAGGACGCCAACGACCTTGTTCGTGCCGTCAACAATCGGAATGGCGCGAAGATCGTGTTCCTTCATCCGGTTATAAACTTCAAAGAAAACATCGCCGTATCTAGCGGTTTTCACATCGCGTTGGCAAACGTCCTCCACCTCCGGTCGAACATCCATTACGATCCTGGGAGCCGGCACCTTGGCACGGCGAAGGACATACTCCGTCCGCTTGTTGGGAGTGCCGCAGCAAGCGGCAATGGCTTCGGGGCGACTAGTCTGCTGCAATAGATCCGCATACGCAATCGCAGAACAAATGGCATCGGTATCGGGATTGCGATGCCCAAAAACAAGTACACTCATATGAAATATTACTATTGAGACGAGCAGATGATTGGCCGGTACCAGTATAGTAGCACACCTTCTTTCTCCAAGTGGCGTTTTAAGATTGATTCGGCAGGTTAGGATCCGTCGAGAAATTGGTGGGATAGGGAATCGGCAGTATTGTTTATACCGGGAGGGAGAGGCTTCTGCCGAACCAATGCCAAGCTCGGCAGGAGCCTCGCGCCTCGCACTCCCAATTGGAACCAGGGGCGGGTAGATTTCTGTCCGCCGGTCGCCTATCCCACTTTAGTGGCGTTTTGCACGAATCCTCGCTCCCCCCATTGCCATTTGGTGGGGCAGCAGCGAATATTTTATGTATGAGATCCCTGTTATCGGAGCGTTCCCGAAGTGGCTCTCTAACGAAAAGCCAAAAGTTGCCGAGACCGCAAGCCATGAGTAACAATTTAACAATAGTGGAACGAACAGCCGAGCAAATTGTTGCCGATGAGTTTATGATCGCCCGAGCAAAAATCGTCGAATTGGCAGCCACTCTCGATCGTATCGAACGGGCCACGGGTGACGTAGAGGATTCTAAAAACATGCAGCTTCTGGTGCAAGGAATGCATATTTTGTGCGACGACGAAGTGGAGAAAGCCAAACGCGTTCAGTTGCTGATGAGCCGACATTACGATCCCAAGTGGCAATCTCAGATGTCCATCGAAAAGAAAGTTAGCTAGTCACATGGATTACATCGATCCTCACCTATTACTTGCAAGGGGCTGGTCGTAAGTGGTTTGCCAGAAGGCAGTTGTGGAGAGTCTGCCCCTAGAGGACACTTTGCGAACTGGCTACATTTTCCATTGTTTGCACCAAGGTAATGCTTTAATCGTGGTCAAACCGTGTAGAGCCGAATGAAGGCATCATGGACTGTTTTCGGCCCGCCTCTGGAAAATTCAAATATGCAAATTCACCGTTCATCTCAAGTGACTTTTTGTCGTATGCGCGGGCTGCATCATCCTCCTTACGG
>JAYTVM010000245.1:0-5396 GCA_043743995.1 Pirellula sp. | reverse complement strand
TCCATTCGACGGTCGCGTACACTCACTTCTCAGCGGCAGAAACCTGTTCCGGTGTTGTTTGGAAGGATTTCGTTTGGGCTGGTCGGACTACGCTGGCCGCCGGTCGCGGAGCGTACCGGCCTGCGGCGTTAGAGCGATGGATCGACGCCTAGTGTCCCTTTGAGCGTGTCTCGATATTCGGGGCGATTGCATTGCAAAAGTCGCGATTTTGCGTGCTCTAGTCTTGACTGCAAATTCAATCGTTTGGTCACAGCCGAATGCGTTGGGCGACTGCAGTATTCCGTCAAATACTCGACGTGCCGTTGCCAAAGTTTTTGATCCACTCGCTGCTTGGCTGCCAACCTCGCGGCATACCATTTGCTCGCTTCTAAATGCTCACGGGTGAACATCGTGCGAACTTCGGGTGCGCTGAGTCCAAAGCCATTCCAATTCCCTTCGGCCATGATAGTCAGAATGGCCTGCAAGGGCGGACAGGCAATTTTGAAGCTGCCGTCCTTTTGATAAATTTCCGCCACCCGTTTTTGCGCTTCGGCAATAGATAGAATTCCGTCCGCAAAAGACTCAACGTCCTGTTTTTCAGGACACAGGATTCGTTCGTCAAAAACTTTGCTGGGATTGTCAAACACGCGACCAAAATAGCGACGAACAAACCTGGCGGTGATTCGATAACCCAGTCGACTGGCGGGTATGATGGTCCCGTTGTGCTCGAAGTCCTCGATTTTTTCGAGCAAGCCTTCACGCATAAGGAAAGCGGGTTCCCGTTCCTCGGGCCTCAAGCGGCACCAGATTTCTGGCACGAACATACTGATGTCATGCCCAACCTCAATCTCAGGCCCGATATGCCCAGCAGCCGTGCTAAAACCTCCGAGCCCGGTAAGAATCATACTGACGATGGTCGTGTTCAAGTCGTAGACCATATTGAGTGCATTGAATGGGCCCTTCGTCAATGCCCCCTCACTTCCTGCGCCGGTCGTCGAAGGACTCTTGCCAGTCAAGGAACAAACGTAGTCCATGATCAGCTCGGGGAGTTCTTGATAGTGGATGGGGCCGAAGACGGCCAAGGATCGAATACCCGCCTTGAGATCGGGCGGGTTATTGCGACGACCAGAAAGAATCGCATTGACGGGGGCTGGCACACTTTCTCCGGCCGGAGTTCCCCGATACAGTTGCATGCCACGATAGGCAACGTACCGATCGAATGGGTCCAAAAGATCGGTTCGGTCTTGAAGGTAGCGGGGATTCTTGGATGGTTTTCCGTCGACTAGGCGTGGTTGAGCGGAGGAAACCACAAAGGACTGGTCGCTCGCCAGGAATGAGTGCATGCGATTCTGCATCGGTGCAGTATACTGTTCGAAGTCGATAATGTTTGCGATCTCTTGACTGACGGCACCGCGAGAAAGGGGTTCGAAGTTGCAAAAGAAATTGCCCACGTCCGCCATGTCGAGTTCTGTCTGTTTGTCGAGTCCTCGATGGACAGCGTCATCGGGCCGTTGAAAGAGCCGGTATTCGCAGTTCGCAACGAATTTGTAACTTCGCTCTGTGGTATCCGTCGCAGTTTCAGGGAGTGTTGGCAAGAAACGTTTGGGGACCACGACACTAGCCGTGATATCGTCCTCCAATTGGATTTTATCCGCGGCTGCAAAGTCCTGTCGCAACTTGTACATTCGCCAGCGTCCGAGTGGATCGAGGCCGACTCGCAAATACATGCCAACCAGTTTGCGGTTTCCGTATTTGAGTTCATGCCCGTTGTCGCCGTTAACCACATCCACACCGAAATGCTCTCTCCAATTTCCATTCCATTCCGGTTTGCAAAATCGCTTAATGATAAAGGCCATGGCGTAGAGGTGCGTTGGGATACCACTAAGCCACTTGCTGTACTTTTCCGTGTATTCTCGGGAAGGGGTAAGCAATTTGATGACGCTGCCGAGAGTTCGGCTGGGGTCCAAGACTTTTCGGCTATCTCGATTGGAATAGTCGGGTTTCTCGGTCGAGTCTTCACGCCAGCGGTCGGAGTAATCGCGTTCGAAGATCTCTTGCAACCGGTTGAAATCGCTATCGATATCGGCGACAAAGATTGGGCCGCCTTGCATGTAGTCACGTAGCGACTTGCTGATTTCGCTTTTTCCGCCGCCGCTGACGGTGCAGGGTTTATGGCAAACCGTTCCTTCGCCAGCCGTCCCGATCAAGCGCCACGAAGGAGCGCAAGGGTGCTTTTCCATTTGCACCTTGTAGCCGCTGGGGGCCATATAGATTTTATCTTGCTCCAGTGGTATCGAGAACTCTTGATCGGCTTTGGTCCAACGAATGGTTCGATCGAACAGGGACGCCAGCGCGTCTTCAGGTACATAGACCAAACGGGGGAACTGTCGATCGGTGCCATAGCCGTCCGGATGGATCTCGATGAAGCTCGAGTACTCGCGATCAACGTCTGTGAATGCTCGGCCGTTGTAGCGACGCGAATTCCATTGGAATTCCTCGCCCAGGTTGTGCGATACGAAGGCGAGAGTACCACCTGCATGTTCTTCCTCAACGTTTCCCAGCAGGTTGGCGGCATAACTGATTTGGGTCTTAACCTCCTTTTTGCAATAGCCGTAATAGTTGTCTGCGATGAGCGTGACAATCACCCCCTCTTGATTGCGGCAGGTGATCTTAAACGCTTGGCCGTCATTGTATTTCTCGGCAGGATCCTCCCAGCACATGCGGTCTCGAATTTGAAGGTCCGTGGCTTTAGAAATGTGAGGTAGCCCGACGGATTCTTTGGTTAAGTGAATAAGATGCGGGGCAAGGATGACGCAACCGGTGTGCCCGGTCCAGTGGTGGCAATCTAGGGCCGCGTCGTTTTCAGGAACAAGAGGGTCGCCGGAATTGCCAAAGATGGATTCGACGAAGTCGAGATTGCTGACCAATCCGCCTGGTGCAAAAAACCGGATCTCCATGCTCTTGTGTTCGCAGTAGCCCGGTACTTCAGGACATACCAACGGTCGTAATAGCAGCGACACAAAGGTTTTAGCCTGGATCGAATTGGACTGGGTGAACGGGAGTTCCAAGAGAGAATCGTGTGGCATAACCGCTTGTTGAAATAGTTTTGCGAAAACGTTTTTCGGGACGCTTCGCTTGTCGCCAGCGATCGGCAACCCACCTTCGGTCACATGAAACGTTCCTTGCGTCGTGCGTCGGTCGGCGCGAGGATTGTGAAGGACACCATTTGCCACTCGGTAGGAGCTGACCAATTCATTTTCCGAGTGATTACCCCCATCGGGTAGGCTGAGCTGGCGAGCAAGTCCATGGTGATCGAGCACCAAAGTCAGGGTTGGTAATTGCAACGGAGAGTCCAGCTTGATCTCAGCGAAGTGGCTTGCAAGAAACGCTTCGATGCGTTGATCGATGGGAGCTTTGAGCAAGGACAGAAGTCGGTTTTTTTCCTCGAGGTTGGCAAGCAAACCTTCTGGCAAATCCACTTTCTGTCGAGCTTCCTCGTCGAGAACCAAGTCGGATGCGGCCATTTGCATGTAAATGTATTGCCGCAGAGTGGCTGCGGCTTTGGCATCCCGGTCGGCGCGTCGTCCCCAGGAGAGCGTGCGTTCAGGCGAATCGATCAGCCAGCCAAGATCGATGGAGCGGTCGGTGGAGTTTTTGTTTTGCATCTCGGATTGTGGAAAGAGAAAATATCACGAACGGGCGGCTGAGCGAGGGCCTCGCTCAGCTACTAACGGCGAAATACTTGTTCGTGGGCTGCTAGGGAGAGATGGTACAGCCCGAGAGGTTTACAGATCATACAATTCCGGATCGACATTGGGGGCCTCGAAGAAGCGAGACAACTTTTTTCCTTTGCTACCCGGGGCAGCAAACGGATCCCCATCACCGTCCAATGCGTCCCCCATCTCTTCGTCGATTTTGTCCGGATCTTCACCTGCTTCCATGCGTTTCATGGCCTCGAGCATGGCCCCCGTTGGCTGCATTCCCGTCAACTCAAACATGCGTTTCATGACATTGGCCATTTGTCGTGGGTCTTCGGGGCCGTCGCCCCCCTCTTCCAAATGGGGGGCCATTTCCGCCATGAGTTGTTCCATTTTATTTTCATCCACATTTTCAAATGGGTCCGGGGTACTGCTGCTCTCCGTTAGCCCCTTGGAAATTGCAAAGCGGGAGATCTTTTTTTCAAGTTTTTTGAGACCGCACCTTGGGCATTTCGGCGCAACGGGTTGATTGATGGAACGGGCAAAAAAACTGTAAATCGTGTGGCAGGGTGGGCAGTAAAATTCGTAAATCGGCATGTTGCTTAGGCCTCAATTCTTGATTGTTAGGGGGAGTAACAGCCTACCTGAACTAGCAACATTCGTCAGTACCGGTTTGCTTCAGCTTGACCTGTGGAGTTATCCGCCGGTATTATTGCGCCACGTCGTGCATGGACATCGTTTTGCTGGCCAGCTCCTCTTTACCGTCGAAGAACTCATTTTTCCCACGTTGAATTACCTTGTCCGACAGGCCACGCCCGCTACACGACGACCAGGCAAGTGAGCCAGACGGATCCAGCAGTGAGCTTATTGGTTCTCAGGCCGCCAATCCACCATTGCTGCCGACGCCCGATGTGCTTGGCGAGCTAGCCGAGCAGAGTCAACGGCTAGAGACCGCAAGTCCAGAGGACATATTGTCTTGGGCGATCGAGCGGTATGGAAATAGGTTCACGATGGCCACCGCGTTTGGCCCCGAGGGGATGACGATTCTCGAAATGCTGTCGCGAATTTCACCAAAGACCTGGGTATTTAACTTGGACACTGGCTACCAATTTCCGGAAACGCTGGCATTGCGAGATCGGATTGCTGAATTGTACGGGATCGAGGTTGAACTGTTGCAGCCTGAGTTAACGGTTTTTGCTTATGAAAAGCTGCACGGAGGGCCCGTTTATCAGGTGAACCCAAATAAGTGCTGTGGAGATCGCAAGATCTCCGTCCTCAAGAGGGCGGCGAAAGGAATGCACGCTTGGGCGAGTGCCATTCGAAGGGATCAGAGTCCCGATCGGGCTTCGGCAGCCATCGTCGGATGGGACAAGAAGTTTCACTTAGTAAAAGTCAGTCCACTTGCCAACTGGACCAAGAAGAACGTTTGGGATCGGATTTTGGATCGCAAAATCCCCTATAATCCTATGCACGATGCTGGATATACGAGTATCGGTTGCTGGCCATGCACTAGAGCAGTCGGTCTGAGCGAGGATGAGCGGGCAGGCCGATGGAGCGGCACGGACAAGACGGAATGTGGACTGCATACGCAAGACTAGTGCTTGTCAAACAGAAAAACGTGGGTAGCCACGCTTGCCAAAGCGTGGGTGAACTGCGAGAAACGATCTCGCTCCCCACGGTCTCCGCGACCGTGGCTACCCTCGGTTATCAACTTGACAA
>JAYTVM010000244.1:0-5405 GCA_043743995.1 Pirellula sp. | reverse complement strand
CAGAATCTTTGACCCTTTCAGGGCCATTCGCATGTCGTTTCGTTCCTCCGGGGGTGCGCCGCTTCGCGGCGACCCCCGGCTACTCTCTATAATCCCTAACGGGATATCCGGCTACTTGCTGAAAACGCTATCGGGATATCAAGCTGCTTGCTGCAATCCCTATCGGATAGAAGAGGAAATATTGCCACGTGAAATGGATACACAAAAAATCGTGTCAACCCCGAATTGTTAACAGCCCAGGTCAATCCTAGTGGATTCGTTCGAGCCATCCAAACTCTTGGCGAGTTTAGCTACCTCTAGCTACGACCCAAACTCTCGGCGAGTTTAGCTACCGGTGAGGCTCCTGCCGAACCATGGCGGCGCCAGCTCGGCAGGAGCCTCGCTCTCCCATTGGAACCCTTGCCAGGTTCTTTTCACCATGCCGCTCGCCTTTAGAAGAATGGGTTGTCGCGGGTTCGCTGGGGAACCTTGAGAAAGGACTCTGCAATTCTAAGGTCTTCCTTCGTCGTGATCTTGATATTGGTCTCAGGACCTTCTACGCATACCACGGATACGCCGCTTTGCTCGACGACTTGTGCATCATCGGTCGGCTTGCCTTTCATCTTTGCGTAGGCAGCTTTCAGAATACTCGCTTGAAATAACTGAGGCGTTTGCGCTTGCCACAATCCATCGCGAGCAACGGTTTCTGCAATTTGGCCGTTGCTGTTGCATCGCTTTACCGTGGCCCGGATGGGCGATGCCAAGATGGCAGCGCCGGTTCGATCGGCAGCCGCGATGACCGCGTCAAACGACTGCTTGGTCAAGCATGGTCGGGCCGCATCGTGAACACCGATCAGCTTGATTTCGGGCCGAACTTTTTCAAGTGCGTTGCGAATGCTGTGAAATCGTTCCTCACCGCCCAACACGATTTCGACTCCGAGCATGGACAGATTGCCCGAATACTTTTCTTGGACCAGATCTTTATCCTCAGGCGAGATGGCCATAATGATTTGAGCCACCCGAGGGTGCTCGGCGAAAAGCTGAGCGCTATGCTGCCACACGGGCTTGCCCGAAGCGAGCGTAAAGACCTTTTTGAAAAAGGGATCTCGAAACCGAGTGCTCTTACCGGCTGCGGCCAGGATAATTGCGATGTCTTTCATACCAACTCTTGGGAATTCTTTAATGCAAGCGAAGCAGCTTCGTGATCCTGCGTATCTGCAATAATTTTACCATCTCGCAAAACGATATTGCGACGTGCGTTTTTAGCAACGGAGACATCGTGTGTTACCAAAATAACAGTAAGACTTCGTTCTTCGTTGAGCTTGCGAAACAACTCGATCACTTCGCGGCTAGTTCTGGTGTCCAGGTTTCCAGTTGGTTCGTCCCCCATCAATATGGATGGATCTGTGGAAAGAGCCCGAGCAATTGCAACTCGCTGTTGCTGACCGCCGGACAATTGTCCCGGATGATGGTCAAGTCGATCGGACAAGCCAACGAGTGCGAGCAATTCCTTGGCTCGTTCTCGCCGTTCTTTGGCTGAGATTACGGCACCATACATTAATGGCAATTCGACATTTTCTAACGCAGATGTCCTTGCTAACAAATTGAAGTTTTGAAAAACGAACCCAATATGTTTGTTTCGAATTCGCGCGCGCTGATCGCGTGTCATGTTGACCACTTCTTGACCGTTGAGCAAATAGCTACCCATGGTGGGTCTATCCAAACAGCCGAGGGTGTTCATCAGAGTTGATTTCCCAGATCCGCTCGGGCCGATGAGCGCCGAGAATTCCCCCCGTTCCATATTCAAGTCGATCCCGTCCAAAGCGCGTACTTCCACTTCGTCTAGTTGATAGATCTTGGATACGTTCTTGATTTGGATGAGCGGCTCGGCTGAGGTATTCATAGCGATCGGCTAAATTGCCTCCGGCCCTCGTTCGCCCGTTCGAATTCGAATGCAGTCATCCATCGGAAGCACAAAGATCTTTCCGTCTCCGATTTGCCCCTTTTCGCCGGTCTTGGCACCCTTGAGGATCGCGTTGATGGTTGGTTCAACGAACTCATCATTGACGGCGATTTGAAGCTGGACCTTTCTGAGTAGGTTGACCGAAACATCATGTCCGCGAAAAGCGGTCCGTTGTCCTTTCTGCCTTCCGAAGCCAAGGCAATCCAAAACGGTCAACCGAAAAACCTCAACTTCGGTCAAAGCCTCTTTGACTTCTTCCAATCGGCTTGGCTGCACGATTGCTATAATCAACTTCACGGTGATTCCTGACGTTTTTTGGACGACCCGATATCTACGAATTCAAATTCAGATTGTCATCGGAAAACGGATACGATTCAAGGCTTCCTCGGTGTGTTCCTCCACATCCGTATCAGAATCGCATAGAAAGGCCAGTCGTCCAGCCACGAAAGAGTTGATCATCGCCCGTCCGCAAGCTAAATTCCGGGCCTTGCACGGAATCGGAAAGGTGCTGATTTGCGACCGTTGCCAACGCGGGAAAGTACCACCATTCATATCCACAAGTGGCATCGATGTTTTGGGAAACGCGATAGTTGATACGCCCGCTCCATTCGAACAACGTATTGATCCGCAGCTTGCTTTCACGCGTGTCCGCCAGTGTTGTCGCCCCATCCATCGCATTCAGGGAGCCGCTTGCGAAGTTTCCGAATAGGCCGATCGCAGTGCCAAAACCGGCCGTCAGACGCTGACTCACAGGATGGAAAAGGTTGAGTCCGATCTGTCCTCCGACCATGAAGTTATCGGTCTTCAGTCGAAAGTCGCTGCGAGTCATTCCTTTGGTGGAATCCAGCTGAAAGCGCTCCCCATAGTCCAAAAATCGAAGACCAGCGAAAATCTTCGATAACTCATCGCCAGTCCAACATCGGTTCAGTTCGTAGGAAGAAAAGCGGATCCGATGCGATTGTTGGTGGCGGTCGGCCCCACTGAATGTTGATTGAATACTCGCTGGAAAATTGGAATCCACCGGGCCAATCGTCGAAGACTCGCGATCCCAATGAAACGGGCCAGTGAATTGGATCTCGATCCTCTCCATGCTATCAAGCAGCCGTGAAAATGTGTATCTACCGGTTACATCCTGCTCCAACCTTGGTAGATCCGCACCTAGGGAAAAGGGGCCAACGGAGTCAGAGCCACGTCGTATTCCAATCGCTTCGTACCCAACGAGGAAGTTCGATCGTGACGGATCCATTCCGAATCGGTCGCGCCAACTCAAAACTTTTGATTCCGGCGGGATTGAAAGGCGCGTCGGATTCGCTTCAACAGGATTCTGCGATTGGATTGCCACTCCACTTCCGATGGTCGACGCAACTTCCGGAGATGCAAATTGGGCGGTCGAAACGCCGTCGCGGGGATGGCTGGGAACTTTGGGAGAGAAAGCCACTTCTGACGGCAAACTTCCTGAGGCAATTTCCCGCAAAAAGGTTTCCGAGCTTATACCGGTTGCTGCGTAACCAAGCTGAATCTGGGCAATTCCCTCTCCGGGTGCACAGACTACACAAAGAAGTACGGTTGCGAACGCTAGGGACAGAAAGCATATTTCGTGTCGATGCCATTTGCAGCATGGGTACATCGGATACCTCTGGTGCAACAGGATGTTCAACTACTTGGTCACCATTAATTTGTCTTTTACCGGAACCAAGTAGAGCTTGCGAACGAGCTCCAAGATGCGTTTTGCGGATTCTTCGCTGTCAGTGGTTCCTCGCACCTCGATCATCCCGTCCTCCTTACTTACAATGCTGACGTCGGCGCGGGGGAAACTTTGGGCGATTACCTGCTTGATATCATTTACTTCGTTCTTGTTTGCATGCACCTTACCTCCCGGCTGTGAGACATTGACTCGTACAACCTGGGGCTTGTCGCCAAGATCGGCCGTCCAAATCTGAATCAGAGTCGTTCCAACTTGATTCCCAACCAGAGACAATATTCGCTCGTTCTGCATCACTTTACATACGTTTTCGTCCTGAACCGCGATCGCATTGAGCTTGCCAGACAGGTCCATGTTGGTTGCTGTCAGACACTCAAGTTCAACGATTGCGATCGGCGAATGACTTTTTAGGCGAGTGTCGAACTTGCGACGTTCACTGCCGGTCGGACTCGGGTGAGCGACGAACTTCTTTGGCTCCGGATTCGAGCCCAAGGACGGTGCAATTGATCCGTTGGACATGGAGTGAGGCACAAGGGGCGTTTCCACTTCCACCGTCGAGACGATCTCATCAGGTTGATTACTGGATGATTGCGACTCTAGGTCCGTCGATTGCGCTAGGACAACGGAATGCCCTAACTGTGTCGGTTTGGACTTTACCAACTGCGGTGTGCGGTTATTGGCTTGTGAACCACCTTGCACTTCAACGTTGTCTCCAATGGAAATTCGAACGGCGGTCTGTGTTTGCATTGAAGCCGATGGATCTGGGGTTGGCTCAATTCGTCGAGCGGACTTTTCAAAAACGAATGGCGGCATCTTTACCGGTTGGCCCATCGAATGCGGTTGGCCCATCGAGTACGGTTGGATGACACGAATTTCGACCGAGTCGGAGCCCTTTCCGGAATGGTTCGACTGCGGTGGTGCGGCAACTTGATTGACTTGAATGGGCAGACTTTCCTTGTCCTTTCCGCTGCCGCCCAACTTCATTACCACCCTTCCGTTCGGATTTTTGGCCAGAACGTCCGACATGCGTGGCGGGGCGGGCAAGTTGGAAAAAGCCGCTGTCTCTTGACCATGACCCGAAGCGCGGATGTCGCCTGTTTGAGATGGATTTGACGGGAGCGAGGGTCGCTGAGCGAGGCCCTCGCTCAAGTTAGGTAGCTGAGCGAGGCTCTCGCTCAGGTTCGTTTGCGACAATGGCAACTGTGGCATTGAACCACTCAGCGCTGGAACTGCTATCGGAATCGGTAACGAATCTGTCTGTGCGGTTTGCGCGATATCCGAGGTCGGTGCAAGTAGCGTACTGCGGCCTGGGTTTATCAGTCGAATTCCAACGGCTTTTACGCCGGGCGCAGTGCTCATCTTCGTCAAGGGCACCTGATTAGGTCGATCGTCCGCTGCAAAGAGAGAAATTGCGCTGAACCCCACGAAGACGGAAGCAACGATGGCCAATGCGAAGAGTCTTCGTTTGGCTCGCCTCTGAATGCGGTTAATTCGCTTGATTTGCATTTGCTTTGCCCCGGCTTCGACTTTTGAGCGTATCGAAACGACTTCGCCGCTTCTGGTAACGCCCTTGTGAATCTGTATCGGATAGAAAGCATCGTTGAGTTGAATGAATTTAACGCTTGTAGCGGTGATAACGCGCCATAATTGATAGCAAACAGATCGGTAAACGACCTTGATTCGACTCCGTAACTGTGGGTAGACTTCCAGAATGGCAAAGATTCTCATCACCAATTCGGTCCCGACCGATCCCATTCTGCG
>JAYTVM010000243.1:0-20486 GCA_043743995.1 Pirellula sp. | reverse complement strand
GGCTGTGATTTTATAGTACCAATCACGCTCCGCGTGATTTTCGCAGTTCAAAAACCTCTGGTTTCTGAGGCAACATCACGCGGAGCGTGATGGGTACTTTCTTCAGATTCGAAAAAATCACAGCCTCAGAGCGTGCCACACAGTTACTAGGTAGATTTCAAACTGCCCCTCGTCTATCGGTTGTGGATCCGATACAACCCGCCCACTTGACCGGCAAAGTCGTTAATGTTTTCTCAATGGGAACGCTCGCTTCCCCATTTCGCTAATTAGGCGGTATTTTTCTAAAGCACTTTAGAAAAATTTGTTCTGCTATGCTTTCTGGTCCTTTCGAGTGAGTCCATGAACCCAACGCTCTCCCATCGCATCACCGTTTTGTTGTTTGCGTCGACCATCTTCGTAAGTGCCTTCCTGCTGTTCCAAGTCCAACCCATTATGGGAAAGTACATTCTGCCCTGGTACGGTGGCAGCCCAGGCGTTTGGACCACCTGCATGCTAGTGTTCCAAGTGCTGCTGTTTGGCGGATATGCATATGCCCATGCTTTGAATCGGTTCCTGGCTTTGCGTTCCCAAATTGCATTGCACTGTGGACTGCTCTTGCTGGCAACCTTAACGCTACCCATTACCCCATCAAGTTCGTGGAAACCGGCGGGTGACGCGTCCCCGACCTGGATGATCATGCTATTGCTCGCCTGCAAAGTGGGTGTTCCCTATTTCTTGCTGTCGTCCACTGGACCACTACTGCAATCATGGCTCGGCCAATCCAAGATCCTAGAACAGCCTTACCGACTCTATTCCCTTTCGAACGTCGGATCGATGTTGGCGCTGTTGTCCTTTCCTTTCGTGATCGAGCCCGCATTTTCCTCTTCGCAACAGTCCATCCTCTGGTCGATTGCCTTTGGGATTTTTGCAATCGCTTGCAGCCTGTCCGGGTTTGCACTTTTTCGCTCCAGCACAACATCGCAAGTGGTTTCAACACCTCAATCCAAAATAGAAACACCGAAAATCAGTTGGCAAACCGTAGGCACTTGGTTTGCTCTTTCCATGATTCCTTCGGTCATGTTGCTGGCGACCACCAATCAAGTTTGTTTGGACACCGGCGTTATTCCATTCCTTTGGGTGATTCCCCTAGCCATCTATTTGCTTAGTTTTATTTTAACTTTTGATAGCGACCGCTGGTATAGCCGCCGCCCGTCGATCATGCTGGCGGCGATTTCGTTCCTCATTCTGTTTCTGCTTAAGTTGGTTGAGGTTCAAACTCCCTTGGCTATCGAGTTGGTGCTCTATTTTGGTGGTTTGTTCTTTTCCTGCATGGTCTGCCATGGAGAACTCGTCGGGCTCAAGCCGCATCCAAACAAACTCACTTCGTTCTATATGACACTGTCCGCTGGCGGCGCGTCCGGTGGCATCTTTGTCGGTCTCTTGGCCCCGTCTCTCTTTCAAGGGTATTTTGAGTGGCAGCTCGGCCTTTTTGCGTGCGTCTTGGTTTTCTTGGAAACGTATCTTCAAAGCAATTCTTTTTGGAAGGTTCGAGTTCCTGCTTGGAGCAAGTTCAGCATGGCCATTGCTTTGCCTGTCCTGGCGGTGGTTTGGCTAAGCGTATGGACTTCGTTCGCAAACAATCAACTTGTGGCCAAGCGGAATTTCTACGGTGTTCTCAGTGTTGCCGAGAGTCGTGACAAGAAGACAGGCGAAATAACCCGTGATCTGGTGCACGGTCGCATTGTGCATGGATCGCAGTTTCAAGGACCTGGAACAACACAACAACCAACAACCTATTACACCCAAGCGTCGGGCGTTGGCCTCGCATTGCTAAATCATCAAGTTGATCGGCCTCGTCACGTCGGCGTGGTTGGGCTGGGTGCAGGCACATTGGCAACGTATGGCAAGTCGGGCGATCGATTTCGCTTTTACGAGATCAATGAAAACGTGATTGGGATGGCAAAGGATTATTTTACATTTTTGAAAGACACTCCCGCGGACGTGAAATTGGTATTGGGTGACGCGCGATTAACCTTGGAGCGAGAAAGATCACAGGCGTTCGATGTGCTTGTCCTCGATGCGTTCAGCGGGGATGCCATTCCGGTCCATTTACTGACCCGTGAAGCCATGGAGATCTACTGTAGGCACTTGTCCGAGGATGGAGTCCTAGCGATCCATATATCGAATCTGTACTTTGATTTGAAGTCGATCGTGACAGGACTGGCGATCAATGCGTCGTTTGAAGCAACGATCGTGTCCGACGACGAGGCCGCTTGCCCTGGATCGCTCAAGTCCTGCTGGATGTTGTTGTCGACCAAGAAAGAGGTCCTCGAACAAGCCTTGGGGGCTATTAAGCCAATCGTCCCACGAGGAAAGCCAGTGCTGTGGACGGACGACAAAAGTAATCTGTTTGAAGCGTTGAAGTAATACAAATAGCAGTTTACGAAAAATGCGTTGATGCGAGTTTTCTTCCGTTATGCGATCCGGCCTTTCAGGTTGATCGGGTTTGCCGTTCAGGTTGGTCGGGGCTTGTCCCCCACCAACCTTGTTTTGGCGTCCTAACGGCCGGCACTCGCGAAGCCAACCATTCCCTCGGCTTTGCCCGGCTTTGCCCGCCGGAGGCGGGCAAAGCTGAGGGGAAAGGGAGTCGGGAGGACCAATTGTAGTACGCCAAAACGCATCCGTCGGGGACAAGCCCCGAACGGATGGGCTAGCCGGCGGAGCCTGCAAGACAGTGGGTTGCCAGGCGGAGCCTCGCAACCAGATCCTGGTGTTCGTCTCAGAGCTGCACTGTGCGACCTTTTTCATACTCCGCGATGACGGAAGGTTGAACTAAAACAATAAGAGAATAGACACAAAGCCCGACGGAGGTAAGGGAACAGTAGCAGGTGAAGACACTAGCCAGTCCAAGAACCGAAACCACGATCGAAAACAGTCGTCCCCGCTTGCGCAAAATCATGATTCCGGAAATCAATCGGAGCAATGCCATGACGCCGATGAACCCTCCAAAAATGGCGTAACCGATGGAAACAATTTGCATGTTTGGCGAATTTGGTATCTTCTGAAATTCTGGGTTGTTTTGCATGAAACCCATCACGACTCCTATGACGACTAGCATCCCGGACATCATTAACTCCAAACTTGCTTGAACAAGAGTCAGGATACCAACTACCGGGAGTTGTTTGACATACGATTCATCGTTTCCGCTTGGGAGCTGCGTTTGAAAGGCGTAAGGACTTTGTTGGTCGTTATCGGAATACGGATTGGATGACATGCGTGCTGGTCGGTTAACGGATGAAAAAAGGCACCGGTGGTAAAAAAGCGTGTTGGAGGTAGATACTAGCCGTCCCCTCCCACAGCGCAAATTTGGCCAAGTATAGGACTCCAAGATACACCAGGACGACAGCGATTTGCGGAAGCCATGCGCAGTATCGCCAGAACCAGTGTACGACGCTTGCAGTATTCCCGGGATTGTGATATCTGCTGCGCCTGAGCGCCCAGCCCGTGCACAGTTTGGCTGGGAACATCAAAATGACGAAAAAGAAAGATAGAATCCACCAGAGTTCTTCCGGAATCGGTTCGATTCGCAGCAAGTACAGGGGAACCGCCAACACAAAGGTGGCCCAAGTTGCCAAACAGAAAGCCCATGGCGCGCGTCGAAACGATTTCCTGGCTGACCGAATATCGAAGACCGAAAGCAAACGGCCTTCGCGAGCCATTTGTATCTGCAAAAAGGGGAGGTGCAGCAATACCCACCACATCAAAAAGGCACCAACAAGTCCAACCAAACCAGTCCCTGCATTGCCGTTTCCAATAAGTCCGATGGCGATAAAGCTACTTGGCAATACCAACCAAACCAAAGCACCGATCGAGGCCATCAGTCCAAGCCATAATAGTCGCGGCAAGCGAAGCGACAAAATAAACTCCCAAAGTCGGTCTTCGGCCTCTCGCCAAACGCTCGGACGAAATACGCTTCTGACGGCCAATATTGGGGCTGGCCAAAAAAAGTGGCGGAGTTTGCCCCCTCGAAAAACCGCCCACACAATCCAAAAAACCCAGAGAATGGAAACGAAGCGGGCCGCCAATCGTAGCCTGCTCGCTGCATCACTTCCCTGTTCGATTAGCTCGGCAGTGTAAGCCATGTCTGCCACAAACCAAACCGGTAGCCATGAAAGGGAAATGCAGATGAGGATGACAAGCATTCGTCCAGCTATTTCCGTGCCTGGAAAACAGCTTCGAGCCGGCTGGCCCCGGGCAATCCGAGACGACACCTCCAACATGTATCCAAAACTAGCAAACTGGAGAATAGGAATCGTCGCCACAATACTCAGCAGGACAATCAAGCTGGCGGTTCTCCAAAGAATCGACAACGTTGAGCGAATCCAGAAAAACATACGGATTTGGATTCCTTGAGTCGGCTTTGCTGCCAGCTCAACAGGGGAAAATCAGAGGAAGCTTAGTGACTGGTTCGTTCCATCGCCAGTACTTGTTTTCGATTGTCATTCCAAAATCTTGGATTCGGCCAATGGGGCTCGGGTGTCCACGACGAAATCGCCTTTCGTGCGGCAAACGTCACGAAATTCGCTAGAATTCAGGAATGCTCTGAATTCTCGCGAAAACGATTTACCGGTCACCTAATCGCGATGGAGCTAGAATCGCTACGATTTCAAGTATTTATTTGCACTCGGCGGCTCGGCAAGTACTATTAAGAGAATTCTCCATCCCGGAATGACCACCCCGCACACTATTCCTATTTGTGTGCTGGCTGAACTTTTTGACGAATTTTCGCTTAACAAATTGGGCCTGATTTATGCGAACGCGACCTTTTGCATGTCTTCTTACTGTCGTCTCACTTTCCCTCGCCAACTTTGTGAATGCCCAGGATCCGCTCGACGAAATGTACGGCCAGGCCGTCCACTCATTCTTCCGTGGCGACTCAGGACGTGCAGCTGAACTTCTCAACGAAGTAATCGATGCTGGAAGCCAAGATCCACGTGCTTACTTCTTCCGTGGATTGTGCCAGTCCTACGGTAGTGTTGATGGCAATCCGGATTTTGAACGAGCGGCCCAGCTGGAAATCGAAGGCAAGAAAGTCGTCAACATTGGAAAAGCATTGGAACGCATTCAAGGGCCAGCCCGAATCGCCATTGAAAAATCTCGATCGAAAGCCAGGTTGGCTTCCCGCTCCCGCCTCCTCGAAATCCAGCGAACGCGATACGAAGAAATGCAACGGGGTGGACCTGCACAAAGCGGAATCGTAGTGCCGCCACGGTTGGATGCCGCACCAGCGCCAAGTCCATTTGCCCCCAACGATCCATTCAACGCGGGAATGACCAAGGGAGATCCGAAGGCGATGCCTAAAGAACCTGGCACTCCTGACGAGTTCACACCGGAAACAGCTCCTGTTGGCGAAAAACCAATCGAGCCAATGCCAACCACGGAAGAAGATCCCTTCAAGTAGGCACGTACCTGGCGCGGCGTCTATGCTTATTTGTAGGGTAGCCACGGTCGCGTAGACCGTGGTTAGAGCCGAGTTATTACGATTATGTTTCGGTAGATGCACTGCGGTCCACGCTTTGGCAAGCGTGGCTACAACCCAGGTTTCTAGGTGGGTGGCGCAACAATTCTACGTTGCGGGACTGGCTTCCCTTGCTTTAACGCCAGCAATCTAAGGTAGAATTCTGGAAGCGGATTGGAACGACGCCCATGATGGCACCCCCGGTGACATCCATGGAGGCTACGTATCAAAGTCTCGGGAACCGTTGCCATGGAAATGAACCCAAGCCTACCAGAGTTCTTGTTATTGATTCTAGTAGTGATAAGCCTAGTCATTATCGCCTTGGCGTTGGTGGGTGCCATCACGCTTGTACGGGTCTTTCTGGGCTACAAGCAACGCACTGCAAAGAATGCGTCCAGCCTGCTGTTCGCAGAGGATGCGCTTCGAGCGAGTGAAGAACGCTTCGCATTGGCGGAACACGCCCGAGAGAGTTCTCAACTGCTTTATCTTTCGCTGGTCGAGAACCTGCCTGTCTTCCTAATGCGCAAAGACACGGCTGGGCGATTTACCTTCGCCAATCAAGCTTTCTGCAAACTGCTGAACAAGTCGCTGGACGAGATTCGAGGCACAACGGATTTCGATTACTATTCAGAGGCACTCGCTGAGAAGTATCGAGCCGATGATCTTAAAGTTATCGAGACGGGCGATCTCTTCGAGGACGTGGAGGAGAATGTCGATAGCACTGGACAACACTATTTTGAAGTCTTGAAGACGCAGGTTGTGGATGCCCTCGGCGCAGTCATCGGCACCCAGGCCATCTTTTGGGACGTAACCGATCGCAAGATGGCCGAGATCGCTTTGCGCGAGGCGAAGATTGCCGCCGAACAAGCCAACGTCGCCAAGAGCGAGTTTTTGGCCAACATGAGCCACGAGATACGCACGCCCATGAACGCCATCATCGGCATGACCGAATTGGTCCTTGAAACGCGACTTTCTCCGGACCAGCGAGAGTACCTCGCCAATGTGATGGAAGCCGGGGAATCACTGCTGACGATCATCAATGAAATTTTGGATTTTTCGAAAATCGAAGCCGGGCGAATGCAGTTGGAACTGGATTCCTTTGAACTGCGCGAGATGCTGGGGACTGCGCTGAAATCGCTCGGCGTACGAGCTTATCGAAAAGGCATCGAATTGATCTGGCAATGCCAAGAGGATGTGCCCACTTGGATTGTTGGCGATGCAACCCGCCTCAGGCAAATCCTCTTCAATCTTGTCGGCAATGCGATCAAGTTCACCAATGAAGGGGAGGTCTTTCTTAGTGTCCGCAAGGTTGCGAGTAACGCAACATCGTTGGAACTTGAGTTTTCTGTTATCGATAGTGGAATTGGAATTGCAGATGTGCATCATGAGAAAATCTTTGATGCTTTTGAACAAGCGGATACCTCGACAACGCGACGCTACGGTGGCACAGGCTTGGGACTCGCCATTTCACGTCGGCTAGTTCAGTTGATGGGCGGCGACATCGAGGTCGAGAGTGAACTCGGAAAAGGAAGTACCTTTCGATTTCAGGCCACTTTTGTTGAAGACAAGTGTCATGCGGAAGGAACCGTCTTGGATACGGCACAATTCCAAACGACCTCCATTTTGGTCGTCGACGACAACGCCACCAATCGCAGAATTCTGGTTGAGGTCCTCGGCGGATGGGGACTGGCTGTCCATGCAGTCGACTCAGGCCAGGCAGCCCTCGAGTATTTGCATTCGTTGCTACAGACGTCCCCTCGACAACGAATGCCCGTGTTGGTGACCGACTACAATATGCCCGAAATGGACGGCAGTATGTTGTGTGCCCAAGTCCGGAGCGATTCAAGGTTAGCTGGGACGAAGATCATTGTGCTCAGCTCCAGCGTTGGGGTATCGCAAAACGAATTTGGAAACCTTGACATTGCCGCTTTTCTCTACAAGCCGATCAAGCAGTCCGAGTTGTTCAATGCACTTGCCAATACGGTCGCTGCCAAGATCACCTTGCCCCATTCACCGCTTCCGGAATCGGAATCGATGCCGGCACTCAATGTTCTGTTGGCCGAAGATGGGATTGCAAATCAAAAGTTAGCAATAGGCTTGTTGAAACGCTGGGGGCACACCGTAACCGTGGTGGAGAACGGATCCGAGGCGGTCGATGCATGGGCAAACGGCGGTTTTGACGTTATCCTAATGGATGTCCAAATGCCTGTCATGGACGGACTGGAAGCTACGCAAACCATTCGTTCGAAGGAAGCAGGTACCAATCACCATGTACCCATCATTGCGGTCACAGCCCATGCCATGACGGGCGATCGAGACAAGTGCGTAGCGGCGGGAATGGATGGATACGTTACCAAACCTTTCAAAAAACAAGCTCTTTACGATGCTCTCCGACCCTTGGTCCAAAAATAGAAAACCCAGGGTCCAAAAATAGAAAATGGAATGACAAAAAATGCAGCCTCTAGATCTTTCGCTGGCATTGAAGGCCACCGACGGCGACCTCGATTTGTTGCACGATGTCGTGGAAGCATTTCTTGAAGAGTATCCGACCCTTTTGGCTGCGCTGGAAACTGCTTTGACAGCCGGCGATAGTGCGGTCGTTCAACGAGCAAGTCACACGATCAAAGGGACGCTCAGGCTTTTCGGCAACGTTCCGTCCAAAGAGTTCGCGGAACGTCTCGAAGAAATGGGTGCGTCCGGTTCACTGGAAGACGCACCTAAAATATATGAATCTCTAAAGAATTCCTTGGAAACACTCCGTCGATCGCTCTTGGATGCAATGAAAAAACTCGAGGTGAGTTGATCAAAACGGATCGGAAGGGGGATCGATGCCTACCGCCCCGAGGGCAATCGGTTCATAGTCAATCGTGTATTCGAATTTGCCGATGGAAAGTTGTGATCCAGGTCGAAGCAGATGCTCGCGAAAGGATACATGATTGATTCGAATGCCATTGGTGCTCTTTAAGTCTCGAACATACCACCATCCCTCGAAGGTATAGAGTAGACAGTGGTGCAACGAGATGGACGACGATCGGATCACCAGATCGCAACTCGGATCGCGACCAGCGGTCATCTTAGGTTTCGTCAGCTCAATCGCTGCGCCTCCGTCGCGTGGCCGCAGTGTTCCAAGCACGGCAGGTAGTTTCGGTTTCTTTGCCTCTATCTTGGCGATATCGACTTTTTCGACTATTTCCAGCGGAACTCTGCGTTTGACCATGACGACGGTATTCCCAGTCGGATCATAGGAGACGCTATCCATAAAGGCCCACATGAGAAAAAGACCACGTCCCCCTTCGCCTAACAAAGCGGTTTTTCGTCCAGTCGCAGTCAGCTCTTGAAATTCAAACCCGGGGCCTTCATCTCGAACCATGAATCGGGCTTCCTCGCGCGTGACACGTATCTCAATATGAACACGTCGGTCCTTGTACGGGGATTGCGAGAGTCGCTGGTCCATCAAAGCGCGATCACCATTGAGCGGCCCTCCGATCTCCAGATTTCCGTGATAGATGGCATTTAGTACTGCATGTTCTAACGCAACGCCAACTTGGACCGCCGCAGGCTCGTCACAAATCCCAAGGCCAATCGTCATGCGTTGAGCAAGCTCGATCAATGGGGCAATGAGCGCAAAGTCATTCTCAAAAGCAAATTCAAATTGGGTGAGCGTTGCACATTCAATAATCCGCTCAAAACTCGATTCCGTCCGAGTGAGTTCGATGACATGGTTGAGTGTGTCATGCAACAACTCTTCGCAACGCGACTTCGGGACGTAACCCGCGGCACCCCGCTGAAGGGCTTGTGACGCAAGTTCTTCACTTCCGGCAGCGGTGATTAGAACGACTGGTATGAGAGGATAAAGTCTCCTCATCTTCTCAACCAATTGCATACCATCCATGTTGGGCATTTGCATGTCCGTTACGATCAAATCAGGCGCCTTTCCTTTGATTTTTTCCAAAGCGATCAATCCATCGGACGCAGTATCCACTTCAAAATGCAGACACTTTTTAAGAAGTCCTTCGATCAATTTCCGATCGGTGGCAGAGTCATCTACGAGCAGAATATTGAACATAGGACATTCCAAGAAAAACGGCTGGAAAATGCGGAGGGATGCTTGTCAATCGTTAAGACACCACCAGTATAGCTTTCACCGCATCTCTCTGCACTACTACGCCCTTCAAGCGCTTCTTGCTTTATCGCAATACCGTTCCATTCGTTTTTTAACAGTCAGCCGAAGGCGTACTCGTGACCACTAACGTACGCCTACGGCCAACGGTTAAACGAAATTCTTGCGAGATTGGGCATCCTTGAACGGTATTGCTCTTAAACGCCGTTAAAAGCGCTAAATCTAATATTGACATTGAAAACAGATTGTTCCAAACTAGATTAGTTCGACGGGCGAACTATTCAGGTTTTGAGGTGATCATGAGTCAACTGGACACAAGAGCGAACGACTTTGGACTAATTGTTCGAGATATTCTCAAGCAATTCACGCAATTGCATGACGCCGCAGCCTGCGGTCCGCAGGCCAATCTTGGGCACCAAGACCTTCGTGCTGTTGAGCATCTCGGAGAATCAGGACCTCAAATGATGCGTTGTCTCGCTGAGCACTTGGGGGTTGCTGTCAATTCGATGACGAATCTGATTGACAATCTGGAACAAAAAGGCCTTGCGCATCGCACACGTTCCGAAATCGATCGCAGAGTGATTCACGTTGACCTGACGGAAGAAGGCAAAAAGGCCTTCACCGCAGCCTCGAACGCAAAATTCCTTTTCCACCGTGCGCTCCTATCCGCACTGACTGAGGACGAACAGCAAATCCTGCTGGTGCTCTTTCGGAAGATCGCGCGCGAAGGCTCAAAGCAAGTAGAGATGTTCTCTTCCAGTCCAAGTACCCATGCTCGAGCCTCTTCCTAAATCTTTGAAGGTAAAACATGTCTACCAATCTTTTGGAACCCGAAATCCAGGCGGATTCAATGGATCAAGCAGGCGTTCCCCGGCCAAGGGGGACTCACGCTACGCGTCCATTGGATGAATTAACTCCCCACTTCGTACGTCGTTCGACTTTCGTTCGCTGGATTGCAGGCGTTGTCATTCTGACGATCGCCTTTGGTTTGGGATGGTGGATGGCAAATAGACGAGCTCATCAACTAGACCGACTTACTTTGTCGGCCCCTTCCAGCAATGCCAGCCACGAAGCAATTGTCGTAACGGTGTCTCGCATCGAACGCCATGTGGTGCAACGCTATGTCGAAGCAGTCGGTACTCTGCATGGCTTCGAAGAAGTAACGCTTAGCTCTAAGCAGGAAGGTCGAGTACTTAAGATTTACCATGACCTTTCGAGTGTTGTTCAGCCAGGGGAGCCATTGCTTGAATTGGATCCCACCGATGCCAAACTTGCATACGATCAAGCGGAGCGGAATGTTCAAACCGAACTTGCAAAAGGAGGCTTTTCTAAAGTTCCGTTGGAATCCGATGACCTCAGCAAATTGCCGATGGTTGTTTCGTCCCGATTGCGATTGGAGTTGGCTCAATCGCGATTGCAACGCATGGTGCCGCTCAAGTCATCGAACTCAATCTCCGCAGAAGACTTCGAACAGGCAAGATCGGAAGCCTTGGTGCTCGAGTCCGACTGGCAAAATCAAATTCTTATAGCCAATTCTGCCGCGGCCACAGCCCGACTGCGAAACGCGGAACTGGCGATTGCCAATCAACGACTGCGAGATATCGTGATCTCCGCTCCTACTCCAACCACCTCCGGAAACCAAACCTATTCGATATCCGAACGATTGGTCTCCGAGGGAACTTTGGTTCGACCAGGCACTGAGGTGTTTAGGCTCGTACTTGGACGTACGCTCAAGCTAAAACTTTCGGTCCCCGAATCGCACAGTGGCGATGTTGTCGTCGGGCAGACAGTGGAAGTCCTAACGGGATCGTCGTTAAAGCCAACCATCGGGTCCGTTGCTCGGATTGGTCCGGCAATTGACCGTTCCACTCGAACCTTTATTGTGGAAGTGGATGTGCCCAATGAGACCGGGCTTCTCAAACCAGGCGGTTTCGCCAAGGCTAGAATCTTGATCAGCCAGGATGAGAATGCCACAACAATCCCTTTGGCTGGTCTGTACTCATTCGCTGGCATTCACAAAATATTTTTGTTGCGAGACGGCACGGCTCACGAGATCAAAGTCACGCTCGGCGAACAATCGAACGATTGGGTAGAGATCGCATCACCACCGCTGCCTGGCGATTCCGTCGTAATCACCAGTGGTCAACGACTGCTGTCCGACGGTATTCTTATCTCCGTTCGGGAAACAACACGATGAGTCTCTCTGACATTTGCATTCGTCGTCCGGTCTTTACTTGGGTGCTCGTGGCCGTTCCAGTGGTGCTGGGAATCGTGTCGTACTTTGACATGGGTGTGGATCTCTTTCCGAAGGTTGACTTTCCGGTCATTTCGGTTTCTGCCGCGTTGCCTGGCGCAAGCGCAGAGGAAATGGAGTCCTCTGTTACCAAGCCGATCGAAGAAACGCTCAACACGATTTCGGGAATCGACGAGATGCGATCGACAACCCGCGAAGGGAGTGTCACGGTCGTTATTCGGTTTGTATTACAAAAGAATGGCGACGTTGCAGCCCAAGAGGCCCGCGACAAAATCTCGTCGGTCGTTCGTCGCTTACCCGATGGAATAGAAACCCCTTTGGTGAACAAGTTTGATTTGGACGCAGCGCCCATCATCACGATAGGTGTTTCAGGCAAACGGGATATTCGCGAAGTCACAGAAATTGCGAAACACCAAATCCAAGAGTTACTACAAACAGTGCCAGGAGTCGGCAATGTTTTCTTAACCGGCGGTCGCAACCGCGCTATCAATGTTCGTGTCGATACCGATCGCCTCAAGGCTTACAGCGTATCGATCGAGGAAGTTCGACAAGCGCTGGTGAGTCAAAATCTAGAGGTCCCCGGCGGGATCATCGATCAAGGTCAACGGGAAATGGTGCTAAGGACATTGGGACGCGTCGCGACCTCGGAAAAGTTTAACGAATTGATCGTTGCGAATCGCAAAGGTTATCCCATTCGGATCAAGGACATTGGGGTGGCGGAAGATTCCATCGAAGAACCGCGAGGCATGAGCCGACTCGATGGGCAAAACGCAGTCAGCCTATTTGTTCAAAAGCAATCCGGAACGAATACAGTGTCTATTTCGGATGCAGTCCAGAAGAGATTGGATCGCATCCGCAGAGCCTTGCCGAGTGATATTCAAGTCGAGATCACACAGGATCAGTCGCGATTCATTCGTGTCTCAATGGAAGAAGTTCGCTTTCACTTGCTCCTTGCCGTAATTTTGGTGGGCGCCACGATACTTTTGTTCATCCGAGATTGGCGAACCACGGTCATTGCCACGCTGGCCATCCCAACGTCGATCATACCGACATTCTTGTTCATGCAGTACATGGGCTTTACGCTTAATAACATCACCATGCTGGGATTGATATTGGCGATCGGAGTCGTGATCGACGATGCGGTAGTAGTGCATGAAAACATCTTTCGTCATATGGAGGAGAACGGCTTGGATGCGATGGCAGCTGCGAGTATTGGCACACGTGAAATCGCGATGGCGGTCTTAGCCACGAGCTTGTCACTCGTGGTGATCTTTGTTCCCGTCGCGTTTATGGGTGGGATGGTCGGCCGGTTCTTCAGCAGCTTTGGGCTGACCGTTGCCTTTGCCATTTTGATGAGTCTGTTCGTGTCGTTCACGCTTACGCCCATGCTTTGTTCTCGCTTCCTAAAGATCGAGAAGCAGGGACCTGGGCATTCCAGTTCGAAATCGGGCTGGGTTTATCAAGCCGTCGAAAGCACTTATGGAATCTGTTTGCGATGGTCGCTTCGTCATCGATGGTTGACCGTTGGTGCGTGCCTGCTAATCATCGCCTCCACCGTGCCCATTGCGATGAACCTTGGAGCGAATCTCGTGCCTCGTGACGATCAAAGCGAAATGCAAGTAGGGTTTATTACACCCGAAGGTTATACGTTGGAGCGGACCAATCAAGTCGTTACCGAAATTGAAAGTCGATTGTCCAAGTTGCCCGGGGTGGTACATCGCTTTGTTTCCATTGGACAGTCTGGAACGGCCAAGGGGCAAGGAGATGTCACGCGAGGTTCCATATATCTTCGGTTGGTGGAACTTGAACAGCGGGAATTTACTCAGTTCGATTTGATGCGTCGAGTTCGCGAAATCCTGCAAGACTATCCCGATCTCAGAACGTCCGTATCCGATGTTTCGGCACTAGGCGGCGGACCCAACGGCGACAGCCGGATCTTTCAGATCAGTTTGCAAGGACCTGGAGTGGAGGAGTTGGCCACCTACGCAGACGTGCTCAAAAGCAAGCTGCGAAAATTGCCCGGATTAGTTGATATCGATTCGACGCTTTCCATGAGAAAGCCTGAACTGCAAGTGAACATCGATCGGGAGCGGGCGATGGATTTGGGGATTCCTGTCCAAATGATCGCCAACACGCTCAGCGTCTTGGTCGGTGGTCAGATCGTTTCGAGTTTCAAAGAGGGGACCGAACAATACGATGTATGGCTTCGTGCGGACAAACAGTTCCGCACCGATTCCAACGACCTACTGACCCTTTCGATTCCCTCCCCGTCCGTGGGACAAGTTCAGTTAAGCAGTTTGGCGGAGACCCAAGAGAAACAGGGTCCAAGTCAGATCGACCGATTGAATCGGCAGCGCACGGTTACGTTGATGGCTCATCCCGACGAAGTTACGCTCAACGAAGCCGTGCAGTTTGCCAACAAGAGCGTTGCGGAAATGAATTTGCCTCCGGAGTATCAAATCGTATTCGGTGGGCAAGCGGACATGTTGAACGAAACAGCCTACTACTTCATGGTCGCCCTCGGGTTGAGCATCACCTTCATGTACTTGATCTTGGCTGCTCAGTTTGAAAGCTGGATTCATCCGATCAGTATCCTGGCCGCTTTGCCTGTGACATTTCCGTTTGGCCTGCTATCGCTGCTTCTTTTTCGAACGCCGCTGGATCTGTATGCGATGTTCGGTTTGTTTATGCTGATTGGAATCGTCAAGAAGAATGGGATTCTACAAGTGGATAAGACCAACGAACTGCGACGAAGCGGCATGCCGAGAGAAGAGGCGATCCTCGAAGCCAATCACACGCGACTTCGCCCGATCCTCATGACGACGGTGATGCTCATGGCAGCCATGGTTCCGATCGCGTTGGGACAAGGACCTGGGGCAAGTGCGCGAGCAAGCATGGCGAAAGTCATTATCGGTGGTCAAGCGCTTTCGCTATTGATTAGCTTGCTGGCAACCCCTGTCGCTTACTCATTGCTCGACGACTTCCGGATTTTCCTTGCCCGGAAATGGTCGCAAGCCTTTGGCCAACGAACGGCACATCCGCGTCATTTGAGGGCTGCCGCGATTGCCGCAACCGAGAAATGACGCATTACGAAGGGACAGAGAAATGCCCCCGAGTTTTACTCGGGGGATATTTACCTTGCCTCTAGAAATAGATGGTCATCACTCGTTGCGTGAAGCCAAAGGATGGCTAAGCGAGGAATCGCGTACCTTTCTGCGTCGACTGATGGCGGTGAAACCCTTCGCACAACGACTTGAGCGTGCGATAGAGCTCAAAGAGGAACTCGATTCTCGGGACAGATCTTCGCCAGAAGAAGAGCGGTCGCCCCGTGCCAGCTTGCCTGGCACGAGCGAAAGTTTTTCGATTAGTAGGAGTCGACAGACTCGGGTTCGCCCCGGTTGGCTTGCCCAACCGGAACGCAAAGGTTATCCCCGGTGAAACTTGGCTTCCTGCCAGGCAAGCTGGTCAGGGGAGCGGTTAGATGGACCACAATCTGCTAATTGCAAAACTCGCCTTCCTGCCGGGCAAGCCGGCAAGGGGACGGAACAAAGCCGTATCCCTCGACATCACATCCTTCCATCCTTCGGGCTGTGACCGCAATTTTTGAACGAAACTCGTTCGTCGCTCCCGTCGATGTCTTGATGTCTTGATCGAATCCGGTCGCCTTGACAAAGAACTTTAGGATGACTGGGGGTAAGATGACTGGGGACACTCCACTTTGACCACCGGGGTTGAATGGCCTTTCATGTGTGGTTAGGCTTTAGTCGACTTTCATTTCCACTTTCTCAGTCTCAATAGATTGGAACGATCTCATGCCCAATTTGACGGTGTTTACGAATGGAAAATCAGGCGCGGCCAGTAAAAAGAAGGTTCAGCTAACAAACAAGAACACTGGCGGTCCACCCGTTCTTGGCCGGGACGACATCAAGGTCAACTATCTTTGGATAACCACTAGCGGTCCGAGCCTTGTTCGCGGGACGACTATCGCATTTACCGGAGCTGGAAGTGCAGGTCTAACCGCCGTGATAATGGGCTCTCGCCTTTTTGGTGTCGATTTGGTTGTCTGGTTTTACGTTTATCCGGCAACCGCAGTGGCGGAAGAATACTCTGTTCGCATTTTGGGACTCGGTGATCTAGTGGTAACCGTCGAGACGACGGGAGCGCCCGACTCCGGAACAGATTCGGGTATTACCGAAGGGCCTTAAACGGTACGAGTCGTTCATTTCAATAATTCTATATGCAACTCGTTAAGTTCTAGCAAAGCTGGGTGCTTGTCATTTTGTTCCTGCAAGCGTTGGCGGTCCGCTGCAATTCTTGCTAGTAGGTCCGAATATCGGTTCGCATCTGACGCGGGTTCCATGGCAATCGCAAGCGCGGCTTGGGACATAAGTCGAATTGGGAGGTATTTGGCTGTGGGTTCTTTCTCGCCGATCAATTCCGCAAGCAAGGCGAATGAGCTTTCTGCGGACTGGACGGCGGCGGTTTTGTTTCCATTTTGAAACGCACAAAAACTGAGTCGTTGGTGAATTTCTGCTTTGTATCGCTTGAAAACTTCGAGTTTTGGAAAATCGTCACTGAGTTTTTCGAGACCGCTCAGTGCTTCCTTTAGATCGGCTTCTGCTTTGGCGATCTCACCAACCTTCAGCTCAATCGTACCCAGTGTAAAAAGAGCCATTTGACGGAAGGTTCGCATGTCCGTCAGTGCTGGATATTCACGGAGTCCCTTATTCGCGATCTCGACGGCTTTTTTTGCAAGTTCGATCGCTAGATCGAAGTTCGCCATTTTTGACTGAGCCTCTGCGGCTATTGTAAAAAAGTTAGTTCGGAGCAGCGGTTTGTAAACGGAACGTCCTTCATCAAGCGTAACTTTTTCGAGCAATTCCGCCCCTTCGAGTGCTTCCGTGTACGCCGTCACAGCATGACTCAAATGATATGAAACTTCTGCATGATGCAACAAGGCAAGACCGAGGGCTAGTTGCGACAGGGGACTACCGTCCAACGCGACTCGCCGACGACAGAGCTCTAGTCCCTTTGTCGACGTGGAGATCGCAGCCACAGCACCAGAACGCCCGAACTCATTCTCGCCGTAGTACAAAAGCGTGTGCGTCAAAACCTCCAAGTTATTTCGCGCGGACTCCATCGGGACGGCTAGGCTGGTTGGGTCTGGCGAAAACAAGTCGGCCAGTTCATCCGCCATGCGCATGGCACGTTGAATATTCGTGTTTGCCTTGTCATTCTTGCCACATATTCGATAGAGATTGGCGCTGCGAACGAGCATTTGAATGACATTCGTTTTCAAATTCGCATCATCCGGATCGTCTTTGAGCAATTGGGAATAGCGGTTGACGGCTAGGTCAACCATGCGTATTCGCTCGTTCTCGAGTTGGGGTATTTGAGCCCATTTATCATCTGCAAGTCCCTTCACAAATCCATCGAGGATTTCCGCCGAGACCATGCTATTACGCTTGGCTTTAGCACTTGCTAATACGGCTTTCTTCCGCATTTCTTCTGCAGCATCTCGCTCCGTCCTGGCCGTTTCGCTGGCTTCTTCGGCCAGGGAACGCATTTCATTGGCCTTGTCGCGTTCGCTGCGAGCGATGTCCCGTTGGAAACCGACGGCTCTATTGGCGAGCAACAAACCCACCGAGGAAACGACAAGCAGCATTAACAAACTAGCCACTAGCGTCTGATGCTTGCGCGTCCATCGCAAGCTTCGCATGGCCAACGATTCGGGCAAGGCCTTTACAGGATCGCCAGCCATGGAGCATTCAAGATCCTCGGCGAATTCCAGGGCGGTAGCGTAACGGTTCTTTGGTTCGCGGGCCATGGCTTTCATGCAAATGGCTTCCAGCGATTTAGAAACATCCGGCTGGAGTTCACGCGGTCTTACAAAATCACACCGCTGAGCGGCAGCAACCACTTGCTCGCGCCGTTCACCTTGGAATGGGGCTTTGCCAGTGATCGCAACGTACAACGTTGCGCCCAGGCTGAAGATATCGGATCTATAGTCCAACAAATCGATTCGACCATGGGCTTGTTCAGGGCTCATGAATGCCGCGGTGCCAATGACCGATCCCATGGCGGTCGGTGCACTATCGCCAGATCGGACCTCCTCGATGGGTGGTTCTGACATTAGAATATCGTCTTTGGATCCGATGACTTTCGCCAATCCCCAATCGATCACGAGCGACTCACCATACTTTCCTAGCATGATGTTTTGCGGCTTAATGTCGCGATGTAGAACCCCGCGACTGTGTGCATAACCAACGGTATAACAGGCTTCCATAATCGCTCGAGTTAAAGCGCGAAACTGTCGGTCCTTTTCGTGACCAGATTCGCCCAGCCGCTTTTGGCGAAAAAAATGGAGTATGGCGTCGTACAGACTTTGGCCTCGAATCAATCGCATGACGTAAAACGGTCGTCCATCTGGGAAACTACCGAGACCGTAAACAGGTACGACGCCCGGATGCTCAAGACCACCCGTTATTTTTGCTTCTGCAATAAATCGTTGCCTGATTTCCTGCGAGGGTGACTTGCTGCCGAGAATCTTTTTAAGGGCTACCTCACGATCGAGTTCATGGTCGCGGGCCACGAAGACTTCACCCAATCCGCCGCGAGCCAATTCTCGCAGCATTGCAAATCGCTGGCCAACCACCGATGGTTCGCCAGCGGACCATTCAAGTGTGAGAGGCGATTCGTCGCTGGCGGCAGTCGATTGCGGTGACTGCAAATGGGAAACTACCTCCGTGACATTAGCATGATCGATAACGCTTAGCTCCGAGGGATGCAACTTGGCAATGCTATTGGCCGGTGAGCCCGTGCGTGCGATATGCTTGTCGACAATGATGTCGAGAAACGCGCAATCTTCCTGGCTGAGTTTTCCAAGGTTGATCAGGATTTGGCCCAGTTGCACCGACTTGTTAACCATCCAGCTATTGGCAGCTTCGACCAATTGTGCCGAACTGATGTAATCCAGTTGCACTGCCAAAATACCAAAAAGCAAATTGCGATCTGAATTGTCACTCAAAATGCTTGCTCCTCTGCTAATCAGCTATTCATTGCGTAAATCGACGAAACCACTACTCTTGCATTCTAACGGATCTATACCAGCGAAGAGGATCATCCACATCATGAACGGCGGTAGGACTAGAAATATTGCCCGAGCTATCGTTAGAAACTCCAGTCAACATGCGTTAATGGTGCTTGATTTAGCTGGTCTCGAACGTCCGACCACTTTGGATAGAACTTGTCCATGAGTCGGCGGAACCGATCGTTGTGTGAGCGTTCGAGTAGATGCACCAATTCGTGAACGACGATGTACTCGAGGCAATCGGAATCCTTTTTCGCTAGTTCTGTGTTGATTCGGATGGTTCGGGCCTCGGTATTGCAACTGCCCCAGCGAGTTTTCATGCGTTGGACGTAAAAACCGGAGGCCTTGACCTTCATAATCGGTTGCCACTCTTCAATTAGCAACTCAGTTGCGGTCCTAACTTGTTCACGATACCAGTACTCGATGACCTGCTCTCGCTTCGCTTGTATCGTATCGGGCCGAACGTGGAGTACCAAGTTTCGATGCTGGAGCTCGATTGCAGGGGGGGCATCGTGTTCGATGACTCGTAAGAGGTACCTTTCTCCCCAGACATAGTGGCTTTCGCGTTCGAGATACTCCCGAGGCGTTTCGCGACGTTGTTCCCTTAATTGCTTCCGTTGCGTTTTGATCCAGTCAAGTTTTGAGATTGCATACAAGCGAATATTTTCGAGTTTCATTCTTGATGGAGCCGCGATTCGCACGCGGCCCAGTGGCGGATGAACGCTGAGATGCAAGTTCTTGATGTCCTTGTGGATCACGTCGATATCGATGTCTCCGAGTACTAGCTTCGCCATCATCAGTACTCCTTCTGATTTTCGATGATGCGGAATACTTGGTCGACTTGGTCGTCCCTTTGCAAGATAGCAAAGAGAGCCGCTTTGATTACGGCTTCCTTGGCTTGGATCTTTCGCCATCCATCTGGTCGGACTTTCTTGACAGTTTCGTCGATTCGAAGCGCGAGCGCGAGGGCCTTATCGACGGAGACCTTGTGTTCTGGCGTGCCATAGCTGCCAGCAGCTTCGGCCACCTTCGTGCCAGTTGACGGCTCGACCAGCAATTCCTTCAGTTTGTTATAGACGGCCCGCTTTCCTGGCGTATCAAGCGTCGCCGGTGAGTCTTCGGCCTTACCCGCACCGACCTTCTTTACGATCTCTGCGATCCGCTTCAAATACTCTTCGTACGCGATTGCTTTTGCTTTTCGGTCAGCTATGACCTCGTCCAGTAGCTTCGACATTCGTTCGTAGAATGTGGGATCGGCGAGGCTGTCTTTAAGAATCTTTTTGCGGACATTGTTCTCGATGGTTTCCGCGACGGCATCCCGATCCCCTTTTAGCCCACCAAGCTTTTCCGCAATGGCCGCAGCAATGCCAGTTTTGACGATTAAGTCGAGAAGCCCAATGTTATCGAAAGGTGAAATCTTTCTTGGCTCAGAAGCTTCGATGTACGTGTCAATCAGGTGACGCATGTCGGCTTCGTATGGCTTTAGGTCCAATGTCTCACCGGCAGCGTTGCGTATCGTATCGCG
>JAYTVM010000242.1:0-1701 GCA_043743995.1 Pirellula sp. | reverse complement strand
CGACAAATAGCAGTTGGTGAAATTATTTCTTATGTGCTTTTTGTTCCGTTTAACACGGCTCTGCGAATGCTTGTCAAAGTGGTTCCAAGAGTTCGATTCGCCCACTTTCTCAGGTCAATTTCGCGTACTGCTTCGAGCGATTGGATAATTGTTTGTTCAGTCACACGAACTAAGGCCGCTCCCATTCCTAAAACCATTTTTGTGAATCCCCCTCGATTGTGTTGCCCCAGCATTTGCTTGCCTTTTCCGATTAGCGACTCCAGTACTTCAGTACTTGCTGGAATGCTATCGCCGAATTCGAGTTCGCTGCTCTGTTCATCCACCAGTTCGACAATCTGGTCGACCATCCGTTGGCTTGCTTGGCAGCTTCGCAAGGAACTCAGCTTTGATCTAAGTGTAGTTGCCGCCAATGGATGGTAGCCGGCAGAGCGAAGGTATGTCATCGACTCTTCCCGAATTCGATGAAGCTCTTCCCATTGCGTTAGCGAGTTTCGGAAACGACCGATCCAGCCGAACTTTTTTTCCAACAGTGTTCGATCGACTTTGTCTGGAAGTTTGCCGGTTCGGTCGTCGATTTGTGCGAGCATCCTCTGGCCCCAGGTAATCATCTCTCCGATGTTCAGGTAGCGGCCTTTCACTTTTTGAGTCGGTGGTGCAAGTGATCCGAGAATGGTCTGCTTGACTTGGGGTTGTGTTTTGCCACAACAACCAAGAAACACTTGCCAGTTTGGATCGGACAACAATCGCTCCTTAAAAATGTGCGACGATGCGTGGGAGATATCCTTAAAGATCTTGGTTGGAGTCTCTTTGAGCGTCTTCTGCTCGCTAACCAATTTCTTCATGCCGTTGACTAGGTCGGAGCCTTGATCGCTGACAATCGAGTGGATCGTGCCGACTAATATTTTCGCTTCCAACAACTGTTCTTTGACTTTGTCGCCATCGGAACTATCAACGATTTTCATCAAGATGAACGTCATATGGTGATAAGTAAGTGGTCTTTTCAGTGTTGACCAATGACATAGCCGAATGCCAAGAATTACCAAACATTTTTGGTGACCAAGCTGGCAGGAATGATCGATGAACAGCACCCAATCCGAGGCATGTTCCTTGATACGGATCAGCTCATACAAGCCATAGCGAAGCACCCAAGATTGAACTGTGTTAGGGGCTGGTGCTCGAAAGCATTGCTGCTCTTGCGGATTCCCCAATGTCATGATTGCCGAACAGGCTCGAAAGCTGACTGCTCCGACCAAAACGATTTGAATAGCCTTAAATATCTCGATAGTTGTATAGATATGATCTACCGGCCGAGAGAGTTGCTTTGGGGCAACGCTCAAATCATACGAGATGGGCAGTACTTTTTTTTAAGCTTGTCTTGCTCCAACTCAGCCAACTTGCGCTGAGCCTCTTTGGCTTTCGCTTTCCAAGCGGCACGACTTTTCTCGACCGCGTAAACTTGGTTTGCAAGCAAAACACATTCCAACTTAAGGTTAGAATACTTTGCCTTCCATTGATTTCGACTGCGCTGAAAAAAGCGAAGCAGCTTTTTGACAGGCGACTTCAGATCATCTACCGAGACTGCTGGCATAATGTTCCTCCTGAACTTCTGTGAAAGTGCAACTGAGCTTCAATGGAACAAAAACCACCAATTTCGCCAACAGCAAAATTCATCGAAAATGCTATTTGTCGCGCAGCCCAGGC
>JAYTVM010000241.1:0-5465 GCA_043743995.1 Pirellula sp. | reverse complement strand
TTTCGAATCTGAAGAAAGTACCCATCACGCTCCGCGTGATGTTGCCTCACAAAACCAAAGGTTTTTGAACTGCGAAAATCACGCGGAGCGTGATTGGTACTATCAAATCACAGCCTCTCTGAGGTACGAAGGGCGTGGTGAATCGCTAGAGTCCTTTGCCACACTTCCCACGCCCATCGCTAATCGCTTTGGGCGTGCCACACGGTGGCTTGGTTTGGTAGTCTTCTATGCCGCGGCCCGTTCGATATGGCGGCGCTTCTTTTCGTCCATGCTTTGCAAGTCGATAACATTCTTGGCAAGGCCAACAGCTCGCAAAAGTCGGATGACCATAAAAGTCATGTCGAACTCCCACCACTTGTGACCATGTTGGGCTAAACGTGGGTGCGCGTGGTGATTGTTGTGCCAGCCTTCGCCGTACGCGAGGACTGCTACCCACCATAGGTTGCGGCTATCGTCACGCGTTTCGTAGTTCTTGTAGCCCCATATGTGCGAAGCAGAGTTCACAAACCAAGTCGTGTGCATTACCGCGACCATTCGCAGGCAGATGACCCAAACGAGCCAGGAGACAGCCAAGGTTGGTCCGCCAACGAGATAACCAACGCCCGTTACCAAACCGCCGAAGGCGATATGGATAGGTAAGAAGAATTTTTCCAAAAAGACGGTGTACTTATCTTTGAGAAGATCCGGTACCCACTTGCGTGCATAGCCCTCTGGATCGCCATTGTCGGTAGTGAAGGCGAGCCAAAATGCATGTGACCACCAAGGTCCGTCGTGTGGGGAATGCGGATCCCCAGGTTGATCGCTATAAGCATGATGCTTGCGATGGTTGGCCGTCCAACTGATTGGGCCGCCTTCGCCGGCAAGCGTTCCAATGGTGGTAAAGACATTCTTGAGCCAATTCGGTACGACTAGCCCGGTGTGCGTTAGCAAACGGTGAAATCCTAAACAAATCCCCAAACTACCCGTCATCCAATGGAATAGCACAGCTAACCCCAAGCCGCTCCAAGTAAAACACCAAGGAGCGTACAATGCACCGACATGCAATGCGATCAGCCAAGCCGATGCGCCCCATTGAATGTTGTATACAGTGGGAACTGGGGACGCTTTAGATGCACCACCTGCAGCCGGTAAACCGGCAGGCACCAGTTCCTCAACCATCGACTGTGGCGGGGCGGATAACGTACTTGCGTGATGTTGATGGTGTTGCTGATTAGGGGTATCTGCTACAGGATCTTTACCTAACATGCCAATTGTCCTAACGGCTGGAGTGTTCAAGGTTAAACCTTACTAAAGCAAATCGGCGGTTTGCTGATTTGCGTCTAAGTACATTAACGCCGTTTGGCTAGCGTGTCTGTGCAAGATTCATTGTCGGCGTGTCAAAGATATGTAAAACCTTGTTTTGTGCCTAACCGTTCAAGTATTTGTTTAACAGTCAGCCGAAGGCGTACTCGATACCATCAACGTACGCCTACGGCTAACGGTTAAACGAAATTCTTGCGAAATTGGGCTTCCTTGAACGGTTTTGACTTCCCACGAACATCGATTTGGGCGTGCCACACGGTGACCTGGCTTGGTACTCTTCTGTCTGCCTGTCTGCCTGTCTGCCTGCCGCTCGCCTTACCAAGCCCTATTGGTCTCGGTAGACTTGCGTGCTTTCTTCTTTGATGACGGCACCTGGACGAAGTTTGCTTTTGAGCTGAGCTCGAAGCACGTGCGTACCTTCGCGGGTATGCCGCACGGCGATTCGAATGGTGGTTTGGTCTTTGGATTTCATTTGCGGGATGGGTGCGAACTGAACGGCCTTTTGACTTGTTTGGTAGCTAACGGGTGCATCCACTTGTTCAACGATGGCTCCGTCCGGCAAATCGATTTGCAACTGCACATCGTTGTCTAGGCGGGTGCCCGTGTTGACAATCTTGATGACGTACGTCGTTTTTCCGTCGGTTTCAATTGGGTCGTTGTCGTCCTCGATAGAGAATGCAAGTTCGCTTTGGCCTTCCACGCGCACGGGTTTTTCCACGGCTTCGGCACGAATCGAGTGGGCATCGGCTTGCATTCGCAGTACGAAGTCTCCTTCCTCGACCGGCATGAGTGTGAATTTGGTAGCGACGGTTTTGCCAGCGGCCAGTTCGGCTAGCCGCCACATGACCGCATGTTGGTTTGGAATGTACTCACCAAGATTCTCGGCTGAGTTGAATTGCAATCCGCTGGGCAGATGGCAGATCAAGAAGATGTCGGTCGCCATCGCCGTGCCGGTATTGGTAATACTTGCTGTGTATGTGGCTTGCCGCTCGAGGTAACGCAATTTCGGACCTTCGACACCGATTTGGAGCTTGGGCGAGACGACTTCGATGGGGGTAGTGGATTCATTGACAGCAGCGTTTTCCGCAACGGCCCGCAGAATATTCGAGACTTTGCCGGCCGAAACGGCGGTCAACTCGATGTCGAATTTTTGCGATTCGCCAGGGGCGAGATCGCCGACGGAGAGTTCAAGAACCTTGGCACCTGAGGCATGACGCATGTTTTGTGGTACGTCTTCTTCCAAACGTACGTTGCGGGCGGTGCCGGTCCCTGCGTTCGAAACATCGATCATGATCTTGACGCTTTCGCCACCGAGCACGAGTGGCTCCATCAGTTGTTTTACGACGAGTTTGGGCTGGGTACTCATAGTTCGCACCGAGGCTTGAACCGCAAAATTGACGCTCGCTACGGAACCGATCTCCCCTTCCGATTCGGGGATTAGTTCGATGGTGATGGTTTGCTCAGCTCCGGCTGCCATTTCCCCGAGTTTCCAGGAGAGTCCGTTGAGACCGTTGGGCTGAGCTTGAGGGCTTGTCCGAACAAGTTTTGCTCCTTTGGGAACAGAGTCCACGACATGGACATCAAAGGCGGTTGCATTCCCGACATTTCGAACCAACAGGGTAAACGTCGCTGGAATACCCACCTGTACTTCGTTGGGTGCTCGCTTTTGGATTTCCATACTTGGATTCTGTGAGCCATCGAGTAGACGCGTTCCAGGAGCAGCACTTGAGAACCCAACGGGCCTTGCTGTGGAAGCGGTGTTTGGACCAAAACTCGTAGGTGACTCGACAGATGGCGCTTGATACAAGGACGGTAGTTTTGGTGAAGCGGATGGCACTGCGTTGGGAATCATCGGCATTCCCAATGTAGCCACTGGCGCAGGTTGCTGTGTGTTTGACGTGGGCTGATAGGTGGGGAATTCGGGCAGTGGATTGGCGTAGTTCGATGGAGGCAAGCTCGATGAATCGGCAGAATTAAGGTCGGTCAACTTCGATTGCGATCCCAGGGTGGGAGCTGGTAGTGTACTGGGGCTGCCATAAGATAAGTTGGAAGGCAAAACGTTGCCGAACGACGAGTTATCCGGCGGTTTGGGAGCAGAATGCAATGGGCTTGGAAGAGTCGTTGGCAGTGAGTTGGGGAGCGTGTTCGGCAGAGCTGTATCTGGATTGGATTGCAGGCTTGGCGCCGCAGAATTTCCAACTGGCGTGAGGAATGAGTTCAGGGCGCTCAAAGGTGGCGGTTCTGCAAGGCGTCCGCTGGAAGTCGACTTGCGAACTATTCCTGGGGGTTCGCTTATTCCAGTAGGCAACGCACCTTGATCGTTATACGACGTCAAAGCATTCGACGAAGGACGAGATTCAGGGATGTTGGAGGATGGGAAATTGCTCGGGAGCGGCGAATCGTTGCCGCGAACAATTGGCGCTGGCGGCCAATCCATACCCGTCGAATCCACCCCTCCAAATCCTTCGCCAATCGGTCCAGAAATGGGTTGTGCTGGCTGATTTGCATAGGCCAGGTCGTTTTCAATGGCCGAACCGTCACTCGATCGGGCGTCTCGTTGCGCAACTGCCATTGCTAGCAATACGAGAACGCCCGTAAGAACTATCGCGGCGGCTGCATAGACGAATCGCTTCATGTACCTGACATCCTTGCCGGGTTGCCACTGAAAGAATCAAAAAAACCGTCAACTCGCTGTCATATCAAAATTGGTTCTTATACGCCAAGCCCAATCACTAGCAATTGATGGGATCTGACAATCGGGCTAGAATTCGGTCCGACATGGCTGGAGTGGTAAGAAACGCCAGCATTTAGAGTTACCTCTACACTTTTTTTGCGACGGTTGTTTGCAACAACTGAAAACCAATGAGCGAATTGTGCGACTTCGGCCTAATCGGCCTAGCTGTAATGGGTGAGAATCTGGCTCTCAACGTAGAGAGTCGAGGTTACCGCGTCGCGGTTTTCAATCGCTCGATCGAAAAAGTAGACGACCTAATGCAAGGTCGTGCCAAAGGCAAGAATTTCGTCGGTTGTCATTCCATTGTTGAAATGGTCAAGAGTCTCAAGCGACCTCGTTTTGTGATGATGTTGGTGAAAGCTGGACCGGCCGTGGATGATTTGATTGAGCAGGTACTGCCTTATCTTGAGCCTGGCGACATCATTATCGATGGTGGCAACACGCATTTTGCCGACACCGAACGTCGAACCCAGTACGTCGAAAGCAAAGGTCTATTGTTCGTTGGAGCGGGCGTATCTGGGGGCGAGGAGGGAGCTTTGAAAGGCCCTAGTTTGATGCCAGGTGGTAGCAAAGCAGCTTGGGAGACCATTAAGCCGATTTTTCAATCGATCGCCGCCAAAGTCGGCCCTAAAAATGATATCCCATGTTGCGAATGGGTTGGTCCGAGAGGAGCCGGGCACTATGTCAAGATGGTTCACAATGGGATCGAGTACGGCGACATGCAGTTGATCTGCGAAGCGTACTTTCTGCTGAAGGAAGCTGCAGGGCTCTCCAACGATGAGCTCTACGACGTCTTTTCGGACTGGAACAAGGGGGAACTGCAAAGTTACCTTATCGAAATATCTCGAGACATTTTCAGTGCCAAGGACGACCAAGGGGGCGACGGATTTCTGGTCGATAAAATCGTCGATGTGGCGGGTGCGAAGGGGACCGGAAAATGGATGAGTCAATTGGCCCTCGACCTGGGTGTGCCATCGACCTTGGTGACGACAGCGGTCTATGCCCGTTCGTTGTCCTCGATCAAAGAAGCCAGGATTCGCGCAAGTAAAATCTTGCCGGGACCGGTGGCGTCTGACAATGGTCACTTCGATACTGCGGTAAAGAAGCTAGTCGGAGACAAGAAGGCATTTATCGAAGCGGTTCGGCAAGCGCTGTACGCCTCGAAGATATGCTCCTACGCTCAAGGCTTCGTTCAATTGCAGGAAGCGAGCAAGGAACATAATTGGGGATTGAATTACGGCGATTGCGCTTTGCTTTGGCGCGGTGGTTGTATTATCCGGGCTCAGTTCCTAGATCGGATCAAGGAGGCGTTTGATGCGCAGCCTGACCTGGAGAATTTGCTGCTTTATCCGTATTTCACAAAGGCCATTGAGAAGGCTCAAGAGTCATGGCGAGCAGCGGTAATGGCAGCCACGCATTTGGGATTGCC
>JAYTVM010000240.1:0-20771 GCA_043743995.1 Pirellula sp. | reverse complement strand
GCCCGCCTCCGGTGGGCAAAGCCGAAGGGAACGGGGAGTTGGGACGCCCAATTCTAGTACGCCAAAACGCATCCGTCGGGGGCAAGCCCCGAACGGATCAACTTAGGGGAAAATTGGGGCTTTGGACTCGACGATAGTCAGGTTGGCTGCTAGGCTCTACCATCCGTAAACTGGGCTCGTCCCGGGATTTTCGTTTTTGCAACTGCTTGTTTCTGAATTCATTATGTACGCGATTATTTGTGACGGTGGTCGTCAATTCAAAGTTCAAGAGGGGCAGTTGCTCGACATTGACTACCGAGACACCGCCGTAATCGGCGATAAAGTCGATTTCGATCGTGTGCTCGCCATCGGCGGTGAAGCAGGCCTTCAGCTTGGTCAACCGACCCTGACGGGGGCCAAAGTCAGCGCCTCCGTAGTAGGCTTGGAGCAAGGCGAAAAGATCTATATCCAAAAGTTTCGTCGTCGAAAAAACTACGAAGTGCGAACGGGCCACCGCCAAAAGTACACACGAATCAAGATCGAGTCGATCCAAGCCTAACTGTGGGCACGGTCCTAAATCATCTTCTTCTCACAGGATACCGCGGGTGCGGTAAATCGGTCGTCGGGCAACTTTTGTCCAAATCGCTGGCTCGTAAGCTCATCGATACGGACTTGGTAATTGAGTCCGAAACTGGCCAGACGATTGCGGAAATTTTTCGCGAAGTTGGCCAGGGAGGATTTCGCGATCTCGAATCAAGTCAGATTGCAAGGCTTGCATCGATAGTAGAACCCGCAATCATCTCTTTGGGTGGTGGATCCATTCTACGGCCTGAAAATCGCGGCTGTATTCGCAATCTGGGCAAAACGGTTTGGTTGCAAGCGACTCCAGAGACTCTCTTCGAGCGGATTTCCAAAGACCTCGCAACGCAATCGCGTCGCCCGAAGCTCAGCCAACTTGGGGACCTCGACGAAATTCGCTCGATCCTGGAGAAGCGAATGCCGTGGTATAAAGAAGTAGCGGATTTTGCAGTCTCAACCGACGGTCGATCGATGGAGCAGGTTGCAGAGACAATAGTGGATTGGTATCGCCGCATCCCTTGAACTCCAACGGAAAACAGTATGGGCCTCGTTGAGATTGGATTGTTGTTGGCTGGGTTAATTCTTGGACCGTTCATTAACTTCGCGATCTATTCCTTTGCCTATTTCCCACGATTGATAAGTCCTTGGCAGTCGTTGCCCCCCGAGATTTTAGGTAGGAAATGGCAAGCCAAACTCCCTATTGTGGGCTGGTTATTTAGGCGAGAAGAGAGCATCCACTTTGGTCGAGCATTTTGGCTGCGGCCTTTTTTGATTGAGTTCGCAACGCCGATCTCGCTCCTGTTCTTGTACCGCTACAGCATGACGGGTGCGTTCATGCCGCAAGGTTTGGTTGCGGTACCGTCAAGCACGTTGCAACATCAGTTTATTGCGTTTGCCTTGCTCATAACGCTGATGACCATTGCAACTTTTATCGACTTTGACGAACGAACCATTCCTGACCTAGTCACGATTCCTGGGACGATACTGGGGCTAGTAGGTTCCGTAGTTCTGCCCGATTGGAGGCTGCATGTATTGTCGAGCCCCGTGTTCCCCGCCTTGCTTGGGAACGCCGAGCCGATTCATGCCAATTCACCCGATCCGTGGAATCCACTTTGGAACGGAAGTGTTGGACTCGCATTTGGGCTGTTGTTTTGGAGTCTGTGGTGTTTTGGGATGGCGGACCGTCGTTGGATCACCCGTCGAGGCCAAAAAAAAGCGGTGGTCTATTTTATTGAGGTGTTGCGGAGGAGCCCTGGCACGAAGATGTTACTGGGGCTCTGGTTGGTCGGATTTCTTTGCTTGAGTGTAACGTATTGTGTGGTCGGCCCGTCGCAATGGGAATCGCTGCTTTCGTCACTTTTTGGAATCGGTCTTGGTGGGATGTTGGTATGGGGCTTTCGTGTGGTGGCATGTTGGGCGATGGGACAAGAGGCGTTGGGTTTTGGTGACGTGACTTTGATGGCGATGATTGGTTCTTTCTTTGGCTGGCAAATCGTGTGGCTAGGGTTCTTTCTCGCCCCATTTTTTGGAATGCTGATTGTGGTCTTTGTGTGGATCCTGACCCGAGATAACGCGTTTCCATTCGGTCCCTATTTGTGTGCGGCAACGTTGTACTGTATGCTTGACTGGGTCAATCTGTGGGCTTGGTGTTCCAATTTCTTTCTACCGCCCCAGTTTCTAATTCCGATTCTTTTGGGCCTGTTGATCACGCTTGGAGTAATGCTCTGGATAATTCAAATATTGAAGCAAAAAGTGGGGTTGGCGATTTCTCGCTAAGCCTCGAATGACTGTTGCGAAAGAACCGGGTGGAGCGTTGAACCAGCAGCATAGTTTTATCCGAGTAACGATTTACTTCGGTTTGTTTGCAACGATTGCGGCGGGCCTAATTGGTTTGGGCAAACAGTCTTGGAACTTGCCTGTCTTAGTTGGCTTTTGTTCGATTCTGTCGATTGCATACACAGACCTTCTAGGTTGGTTTTCATTGAATCGGTGGGTGGTCTATATTGCCATGATCGCTGGAGCGTTAATTGCGATCGTTGATTTTCTTAGCGATTCTACTTCGAATCAAATTATCGAAGTTGGCAATCTGTTGGTTTACGTTCAATTGCCGCTCATGTTTCAAAAGAAATCCAAGCGAGTCTTTGAACAGTGGGGTGTCTTTCTACTGCTGGAGTTAGTGGTCGGGGCGTTGGTCAATAACAACGTACTTTATGGTCTCTTAATGCTTCCTGTGCTGGCCATCGGATGCGCTGCGATGCTGGCCCTTGCGCAGTTCGCGTCGCAATTAAGACATAACGAATCCATTTCCGAATTAACTACCTTTTGGGCAAGGCTGTTGCACTGGTTAGGAAAGGAACAGTTAGTAACGAAACGGAATTCGGGAGTCAGACTCTCCGCCGTCGAATCCCCGGAGCTTGGCCGAAAATGGCTCAAGCCAATCTTTGCACCCTTGCGTTGGAATCGAGGTATCCTCCCTCTCTCCTTTTCCGTCCTGCTTTTTTCGGTTGCCTACTTTTATTCGCTTCCAAGACTGAATATGGGAGCGTATGACGGAAACGTAAATGGAGCAGCCAGCGTCGGATTTAGCGAGCAAGTATCGCTGCGCAAGGTCGGAAATCTGCGTGAAGACGAGACTCCGGTTTTCCGCATGAGCCTGCGAGACAACCGCAAAAAAACCAACTACCGACCTGAATCGCCACCTTACATTCGCGCGACGGTTTCGCACAAGTACTTCGATGGACCTCGGATGGGAATGTGGCAACCTGGCGAAGCCGGATTGCTTCGCGACGTACGGATTATGAGAGATCCCCCGTTCCACGCTCAGATGAATGATGCCCTAGTAGACGAAAACGATTCGGTCACAGTCAGTATGATCGAGAAGGCGAGTCTGGGCGGGGTTGTTCCGACCATTGCACCCTTTTCTCAAAACCGAACGAAAGATAGTTTTAGTCTGATGCGGCGAGACTGGCGGATGTTGGATACGCGTGAGTCCGTTCAATTGAAGAATCAGAAACGTCGATACTCGTACTCTACCTATGCTTTTAAAAATGGAATTGAGAGTCCGCTACTAACGGAACTAAAGGATTGTTTGCGAGACGAAGAAGCCCCTATCCAAGGAATTTCATTTGGTAGTTTTGGTACCTATCGTAGGGATGAATTGCTAGAATTCCCCGACTCTCTGCGAGCGATAATTCCGTTCCGCGACAAAGTTCTGACTGCTGGTAAAGCGGTCGATGCCAAGCCATTCGCTAAGGCGTTATGCCTTGAGGAATATCTCGCTAGCGGTCGTGATTTTCAATACACACTTTCGCTGACCGGCCCGACGGATCGAAACCTGGATCCGATTGCAGATTTTTTATTGAACAAGCGAAAAGGTCACTGCCAATACTTCGCCTCTGCGCTCACCATGCTTTTGAGATCCCTAGACATTCCATCACGACTCGTCGTTGGCTTTCGACCAAGTGATTATAACGAAGTAGGGGAGTACTTTTTGGTTCAACAACGCCATGCGCATGTTTGGGTCGAAGCGTACTTTAGCGTCGAGGAATTGAAAGCTCATTCTTTTCCAGTCCCAAGCTACATCCAACGGGGAGCATGGATGAGGTTGGATGCAACACCGCCAGGCGACGGTTCCAATGCGGGTGGGACTTTACGAAAGCCGAGCGGACAGGCGCTAGGAATGATGGAAGAGCTTTGGTCCGAAATGATTATCAACATGGATCAATCCAAACAGAGCACGATCTTTTCTCTCTTCAGCGAATCGTCGGATGGTTCGTACACCGAAGTGTGGGCCAACCTAAAAAACTCGGTCGATCGACTCCGTAGCAATCAAGTTGTCGGATTTTTGTTATCGCCGGGGCGTTGGTTTTCCTGGCAAGTTGCCGTAGGCATCACTATCTTGGGGAGTTTCATCCTCGGAATCTACCGGTTGTTGCTATGGCGTTTTCCGAATGTTTTCCCGAAAATCACGTTTCGATCCTCACGAGCCAATTCGAACCTGTCCAGTGTCGACTTCTACAATCGGGCGGTTCGCCTTTTGAGTCGAATGGGGCTCCATCGCGACACGAATCAGACGCAGCAAGAGTTCTTTCAATTTGCCTCAGAAAAACTCGGCGAACAATCGATTGAGTTGGATGGAACGCTGCTTTCCCGATTATTTTATGAACGCCGTTTTGGCGGCGTGACCAAACTAAACAATTCGGATCAGTCGTCTGTGAATTCGGCTCTACATTCCTTGGAAGCCCAGATCGCTAAACGTAAAAAACCGGCGTAACCGGAAATGGGAATACTTCCTACAATGCAAAATCCGGCTTAGTATCTCTTGTGTTTGTGTTTCCCGGAGTAAACTTCGCTTGGTCCCCTGAACGGTTTCGTTGCAGTCTTAGGTTGAGAACAGAAATGAATAAATTGGTTTCAGCCGAAACAAGTGTTACCACGGAGGCTTTGGATGCCAGTAAGAGAGTAGTACCAATAAACACAATGCGATTGGATTCAACCGAGAAGAAGTCCCTTCGATTATGGCTTTTAATGGGCTTACTAGTGCCGCTTTTGAGCATGAGTCCATTTTTGGTTTTGCAAGTAAGAAGGCTTATCGAGCAGCAGAGCTTGCTTTTTTTTCCGTTTTCGATTGCCCTTGGGGTTTGGCTTCTCGTTCGGACATGCGACTATCGCCCCGCTCGTCTTTCCCGAGCAAGAATGGCTGTTTTTCTTGTTTGGTGCGGAATTGGTTTTTCGGTGTTGGGGGTCTACCTCTACTCGCCTTGGATTGTCCAATTTGCGGCGGTTGTCGTTGCTTCTGCGTGGTCGCTGGCTGCCTTTGGTGGAGCTAAATGGACTAGGATAGCCGCCATATGTTCTTTGTTTGCTATCTCCATTCCGCTGCCGAGTGGACAAGACATGCGGCTTAACTTTCGGCTTCAGGCCATCTCTGTACCGGCATGCAGCGGATTTTTGGATGCAATTGGCGTCCCGCATATTGTCGAGGGCAATGTCCTACAAATTGCGGACACAAAAATCCTAGTTCCCGAGGTTTGTGGAGGTGCAGACAGCATCTACGCGTTCACGGCGATCGGACTTGGTTTTATCGTTTTGCGTCGATGTTCGTTGCTGGCTGGGCTTTTCACTCTAGCCTCGATTCCCGTTTTTTTTGTGATTGGAAATTTCGTTCGACTGTTGGTAATCGCGATCGCGATCGAAAAACTAGATAGTAATTTGACGACTGGCTTGGGATTTATCGCTGTAGCTATAACGGCTTCTGTTTTCTCTACAGTGGCGTTGTTGCTGTGGTACGTTTCCATCGTTGCGATTTTAGAACCCATTTCCGAAGACAGGGAACAAAACAAGCTAACGCGGTTTTACCAGTGGCTAACCGCCTGGCCGCACACGAGCAAAAACATATTGTACGCGGAACATGTAAGAGCACAGTCCAATGACCCTTGGGAAAAAGCAGCGACGTGGAAACCTGGTTTTGTTACCATGGTTATCCCCAGTCTTGTGTGCCTAATGGTCGGAACGATTTCGGCGTATGTCGTTTTCTTCACTGCCAATGACTTCGTCTTTACTGGTGTAAGCGATGAAAAAGCATCTGGATTTCCATCGCAGGAAGCATTTCCAGACCAATTTGGCAGTCTTCGAAAAATTAGTTTTACTCCGACTACGCAGACGTCAACGGACCCCCGCGGCAAGTATTCGCACGCCTGGAAGTTCGACGATCGTGGAAATCAGGTTTTTGTCTCATTGGTCTTTCCATTTCCTGGGTGGCATCCACTCTGGACCGGGTACCAGGCCGCAGGCTGGAAAATCATTGAAATCAAATCGGTTGCCATTCCTAATGAGACCGAAAAATGGACTGTCGAGGAATTCAAAATGCAGAACCAATACGGATTGTTCGGATACGTTTGGTATGCTTTTTTTGACGAAAATGGAATTCCTGTTGAAAGGCCAATCGAAGTGAATTCGTCGACCAGAGTCAATATTTTTGCGAGACTCCAGAACAAGCATCGATTGGAATTGCCGACGTCCTACCGCGTCCAAGTTCTATTCGAATCTGGGCGAGAACTTACCGAGCCCGAAATCGCACGCAGTCGAACGCTCTTCTTTGAAATCTTTGAAAGCATTCGGAAACAGAGTGATAGTGCACTCAAGAAAGCAAAGTAGGTCAGACAGTGTTTTTTAAGAAAAAGTTGGAAGACGAACCTGACAATAATCGACGAGAAATCCGACGTGCCACAAACTGGTTCCAGTGGATTTGGTTCTCGCCAGTCGATTTAGCCGGCGAGTTTTTGGATTGGTTTACGGCTTGGCGGCGAACACGTCGATGGCTGTCCGTTTTCGCCATCCTTCCAGTACTGTTAGTATTTATTGTCTTGGGTTCGGTGGTCGCCGTTGGGAAACTGTCGGATATGAATGCCAAGGTAGCGTGGTATGCGGATCTCGCAAATAAGGAGATTGCGTTAGCAAATGCGCCGAAAACCAATTCGGAGACGACAGAGAAGACCAAGACCGAGGAATTGGCAAAGCGACTACCTGCGGTGGTCGACATGCTCTTTCGACGTGTGTTGCAACTCAATCAAAACAATAAAATAGCCAGGTTCTACGTGGCCGATCAGATGTCCCGTTACGGTAGTCGAGGAAGCGCTAGACAAATCATGGAGAGCTTGGCCCCCTCGAAAGGCAGTGGCCATCCGAAAGCGCATACGTGGTTGGCGGCGGACCTCATCGACAAAGGGCAGAAGGGGGAACCGATCAATATAGAAACGCTCAAGTTTCATCTCAAACGAGGGACCTCGGGCGAAGACGTACCGCCTGTCCTTCTCCTCGTGTACTCGCAATTGTTACAGCAAGAAAACAAGATAGCTGAATCCCAAGAGTTCTTAAAACGTGCCGCTCAATTTGATCCCAAGCTGCTCCTAAGTTCCATTGCAGTCTACACCCAAAATGGACTTCCTGCCCAAGCCAGAATGACAGCCGATTTACTAGTCGAAAAAGTGACGGACAAGTCAGGCCAAACGAGCGAAGAAAACATAATAACTGCTGCCCAAGCGTATGTGCTGACCAATAGAATCGACAACGCGATAGAAGTCCTAAAAATAGGCTACAAGCGGTTGTCGCAATCACCTAAACTGGGTCGCGCACTCTCCGACGCATTTCGCCTAAAGTTCCGCGCGAGTTCTGCAAGATTGAACAACCAAGTTCAAATTAATTTGGAATACTTGGACTTGGCTATCGCGATCGATCCTACCAATATCCTGATTCAAGAAGAACTCAGCGCCTTGACTCAATTGGGAATCTCGCAAAACGAAGGGACTGTAGAAGCGCTTCGCGTACGGATTGCCACATTGGGAACTTCGTTCGCGGCACGTTTACTCCTGGCGGAATCCTCGATTCGGCGAGGAGAGCTTGCAAACGCTATCAACGACTATGAAGTCGTTCTGGCCGAATTGCCACAAATGACCCTTGTGCTCAACAATCTCTCCATGCTTTACACTCAAGCGGTACCGCCAAGATTGGATAGGTCCCTTGAGTTGATTGACCGAGCAATCGAAATTTCGCCAGCGGTTTCGGAGTTCCACGATTCGAGGGGGGATATACTAGCCGCTCTTAAACGAAAAGACGACTCGGTAGCCAGCTACTTGGTCGCGCTGTCAAGCTCTCCACAACGGATCGGAACACGAGAAAAGCTGATCGCGCTCTATGAAGAACTCGGGCAGACGGAACAAGCTCAGTTTCAAAGTGAGAAATTAGCAGAAGTACAACAAGCGTTACAGGAGCAACGTTCCAAAACGCAAGCGGATAGTGGACGGGAAATACCATCCAAGCAAACGGAAAAGCCGTCCGATGAAACTCCGCCGGTCAACGAGGAAACTACGAACGATACCAGCCAACCTGAGCCCAGTCGCTAATTCACATTCTTGTCCCGCGACGAACCCCTAACTTCGGATGACGAAGGCGACGGCGGCAACGGCAACGGGGGCAGTTGGTTGCGGTTGGTGGAGAGGCGTGATTTCAGCCCAACCTCAAGATACGCGAAAGGTAGGTTGGCTCCCACAGCCGATGATGGAGTGACGCCGTCGTTCTTTCTGTTACAATCAGATCGAGTCCCTAACCGGAAGTTCCCACTTGATCGCTTTCGATTTTTGTTGGGCCGATTGCAATTTCTCTCCCTTCCCTTTTGCAAACCATTTTTCCTATGAAGAAACATCCCAAACTCCAGTCCATGAAATTCGGCTTGATTTGTACGGTAATTCTCTTGGCCGCAAGCCTCACGATCCCGGTTTTGGCTCAAGAAAAAACGCAAGAGAAAACCAAACCGGTACGAATGGGTTGCGGGCTTATGACCTTCGATACCGTTCCGGGATGGGGGCTTCGCCCGGATGGCAAGTCTGCAATCGGGCCGACCCACGGAGCGGTTGTGGTCGATAAAGCCGGAAACATTTATACAAGTGCAGACGCCGGGGTGTTTATCTTTTCGCCAGAAGGAAAGGTCATCCATTCCTATCTGGGCAAGGAATACTCCAAAATTCATGACATGGAGATTCGGGGCGAGGCGGATGGCGAATTCATCTATGGTGCTCGCAACGCGGACGCCGAAGGGATCAAGTTCAATATCAAAAGTGGCGAGATCGTTTTGAAACTTCCTTTCCCCAAGGAATCCGGTCTCAAGCTCGACAAGTTCAATCCAACCGCAATCACCGTAGCTCCCAACGGTGATATCTTTCTTTCCGATGGCTACGCTAGCAACCATATCTTCAAGTTCGACAAGACCGGCAAGTACCTGATGCACTTCGGCACGAAGGGGAACGATCTCAAGCAATTCAATACGGCGCATGGGATGACTCTCGATACTCGCTACGAACCGCCCCGCCTGTTGATCTGCGACCGCAACCATGAACCCAAAGGACGATTGCTTCATTACGACCTCAATGGCGAGTACATCGACGAGATAATTACCGGATTGGGAATGCCTACTTCCGCGGCAGTTCAAGGGGACTATGTCTCGGTACCTGACTTGCATGGGCGAGTTGTCATCCTGGACAAAAGCAATACGATCATGGCGGTCCTTGGCCACAACCCGGACAAGACCAAAGGGGGCAGCTACAACATTCCACAGGATCAATGGGTGGAAGGGGTTTTCAGCGGCACGCATGGTTCGTATTGGGATAAAGAGGGTAACTTGTACGTTCAAGATTGGAACGTCTCAGGACGCATCATGAAATTGGTTCGGGTCAGATAGGAACATGTCAAATACACCCGACAGCGACGCTGACAACAAACTGCCCGCACCGACAGCCAAAAATTGCAACCCACAACAAGTCGCCAGATTTGTTAGCAAGATCAAGAATTTAGAACAGCAAATCGGAGAGCATGTGCTCGCAGCACTTCAGCACCCCGACACCGTTGCCGTTCTGACCACGGTAGTAGTCGGCCCCAGCGGCGACCAGCACATTGTTTCGGCTGCGATCAACCCACAACGCATGTCCGAAGTAAACGAAATACTCGAAGAAGCCCAGGAAGAACGCGTCGACGACGAAGTTTGCTTCGGTTTTCACTGCCTTCTAAAACCGAAACTGTGACTTGACCAAACACGCGATTACCTTCTAAACTCTAGGGTTTTGCATGTCCGGGACGTTGTCATCGCATGGTTGCGGTTGGCTGTGCCCTGATTTTTGGGCTTTGAAAGAGATTTTTGTGGCAGCGACCTGTGTAATCGGACTTCAATGGGGGGACGAAGCGAAAGGCAAACTTGTTGATCTACTCGCACCGCGGAACGATATCGTCGTGCGCTACCAAGGGGGCGCAAACGCTGGCCATACGGTTGTTTGCGGAACCGAGGTCTATAAGCTCCACCACATACCATCAGGAATTCTTTCCAGCCAAATCAACAATGTTATTGCACCTGGGGTGGTGATAGAGCCCAACATGCTCATCAAGGAGATCGAGGGGTTGGAGGCTCGTGGGATCGAGCCGAGGAAAAACCTGATAATCAGCGAACGAGCCCACGTGGTGATGCCATGGCATTTTGTTGAGGATAAGGCAACCAATCGAGCGGTGGTCGCCGGTGAAAGCATTGGAACGACAAACCGTGGCATTGGGCCTTGTTATCGCGATAAGGTCGGTCGGACGCATGCCATGCGGATCACAGATCTGTTCAGTGATCAACTGAAAAGCAAAATATCGGATACCGTCGCAGCCAAGCGGCACAATCTCTCCCATCTCGCGGATTCAGCCGATCTGGAAACTCTGGATGCAGACAAGATCTACGAGCAATGTTGTCGCTGGGCTGACACTCTTGGCCCCCTGGCCGCAGACACTACCAACTATCTTTTGGATGCGTTGGATGCGGGCAAAAAGCTCCTCATGGAGGGAGCCCAAGGTTCTTTGCTGGACATCGACCATGGAACCTATCCCTTCGTAACGAGCAGCAACGCCTCGGGGGTCGGCGTCTCATCCGGGTCCGGCGTTCCAGCCAAATGGATTACCAACGTCATAGGAGTTGCGAAAGCTTACTCAACACGCGTTGGGGGTGGGCCGTTCCCGACCGAACTGCTGGACGAAACCGGCGACAAGATCCGCAAGATTGGTCGCGAATACGGGACAACTACGGGCCGACCGAGACGTTGCGGTTGGTTCGACGCAGTTGCCGTTCGCTACACGGCCAGACTTAGCGGGATACATTACCTGTCGCTGATGATGATGGATGTTTTAAGTCACTTTGACACGATTCAAGTCTGCGTGGCTTACGAACTCAACGGTCAGCGTATCACACGATTCCCATGCCGAGCCGAAGATCTTCGCGAGTGCAAACCGGTCTTCGAAACTTTGCCGGGATGGAATATCGACGTCTCCAAGGTCCGAAAGTTAGAAGATTTCCCATCCAACGCCCGCCGATACATCGACCGTATTTCCGAACTGATTTCGGTTCCAATCGGAGTCCTTTCCGTCGGGCCGGACCGAGAGCAAACTATTTTCTTGATTTGAAACCATGGCCTTGTTTCGCGGCAAACCCAAATCCGAACCTACCAGCCCGTCGCCAAGCGTTGAGGCTCTTCGGATGCCCAAGCACATTGCCGTCATCATGGACGGAAACGGCCGCTGGGCTCAGTCGCGAGGCATGCCTCGCGTCGAAGGCCACCGCAGAGGCGCCAACACCGTCCGTCGTATCTCCGAAGCGTGTCGAGAGCTCGGTGTTTCTTTTTTGACACTCTATTGTTTTTCCAATGAGAATTGGAAGCGCCCAAAAGAAGAGCTCAGTTTTTTGATGGGCCTGTTGAAAACCTACCTCATTCAAGAGCGACCGACGCTGATCAAGAACGATATTCGGCTGACCATCATCGGGCGACGAGAAGGGATCCCGGACGAAGTTCAAACCGAAATGGATCGGTCGGTAGAGCTTAGCAAGAATGGAAAGTCCCTTACATTGTGCCTAGCCATTAATTACGGTTCAAGGCAGGAAATTGTCGATGCCGTTCGCAGTATTGCAAGCAAGGTTCAAACCGGGGCGCTTGAGCCAGCAGCCATCGACGAGACGTTGATCGCCAACCATCTCTACACGGTTGGAATGCCAGACCCGGATTTGTTGATTCGGACCAGTGGCGAGATGAGAATCAGCAACTACTTGCTCTGGCAAATCAGTTACAGCGAACTTTGGATTACCGACAAGCCATGGCCAGAGTTTGACAAAGACGATCTCGTTCAAGCCATCGCGGACTACAATCAACGGGACCGACGATTCGGTGGTCTTGGCGAAGTTCGAAATCACTAAACGAAGGAACAACAAAGAGATGGACAAACACTTTTTGCTCATCTACGAAGTAGTCGACGACTATGTCGCGCGCAGAATGCCATTTAGACAACTGCATCTTGCGCTAGCAGAAGCGGCGGCGGAACGTGGTGAACTGATCTTGGGCGGTGCGTTGGCGGACCCAGTCGACAAAGCCATCTTGCTCTTCCACGGTTCCAGCCGCGAAGTGGCCGAATCGTTTGCACGGAACGACCCTTATGTACACAACGGTCTTGTTCTCAAGTGGTCGGTCCGAGAATGGACGACCGTAGCGGGCTGCGGTTTGAATAGGCAATGAACAGACGAACTGCATCCGATTTGGAATCGCAACTTTTTAAGCGGCGTTGGGTGAGATCTTAATTGGTAGTCGCAGCCAGAACGATGATACCTACAATCAACATTGCCCACGCAACTAGGTTAGCAATACCCAGCCACAACCCAATCAACACCAGCATTTTCTCTTTGCTTGGACTTTGACCGTTTCGGATTTTGCCCAATTCCATCGAGGCAAAAACGATCGCGAGGATAGCGCATACCAAGGCACCCACTAAAGTCGGGCATAGGATCCAGCTAATCAACCCGAAAATAAGTACTAACATGCCACTGCCAGATTTCTGGTAGCCGGCAGACTGAACGCTAGAAATCGGCGCAGCTCCGAATTGACTTGCGCCTGGATTCACCGGACTGACCAAAGGATTCTGCAATTTGCGTAGTTGGAAACGCCAAGCAGCCAAGCCCAACCATTGTTCCGAGTTTTCTTCTCGGATATGGCAAGTATCGTCGAGTCGCCCTTGCTTGATCCAATCGAGAACCATTTCCGTATCCGACGGTCCGTAAACCATCGTGTTGGGAGTGCGTACAAAATACTTCGTTACGGGAGCAGGGATGGAGCTCGCAGGGGGCGATGTTAGAGGGGTTGCATTGTCACTAAAGGGTGAGGCCACGATTTGAGCCTCTGTTTGGGCTGGCTGTGGGCTCGGTTCGTTGGCTGTCGGTTTCTCAGAGGCGAGTGAAGACCAGGAATCGGAAAGCGGCTCCAAGGTCGGCAAGTTTGTAACCTCGGTTTGAGGCGCGTAAGTCGTCTCCGCTAGGAACGGATTGGATGGAGAGGTTGTTTCGTTGGTCGCATTCCCAACGCCACCCACCACGTAGACCAACCCGCACATCGGACACCGAGCTTTTCGGCCGACGAATTCGTCGTTAACTCGTAATGTCTTGCCACATCCAGCGCATAAAGAGTCAATGGGCATTGTCGAAATTCATTCCTTAAGTCAATGGATGTTTGTCAGGGTGGAGATAGACAAAAGACTTTCCCAACCTACCGCCGTAATTCCCAGCTCGAATTCGTTGAAGGCCCTTTAGCGGCAGGGCGGCGTCGATGGCTGCGTAGGTTGCCTGAGCTACCTTATCTAAGTCCGAACCGTTGATGATGATCTCCATAATGGAAACCACACCATCCGGAACCAACGATTTGTCCCCCAGTTTCACTTTAAGTGTAGGGCAATATTCTGCATACGTGCTAGCGATCAGAAACTTGTAACTGCTGCCGGCTTTGCTCGCACTGGCTGCCACACCGCCCGGAAATGTTGTAATAACACCGGGCATGGCGTCTGCGGCCGTGGCTGCACGTTCGGCGGCCTCGATGGCGGCGTCCTCCGAGTAAGCCAGAAACCACAGGTTGCCACCCATGATGCCCTCCGCGTAACCGAAACGTCGCGTTAGAAAAAACTCACCTCCCAAAGTCGGAATGGTCCAACCTTTGTGGCCAAACATCTCCGTTCGAGTTTGATGGCCATCTCCAAAAAAGGCAATTTTGCGGCCAAGTTTGAAATAGGGGTCCGTATCGAGCAGGTTGAAACATCGAGTGGTTGGACAGGTTAATACGTTTTGGCTCAATCTCGCCAAAAGTACTTTTTCTAAGTGAACCACTCGATCTTTGCGAAAACGAGGGACATGAAACTGGAGAATTGCGCCGACGCGACCATCCGGCGTTTCTTGGCCTGGTGATTTGCCGTCCAAAACCTGCTCAATGCCTGCTTCGCAGTCGCACAAGATCGTGCTGCTCGCATGGCCGGTTGCAGCCTGGCAAGCTGCCAACAGCCATTTTCGATCGCGAGCGGTGACCAAGACCGATGCGTAGATGCTCTTGAAGGCTTCCGCGTAGGTATCTTCAACTAGAAGGTCCCATTGAGGGTTGTTCTTCCACGGGGTCATGGTGCGGGCCTAAAGAAAGAGCGGAACAAGTCGTTTCGGTCGCATTGTAACTCATCTGCATCGTAACGAAACACGGCAGGCGATTTCAATCTGCCGCTCGCCTTGAACTTGGTCCTTGACAGAAACACAGAATAGCCAATCATTTCGCTTGCCATTTTTCGCCGGCAGAGTTGAACCAATCCGGTGTTGTCACCAACGAGAAATCACTGATGAAAATTCACGAATACCAAGCCAAAGAACTCTTCCGCAAAGCTCAAGTGCCTGTGTTGCAGGGTTTTGTTGCCAAAACCCCAGAAGAAGCCAAAGCGGCCTTCGAAAAGCTAGGCGGCCCAATCGCTGTGGTAAAAGCTCAATTGCACGCAGGTGGGCGAGGAAAAGGGACCGTTATCGAAGTGCCCACGCAACGCGGCGTGCAATTGGTCAAAAGTGGAGAAGAAGCAGCTACCGTTGCCAAGAATCTCCTTCACAATCGCTTGGTTACCGTTCAAACCGGACCTGCGGGCAGCAAAGTCAATCAAGTCTTCGTCGAACAGGGTTGCAAGATCGCTCGCGAGTTGTATTTGGCCGTTGTTGTCGATCGTGGTAGTCAAATGCCACTCTTAATGGTTAGCAGCGAAGGTGGCGTTGAGATTGAGAAGGTAGCGCATGATACGCCTGAAAAGATTTTGAAGGAGTCGTTTGACCCAGCCTATGGCTTGCAGGGCTTTCAAGTCCGTAAGCTCTGCAAAAAGCTCGGGATCTCGGGTGATTCGGCCAAAAGCGCTGACTTTTTCATGAAAAAGATTTGCAAACTTTTCGTCGATCTCGACTGCTCGATGGCTGAGATTAATCCGCTGGTCATCACGGAGGACAACAAGATGATCGCGCTCGACGCCAAGATTACGTTTGACGACAACGCGCTGTTTCGGCACCCAGATTTGAAAGAATTGCGTGATATCAACGAAGAAGAGCCCGCTGAAATCCGCGCCGGAAACACAGGTCTCAGTTACGTCAAACTCGAAGGCAATATCGGCTGCCTCGTCAATGGCGCAGGTTTGGCGATGGCGACCATGGACATCATCAAGCATCATGGAGGTGCGCCCGCGAATTTCCTCGACGTAGGTGGTGGGGCGAACACACAGCAAGTCACGGAAGCGTTCCGAATCATCTTGTCCGACCCGAATGTAAAAGCCATCCTTGTCAATATTTTCGGTGGTATTGCTCGTTGCACCACCATCGCCCAAGCGATCATCGAAGCATCCAAAGAAGTGGGCTTCACCGTGCCGCTGGTCGTAAGGCTCGAAGGGACCGAAGTCGTCGAGGGCAAGAAAATGCTCAAGGACAGCGGACTGGCCATCATCTCCGCCGACGACTTGACGGACGCCGCGAAAAAAGTAGTTGCATCGATCGCTTAGTGCTTCGATCCAAAATCCCAATCGCAACCAACCTAACTCCAAAGATCCCAGAACCAACAAACTATGAGTATTCTTGTAAATCGCGAAACGCGAGTCATCTGCCAGGGCATCACGGGCAAAGCCGGAGCATTCCACACCAAAGGCTGTAAAGAGTACGGCACCAAGATGGTCGGCGGTGTTACGCCAGGAAAGTTCGGCGAAACAGTGGAGGGACTGCCGGTCTTCGACACTGTCGAAGAAGCGGTCAAGCAAACCGGCGCTAACGCATCCATGATCTTCGTCCCACCTGCGTTTACCGCAGACGCTATTCTCGAAGCCATCGACGCGGGCATCGGCGTTATTTGCGCGATCACCGAAGGAGTGCCCGTCATCGACATGGTTCATGTCTACGATCGTGTCCGTCGCAGCCAGTCAATTTTGATCGGTCCCAATTGCCCTGGCGTTATCACCCCGGGTGAATGCAAGATCGGGATTATGCCAGGCTACATTCACAACGTAGGTAAAGTCGGCATCATGTCCCGAAGCGGCACATTGACGTACGAGGCAGTTTGGCAAACGAGCAGCCTCAATCTGGGGCAGTCCACGTGTGTTGGACTTGGCGGCGATCCTATCGTTGGCACTTCGTATATCGATCTTTTTGAACGATTCCAAAAGGACGATCAAACGGAAGTGATTCTCATGATCGGGGAAATCGGAGGGGATGCTGAGGAACAAGCGGCTGCCTACGTAAAGAGCCATGTGACCAAGCCGGTAGCAGCCTTCATCGCAGGTCGCACTGCCCCGCCGGGCAAACGTATGGGACACGCGGGTGCGATCATCACTGGTGGCAAAGGGACTGCAGCGGAAAAAGTCGCAGCCTTGGAAGCCGTTGGGATCGTGGTCGCACAATCCCCAGCCGACATGGGCGTCGCAGTCGTCGAAGCCATCAAGCGGGGCAAGTAGCATGCCGCCGGCTTTTTGACCAATGCCACTCACTTTGAGCCGAAACGCGCTAGCGTGCGGGCTGACCGGCTAGAAATCTCTTGCCAATCCGGCCCTCATGCTAGCGCATTGAGGCTCAGAAATTGCAAAGTGAGCGCCATTTGGCTTTAAGCCGGGGGTTTGACCATCTATTTTAGAAGTAAAGTAATGGTCTTCCTAATAAACCCCGGGACATTTCGTCCCCAAGTTTCTTTTGCTTAACCAAAAATCGGATCGGGATCTTCGACTACCGCGTTCTCCTGGCCATGCTTGGCTCGACGCTTGTTGCGTTCTTCCTTCACCCGTTCTGGCGTTTCGATACGAAGCAAGACAACGTCCTTCGCGGTGAATAGGATATTTACGAAGGCAACCGTTAAGGAACTCAAAACGAGGACGATGAATGCAAATACTTCTTCGGGACTGCTCCAACTGGACGAGCGGTCTGGAAACAGCTCGGCTAACGTCCAAAAAAAGTTAGGAAAGCAATACCATCCGAACGTCAGTGTTTGATAATCATTAGCCGCCAAACTCAAGGAACAGGTCACGATAACAGCCATAACGATCATGACCAATGTCAATGCAAATGAGATGATCAGACGCCCAACCAGAACCTTCCTTAGAAATACCATGCAGCTGAGCCGCACGATACCAAGATAAAGAGCCAAATAGCACGTCACGGCGGAAATGTAGATGAGCAAAGGAAGCTGAATGTTGCGCTGGCCAGGTTGAAGCAATACCATCGGGGCGAGGGCTAGAGTAAAGGCTGAGCCCATAAAACTGAGAAGGACAAAGATGTAACCTGGCCCAGCTCCAGGATTGAGCCAAGTCAAAAAAACCCGTCCGAGTAATGAACTGGGCAAGGACCGTCGGGCGCGAGCAGGAATGGTCCCTCGCTCACCCATCATGATGCTCCCAGCAACTCCCCAATGAACAAACAATGACGTCACCGCCACGGCGATCATTTCCTGCGTAAAATTCATGCCAGTCCCTGCGGTTGATTCATTGCCATACGCCACGATCATGAATCCTTCCATCATGCACATGAGAAGCCCGATCACGAGAAGCGGGATACGAATCGGGGTTGAGCGGTTGTCGCTGCTAAAACCGATCGCACATGCCCCGCATCTCAAAAGTAACCATCCGTACAATATGACGGCTAACAAAAATACTCCGAACGCAATCCAACGCTCCAATCCATATCCACCGGTAGTTACCATTCCGATCAAAATGGCACCGGTCCAGAAGGAACAGAAAACCTGACCGACTAAAAGGATAATGGAGAAAAAAACTTGTTGCATGCGCGTACGAGAGAACGAAGCAACCGAAATCGCTATCGCGGAAAGTGCCAAACTACACGAGGCGATGATCGATATGGTCATCGCGATGACCTCCAGCGTGATGCCTCTCAAAAGATACGTTAACGCAATGCAAGGCGCTATGACCGATAAATAGACGATCAGTTGAAGTGCAGCGACACTCAGTTTGCCAACCAGGATGTGCCTTGGTGACAGAGTTGAGAGCGAAAGTGTCTCGAAAGTTCCGTCCTCAAGCTCCGATGCCATGGAGCGAAACGTAGATTGAGGAATCACAATCAAGGCAGGTACGATCAAGATAATTGCATAACCGATTAGCATCCCAGCACCGCTCGAATTGTAGTAGATGCTGGGGATCATGCCTACAATTGCTAAAACCGACCATGCCAGAACAACTATGATTAGGAGCATGAAAGTCCAAGAAAACTGCCTGCTTTTGAGCGCTTGGCGAGTCTCTTTGACCAAAATCGGGTTGACCCAATCGCTCCACGCGATGAGCCGCGTGTCCCAGGCGGTTTCCCCCTCCACGAGTTGTTGAATTGCGGAGGCATGTTCGCGCTGGTCAGGCGCTATCGCGGGACTTGCCGCTAACGAAGTGTCTGTCGCCTCAGGTGTCATCGTACTCATTGAACAGCTCCGGTCGTAACCTTCATGAACACATCCTCCAGCGTTTCGCGATGAGCCGCGAATTCAAGGATTGCGAATTCTGCATCGACGATTGCTTTGAGCAATGCGACTTGCTCGTTAGGACCACCAACCAATTCTAACGATAGTGTATTGTCGTTTCGCGTAACATTGGAAACTCCAACCTGTTCATTGAGCCACTTTTGAAGCTGCTGCCCTCGTTCGAGTGCCGTCATCTGCACGCGCAAGGCACCTTGGATCGAGCGTCGGATATCGGCTACACTCCCCACGGCTAGCAAACGGCCGCGCTCGATGATCCCAACTTGATCACACATCTCTGCCAATTCGGTGAGGATATGGGACGACACCAAGATCGTTGATCCCTCAACGGCCAATTGTTGGATCATCTGTCGCAGCTCGATGCGAGCACGTGGATCCAAACCGTTGGCGGGTTCATCCAAGATCAGCACTGCGGGCGAGTGGATCATGGATCGTCCCAGGCAAAGCCGTTGCCGCATGCCTTTCGACAAACCCGTAATGGGTTTGGATGCAATTTTATCGAGCCCGGTGAAACTGAGGGTGCGCCGGAGTGCTGCGATGCGGTCTTTTCCCAAAAGACCGTATGACCTTGCAAAAAAATCCAAGTATTCAACGCAGTTCATGTTCTGATACATGGAGAATCCATCGGGCATGAAACCGAGTCGGCGACGAACCAAGTCGGGGTCATTGATTACGGAAAAACCGTCGACAAACGCATCACCGTAGCTTGGTAGCTCGAGCGTGGACAAGATGCGCATGCTGGTCGTCTTGCCAGCTCCGTTCGGGCCAATGAAGCCAAACACTTGCCCGCGATACACATCGAACGACACGTCATTTACCGCTTTGGTATTCCCAAAGAATCGGTGGATCCGTCGCAGTTCGATCATCGGCTCGGTGGCGGAATGAACGTTGTTATCAACCATATTGAATGCCTATTGCTAGTTAGCCCGTTCTGGATCCAAAACATCGATTTGTTTGTCAGGTAACCGATCTTCAGCAAAAGGACTGGTCCCTGGTGCCACCGATTCACGCGCCATGGCCGCGATGATACCGAAGGGGAGCAGCACGACGAATGCAAAGCCAAACAGGCCGAACGTGACAACAGGTATGAGTACCATCAGTGCGATCGCTGCCCAGACGTTTTGACCTTGATGGAGAACAGCCAACCGCACAACCAAAAGCAGAATTGCAGTCAAAGCGGTAATGAAGAATAGGCTGCGCAACGTGATCTTGTCGCCCAAAATGCATCTCCTTATGGTTTATGGTTATTGGATCGAAACGGTTGTCATCTAAGCGTTGGTCGAGCTAGGCTTTCACTTCGTTCTATAATACCGCTTTTTTCGTGCACAGTGTTCTTTGTGAGGGCCGCTGTGCGATTTCGAAGCAACCTTCAGCATTCTCAAAGTGTTGCTTTGGTTGGAAATGGGGATGCGGGAACCATCTTCAGAAGGTGCTCCCGGATAACCGCTACTTTCTCTGCTGTCGTTAAATTCGTTCGCTTGGTCATCTGCGATTCCTCTCGTGAAACCACGAAACTCTAGCATTTATACGGGTCAGGCTTCCAACCTGAGAAAAACAGGAATCGACACCTAGATACGGGAGCACGTTCTATTTCACTTGTGGCTTTCCTAACTTATTTACTTGCACGCAGGCCGAATGAATGCAACTTTACTGCAAACTTGGCAATTCCCCCAATTGTAAACTTTCTCAAGCTACGTTCTTGAGTACTGGATCGGCACGTCGATCTATGGCATAAGGGAAGCGATCAAACTTTGGGGGGGAAATGACTAATAAGGCGAGCGGCAGGTTCAAAACTACCTGCCATCAAGGGTTTGCGGAGTGATGAGTATATCATAATCGGGTAGTGTCGTTGATCGTTGAAGTCGCTTG
>JAYTVM010000239.1:0-20799 GCA_043743995.1 Pirellula sp. | reverse complement strand
TTCGCGAGTGCCGGCCGTTAGTACACCAAAACAAGGTTGGTGGGGGACAAGCCCCCGACCAACCTAAAGGCCGGCCCCCACCAACCTGAAAAGACAGGCCTCAACCAACCTGAAAAGACAGGCCTCAACCAACCTGAAAAGGCCGGCCCGACCAACCTAAAGGCCGGCCACCACCAGCCTGAAAAGACAGGCCTCCACCAACCTGGAAGGCCAGATCGCAGAACGGTACAAGACTCGCATCCATGCATTTTTCGCAAACCGCTATTTGTCGCACTAACCTGAGCGAGGGCCTCGCGCAAACACACTTGATGCCTATGCATTAACAGGCACATTGCCTACCTTGAACACGGTTTCCACATAACGAAATCCAACCGATTCGTAGAGGCGGATCGCACCGGTGTTATGGATGGTGACTTCTAAGTTGACCTTGGCACAGCCAGTTTCTCGAAAGCCTTGCAGTGCGAGTTGAAGAAGTTCGCGTCCTAGGCCCATGCCTCGAAATTGAGGGACAACCCCTACGTTTTGAATGGCACCTTCGATCGCGTTTAGTCTTAGGCCTTGGATGGTGCCGACCGGCACTTCCGGTTTCCCCTCAGGGTCAGCGATCGCAAGCCAAGTTGCTTCTGGGACAAAGTTGGCGCGCAACGAAATGTCTCGCATGAGTTGCCTACAACCATCGCGATCGCCCAGGCAAGGGAATACATTCGCGTCGATTTCCAAGCGAAAGCTATCCCATTTTGCCAACGCATGTTGTCCCAAGACCTTTTCAGACCAAGGTGCGAAACGAAAAACACTTTCGCTTTGGATGTGTGGCCGATCGAATTTGAGAAGGTCGATCTGCATTTTGTGGCGTTTGAAATAGACGACAGGCATCTACGTTCGATTGACTCCTAAAGAATATGAGCGTGGCATTGGACTGGCATTGCAGTTGCGTCGTTCAATCTAATACGGTTCCATCATTCGTTTAACAGTCAGCCGTAGGCGAACTCGATACCACTTACGTGCGCCTACGGCTAACGGTTAAACGAAATTCCTGCGAAATTGGGCTTGGTTGAACGGTATGGCCGCTAAACGCCATTAATCGATGGCGATGGCTTGGCCGTCGATTCTTGGGTCGGTAGCTGCAAGCAAACCGCGGTCGGTTTTTTGGATGCCTTGGGCGATTGCGAGGGAACTTGAGACTTTAAGCGGATGTCCGAGTTTTTCCAAGTGTTTGCTCGCATCGCTGCTTGAGTCGCGACCGTCCGTTAAGGCTAGCCGCAATCCGCCCAGGTTTGGTTCATGATAAACAATGTCTGGACGCCATTGTTGGTGGATTCTGGCTGAGGCGATGGCTTGGTCTATGGTTTCGTTCAGGTCGATGCATCGGACGATGTTTTGAAGGGTCGCGTTAATGATCTTGGGACCACCGGCGGCACCACAGGTCAGGAACGGAGTTCCGTCTTTCTCAAGGACGATCGTTGGGCTCATGCTGGAGAGAGGGCGTTTGTTGGGTGCAATGGCGTTCGCTTCCGATCCGACTAAACCGAAGGCATTTGGAACTCCAGGGGAGATACTGAAATCGTCCATTTGATTGTTGAGCATGACACCGGTGCCGGGGATCATGACTTTGCATCCCCAGGTGGTATTCACGGTCGAGGTCAGTGCGACCCAATTGCCAGAGGCGTCCGCGGTTGCCAGATGAGTCGTGTGCTTCTTGCTATCGTCGGCAGTTGCGTTTCCATGAACGATGGAAGAAGAGGCTCTGTCCAAATGGATTTGGGATGCAAGCGAATCGGCGTAGGCTGGATCGACTAAAAATTTTGGGACGTCTACGAAATCGCCATCGCCAAGCCAATGAGCTCGATCCGCAAATGCTCGCTTCATGCATTCCGCTAGGAGATGAAAAAACTCCCCTTTGGACTTGGCATAGATCTTTGCAACGTCGAACTTACCGAGCATGTTCAGCACTTGAGCAATGTGGATACCGCCGGAACTAGGGGTCGGAAAGCCGATTATTTGATAATTCCGATAGTTGGTTTTAATGGACGTTCGTTCGATCACTCTGTAGTTTGCGAAGTCCGCAAGGGTGAGAATTCCATCTTGTTTTTTAAGGTAACCGGCGGCAATTTTGGCGAAATCGCCAGTGTAGAACCAGGCGGGACCATTCTTTGCAATTTGACGAAGTGTTTGTGCCAGGTCGGGCTGCCGCAGTATTTCACCCACCTTCGGAACACTTCCATCTGGTTTAAGAAGTACTGCTCGGCTAGCCTCGAACTTGGCCAGGTTGTCTCGTTCGGAGGAGATCGCATTGTGGGTTGCCGAACCAATGGCATAGCCGGCTTGGGCTGCTTCGATGGCAGGTTCGAAAAGAGTCTCCCATTTCAACGATCCGAGTTTGTCGTGAGCAAGTTTTAGAGCGGCGATTTGACTTGGGACAGCGCAAGCCAGAGGACCGGTCTGGCTCAACTCCGCGACGGCTTTGTCCTTGCGGACGAACATTGTCGCTGAAGCAGCTGCGGGCGCGGTTTCGCGGCCATCGATAGCATGAAGTGCACCACCCTGAGTTCGAATCAGCATCAAGCAACCACCACCGATACCGGAATTGTGACCATCGACGACTCCAAGACAGAGGGCGGCCGCGATGGCGGCATCGACTGCATTGCCACCGTTTTGGTAGATGGTCCGGGCAGCTTGGGAAGCGATAGGATGCACGGTAGCAGCTACGTTGGCACCCACGGCCGTGCGTTGCTTGGGCTTGAGAGACGCATCCTCGCGTTTTTCTTGCCCGAAACATGTCGGTCGATTCGACATCAATCCGACGAGGGATATTGCGGTTAGCGACTGAGTGAAATGTCTTCGAGTCGTAGGGATGGTCATCGATTGAACGCTTTCAATTTTATTATTTCGCCCGTACTAAAAAGGGTTCTTATTCGAAAGGGAGGGCGAGGTTCGCTGTCCATCAACTTGGATCGACAGCTTGCCCACGTAGCATATCACTTCTAGGCAGGTATTTGCACATGGCGATACCGACAAAGTAGAGACCAATGAGCGGAACAGCCATACCGAGCATGCTCCCAACGTCGTTCGGGGTCAGGATCATCGACAGGAAAGCGATAATGAGGATTGCCATTCGCCATTGGGACACATAGAGCTTGACCGAAAGGATGCCGAGTCGTTCGAGCACGAGCATTACCAATGGTAGCTGAAACGAGATGCCGAAGCCCAAGGGGAGCATGAGCGCAAAAGACATGTAATCCGTAAGTCGTGGAGACGCTCCGATTCCCATGCTGGCGTTGAAATCCAGAAGGAAGTCGATGACCATATTGAAGATCACAAAGAAGGCAAGGGCGGCACCTGCCCAAAATAGCAGCAGGCTCGTTGGCAGAAAAAAGTAAACGTAGCGTCGTTCGTGCGGGTACAGTCCGGCGGATATGAATTGCCAAATATGGAAAAAGATTCCCGGGCTAGCCACGAGGAATGCGATGACCAAGCCTGCTTTGAACCAGATCAAAAAGGGTTCTTGAAGTCCGAGCGCTTCGGTTCCTTTGTCAACGCCGACGAACTCCCGAAACGCAACCAGATCTTCGACAGCTGGCAGGCCGAAGGTATCCGCTTGTTTTCGATCCGATTCCGAAAGTTCATCGGATATGGCGGCTTTTAATCGTCGCATGTCTCGATAAACGATTTGGCTTACTTTTTTATTTTCGGTAAGCCATTTTGAGAGATCTGCGGAAACGTCCTTGCCAACTGCCTTCTTCATTTCCGCCTTGCTCATTTTATCGTAGTACCTATCGAGAGAGATCTTTAGAGGTACTTGCATGTAGTTCACCACGGTGGTAGCCATGGGCAAGCCGATAACTAGGCCCACGGCCAACCAGACGGACGCTTTGAAAAGGGCACGGCGGAGTTCTTCGAGATGGTCGCCAAAGCTCATCGAGCTTTTCTCAAATAGGTCGTCGGCCTTTTTCAGTGCTAGGACGCTTTTCGCCATCAATCCAGTCTCCGGTATAGTGGTTCGGCATGAATTTTCGTGCCGTCGTGCGTAGTTTGTGTGGGGCGAGTAAAATGATTTTCGAGCGCACCCATTTGTGTCCACCCAGTTTGTTCTTCCCTGTCCATTTGGCAATCCATGTTTTTACCAGATCAGCCGATTCGTTTTGAGCCGATTTTTCGTTCGTACATCTGGGGTGGCGATCGACTAGCCACTCAACTGGGCAAAAAACCGCCTGGAAGTGGCATTTGGGCTGAAAGTTGGGAGATTGTGGATCATCGCGAGGGTGAGTCGATCGTGGCCGAAGGAGATTTCGCCGGCTGGACTTTAAGGCAATTAATTGAATCTTTTCCTAACGAAGTTATTGGTCGTGACGCTCCTAACGAACGCTTTCCGCTGTTATTGAAGTACCTGGACTGCCAAAGAGTACTCAGTGTACAGGTCCATCCGGATGACGCGTACGGTGCCAAAATGACGCAACCGGACCGTGGGAAAACGGAAGCGTGGTATGTGATCGATGCGGAGCCGGAAGCGAAACTGTTTGCAGGTTTGAAATCTGGAGTGGACCGCCAAATTTTGCTTGCCGCGATCGAAAACGGTGAGACTGAGAATTGCTTGCACGTGCTTTCGCCCAAAGCAGGCGATTGTATCTTTATCCCAGCGGGTACGGTTCATGCGTTGGGTGCCGGATTAATGGTGGCTGAAATTCAGCAGGCGAGTGACTGCACGTTTCGGCTCTTCGATTGGGATCGTGTCGACAAAGACGGGCAACCACGTCAGTTGCACATTGAGCAGGCGTTGGAAGTAATCGATTTCGATCGAGGGCCAGTCGAATTTGTACCGAGGCCACCGAATTTGGCATCGGCAGCGACTATGTTGGTAGATTGCGATAAGTTCACCCTGAAAGAGTACGCCTGTCCAGGCACGTTTCCGCTGGAGAGCAAGCAGCTTGCCATTATCACTGTACCCAAAGGCAGTGCCGTCTTGAGAACGGGTTCGAACGAATTCCTACTCGAGCGTGGCCAGACGGTGCTCGTCCCGTTCGCCTGCCCATTTGCAGAGCTTGGCATTCCAGCCGGCACCGTCGTCCTAGTGTCTACATTGCCTCGCGCGTCATGAGAAAAACGCTTGCAATGCAACTGGTTCAAGAATGGAGTCTTTTGGAGTTGAGGCCCATGCATCGTGCCCTCCTTAGACGTTGGGCAGAGCAGACGGCTTCGACCGTCCACGGCCCTTTGGATAGAGAGCGAGAGCTTGTATGGCACTTGGCCAGTCTAAGCGACTCCAGTGATCCGGTGTTGTTGGAGTGCATGCGCCGGCCTGGGGTGCTCATTGTTGACTGTGACGGACTATCGAAGAGAGTCACTGCAGATCGTGACCCGGATGCTGTGCTAAACGCAATACACGATCGTACCAAGGATCAGATTCGGCTTTTGTGGCACTGGTCGTTGCGTGGCAAACAGGATCTATTGTGGTGCACAGAATTGTCCTTTGACGGCGTAATCAGTGACGCGCGAAGCCTCAATCAATGGCTTCGAGTTTGTCTGCGCCTCGGGAAAGTAATTGAAGGCCAAAACAATAGGTTGTTGCAGGGCATTGAGTTGCCGAAACTAGCGATCCCAAACTCGACCTCCATTTAGACTTTTCGACCGAATTTATGCATACTTTGTTGGTAACTGGTGCCGCGGGATTCATTGGCTTTCACGTAGCGCGGTTCTGCCTTCAGGCTGGTTTGCCAGTCGTGGGACTGGACAATCTAAACGAGTATTACGACGTTCGTTTAAAACATGCGAGACTGAACCGACTCAGGGAGTTTCCTAATTTCGAATTCGTTAAGTTGGACTTGAAGGATCGCGTAGCTGTCGCTGGTCTCTTTGAATCGCGACAATTCAATAAGGTCATTCATCTGGGAGCTCAAGCGGGAGTCCGATATTCGGTAGAGAACCCATTCGTTTACGTCGATTCTAATGTTTTAGGCACACTGACCATCCTAGAGGGTTGCCGCCGAACGGGCGTCTCACATCTCGTGTATGCGAGCAGTTCGAGTGTTTATGGCAGCAATACATCGCAGCCATTTTCCGTTCAGGATCCAGTCGATCATCCACTCAGTTTGTATGCCGCGACCAAAAAGGCGTCGGAAGTGATGGCCCACTCTTATTCGCACTTATATGGACTTCCCACGACGGGTTTGAGGTTCTTTACGGCTTATGGTCCGTGGGGTCGACCGGATATGGCACTTTTTAAATTTACCAAAGCCATTCTGGATGGGGAGACCATTGACGTTTACAACGAGGGAAAGATGAAGAGGGATTTCACTTTCATCGACGACATCGCGAAGACCGTCTGGCTGGTGTTGGACAAAATCCCAGTTGCCAATCCAACTTGGAATAGCGACAAGCCCGATCCCAGTACGAGTTCGGCCCCTTTTCGAATTCACAATGTCGGAAATCAGCAGCCGACGGAACTAACTCGGTTCATCGAAGTGTTGGAAGAGGCCCTCGGGGTCAAGGCAAAGAAGAACATGTTGCCCATCCAACCCGGTGACGTGCTGGATACCTTTGCGGATGTTGATTCCTTGAAGGACGCAGTGGGGTTTTGTCCATCCACTCCCATTGAATTAGGTATTCAACGATTTGTCGAATGGTATCGTGGGTACTATCAAGTTTAATTGCACTGAGCAACCGCTCTCTACTTAATCAGCCCACGACTGTCTATCCTATGAATTCAACGAATCGAACGCAACTTTCTGTCAACGTCAACAAGGTCGCATTGCTACGAAACACGCGGCATTTAGGTATTCCGAGTGTCGTTCGAGCATCGCGACTTTGCTTGTCGGCAGGGGCGAACGGGATCACCGTTCATCCACGACCCGACGAACGCCATATACGCCGCCAGGATGTGTTTGCAATTGCAGAATTGCTCAAGGATTGGCCCGAGGCCGAATTCAATATTGAGGGGAATCCGTTTCACAACTTGATGGAATTGATTCGGCTTGTCCGCCCAAGTCAAGCGACGTTTGTTCCTGACAGCCAATCTCAAGCAACCTCGGACCATGGTTGGAATTTGGTTGAGGATGCGGTCCTGTTGGAACCTTTGATTCGAGAATGTCGCGAGATTGGAGTTCGGGTGAGTCTGTTTATGGATCCGATTCCTGAACAGATGTTCATGGCCAAAAAAATTGGCGCCCAGCGGATCGAGCTGTACACCGAAACCTGGGCAAGTGCGTTTGATACGTCAGCTCGAGCTGCGACACTTTCGAGATTTGTGGCCACCGCCAGGACAGCTATTGACTCGGGGTTAGGGATCAATGCCGGTCACGATTTGAATCAAGAGAATTTAACGCCCTTTCTGATGGCGGTGCCGGGAGTGGCCGAGGTATCCATTGGGCACGCTTTGATCGCGGATGCGCTTGAGATGGGATATAGCGATACGGTTCGCGCTTACTTGGATTGCATTCGAGCGGTAGGCCAAAGCATATAAAGTGGTTGGCAAGCTCTGAGGCTGTGATTTTTTCGAATTCAAAGAAAGTACCCATCACGCTCCGCGTGATGTTGCCTCAGAAACCTGAGGTTTTTGAACTGCGAAAATCACGCGGAGCGTGATTGGTACTATCTTCTGTCCGCCGCTCAACCAATTGCAGATAGCAGTCTTAGGGGCTGGGTGGGGTGGAGCGCAATTTCGCTTCAAAGCGTTTGAGAGCCTTAACAAGTTCTGGGTGGTGGGGCTTTAGGTCGACTGCGCGTCGTTGTTGCTGGACAGCATCTTGGTATCGGTCCATTGCAGCGTAGCAATAGGCCAGAGTATCCAAATACTCGGCGTGTTCGGGAGACAGGAGGCAAGCTTTTCGACTAAGAAACAGAGCTTCTTCTTTGCTCCCTTCGGTGTTGGCGATCAACCATGCCAGGGTATTGCTCTTGTCCGCGATCCAAATGGAAAAGAAGGAAAGTTCATTGGGTTTTGATTTTTTGAGTTCTTCTTCTCCGTTTCGGATTGCAACTCTCAAGTCGAGGATGATTTTCGCCAATTTTGCAAGGCATTTGTCTTTGTCGCTGGCAGAGAGAGGGAGTTTGTAAAGCCCGATGATAGCATCGACATTTTCGGGGGACAGATCGATCGACAGCCAGTAGTTCTTGGCAGCTTTGTCGTTGTCATTGGCTTGTCGAGCGTGATCGGCAATGTACAAGTGAAAGTTGGAAATAACATTGCCTATGTCTCTATTCCATTCGCTCATTTGGCGTTGGAAAAGAGGTTCGCTGTTGTAACGCGTTACGAACGGCTCGAGCACATCGGCCGCCTCTGCATGTTTGCCCTGGATTTGCAGCATTGCGGCCAGTCGTGACATGCCATCCAGGGTCGCCATGTTTGTTAAGTCCTCGTTGAGCACTAAACGAAACTCAGCTTCCGCCCAATCGAATTGGCCGCGTTCTTCGAGTTTTTGTCCAAGCGTAGATCGGCGGTCTTGATCCGATGTATTGCCTTTGCTTAAGAACTGGATGCTCGGTTTGCCTGGGACGGCTTCGTCCGGGGGCGGAACCACGGGGGAACCCTTTTCGTTGCAAGGGACTTGGTTCAAGCTGTGCTCGGCGATTGTGTTTGCGAGGATTGTGTCCCCTTGCAACAGGAAGCTTTCGGCAAGTAGATACCCGAAAATGAATTCACGTGAGACAATACTATTCGGAATTTTTGCGTGCTGCTCTTGAACAAGCTCTGGCAGTTTGCACTTCAACGCCCACTGGGCGAATTCATTAACTCGGGTGGATCGGTGGCCGATGGTGGATTCCAGCGTGGTCACGGTCTTGCCAATGGTCAAGATGGAACGGGCTGTTGAAAGCGCGAAGGACCTCAAGTTTGGTTGGTCGAACGTCTGCTCTACGACCCATCGATGCAAATCCATAGTAAGTTCCAGGTTGGTTTCGACCGAGCCGTCTTTTAGTTGTTGCAGTTCTTCTGCCAGGGTCTGTTCCCACCAACTTGGATCGAACAGGTTTTCGTTGGATGCGTATTTGAGCAACCATCGACTCGCTTGGCTTTGGCCACCGCTAACGTAGTTCCGTAATGCTTCTTTTCTCTTTTCTAATGTCTGGCCTACTGTCGGTCTGCTTCGCATTAGGATTAGTGCGGCCCGCTTTGCCAACCCGCTACGTGTCTCATAGCGAACCAATCGACACAGAGCTCCGAAGCCTTCGTCGTGTTCGAGTCGTTGCAATTGATCGATGTAGATGGATTTTTCAGCGTCCGCCGCCCCGTAGTTGGTCAAGATCTGTCGGACGCTAACTGGATCGGTATCCCAAGACCAAGAGAACTGGTTGCTTTGAACGACGTAGCGGGCTGTAGAGGCGATTTGCGGGTCGGGATGGAAACTTGCTTTGTGCAATTGATCCAGAGCAAGCACACCAATCCGCTCAAGTTCCGCTTGAGCGCGGAGGCGAGTTGAGTAATTGGGGTCGCTCAGTTGCTCAATCAGTACGGCAATGCGCTTTCCCAAATCGTTGGGCGAACCATTGGATATGGGGTCGAACTGAGAAGAAACCTGGGAGCAAAACGCGACCAATAGGAACGTAATCAGAATGCACTGCGTTGCCATGTTCAAGCCTTGCATGCTCCCGCCTTGGAACGCAAGGTTGCGCAGGCTCGGGTACCTGTGATTTACGATCTCGATCGGGCATGGAAGTGGGTTGCGATGCTGAGCCTCGCCAACAAAGAGGCTGTGATTTTTTGACTGGTCCTCTTGATAGCGGCAGTTTGAAAACCCGACGCAAAAGCGAGGGGCCGTCTGCAATTCCTCGCTTACGCGTCGGGTTATCAAAATCACAGCCTCAGAGGGTGGCGTTGGCCAGGTAGTATCGTTTTTAGTCATAATTTGCTACGCCGTGTCCAAACAGAAGTTCAGCCAGGAAAAATGGGTCTGTTGAATTATTTTCCCCACATCTATCTTCGCGTCTATCGGCCATCCCTGCCAAGTGGAGATGTGGATTCCAGCTAGAAAAAGCCGAGCAAAATGGATTGTGCCGTCTGGAATCCCTGTTTTCTATCCGAAGCCGACTCGAATTCAACTATTTTCGCCTGGATTGCAATGAAAATTTGACAGAGGGTAGTCCTAGGCGATACGATAAGGCTTGAGCGAAGTCCTGTAACGCACCACGTCAGTTGGGGAGTTCGCCATACTCATCACAATCACACTACTGCTTACTGCTCGTCTCTTTTAGCTCGATGCGTTGGTTCGAGGATACGTTGGACGGGGAGGGGTTCGCACGATGGCGAAAAAAATTCAGCATGTTTGGGGCTTGGAAATTGGTCAAAGCGCCCTGAAGGGTTTGCGATGTCACCTGGAGGGAGACCAAGTCGTAACGGATGTTTTCGACTTCGTCGAATATCCAAAAATCCTGAGCCAACCGGAAGCCGAACCGGAATTGCTCATCGCTGACGCCATGCAGCAATTCTTGTCGCGCAATGATCTACGCGGAGCGAAAGTCGGCGTTAGCGTTCCTGGACAGAGCGGCCTGGCTAAATTCTTCAAGCCGCCGCCAGTCGAAGTGAAGAAAATTGGCGACATTGTAAAGTATGAAGCCAAGCAGCAGATTCCCTTTGATCTCAACGACGTTATCTGGGACTTCCAGCAAATGGAAGGGGCTAAAATCGAGGATGGCTACGCATTGGAAAGCGAGGTCGGGTTATTTGCGATGAAACGCGATGCAGTATTCCGATCGCTAAAGCCTTATCGTGAACGATCGTTGGATATCGATTTGGTGCAACTTGCTCCGATGAGCATCTACAACATGATCGCTCACGACCGATTCACGGAACGCATGTCGACGGAAGCGTTTGACCCAGACACTCCACAGAAGTCGACGGTGGTCCTGTCGATTGGTACTGATGCCAGCGATTTGATCGTAACGAATGGTTTCCGTGTTTGGCAGCGAAGCATCCCAATCGGTGGTAATCACTTCACGCGTCAGCTGACCAAAGACTTGAAGTTGACGTTTGCCAAAGCGGAGCATCTCAAACGCAATGCAATGCAAGCGGATGACCCCAAGTTGGTTTTCCAAGCCATGCGTCCCGTATTTAACGATATGGTCACGGAGATCCAGCGCTCGCTCAATTTCTTTAAGACGTTAAATAAAAAGAGTGAATTGGAATCGATGTTCCTGATGGGGAATACAGCCAAGTTACCCGGTCTTCAACAGTTTTTGAACAAGAACCTGGGCTTGGACGTCGACGTTTTGGACAAGTTTCCGAAGCTGGAAGGGTCGGAGGTTACCGGCGCGCAAGCGTTCAAAGAGAACGCAGCGGCCTTTGGTGTGGTGTATGGGATCTGTTTGCAACTGCTTCGACGCGGACCGATGAAAACCAGCCTTTTGCCTCGCGAGATCGTAATCGATCGCGTGGTTCGCATGAAGAAGCCTTGGGTAGTGGGGGCTTTGTCTGTGTTGCTCGTTGGGATGGTTACCAACCATGCGACCATGGGGCGTGTGCTGAGCGTGGTGGACGAACCTATTTGGAGCGCGGCGGAAAAGTCGGTTGCCAGCGTTGCGACCGAATCGACGAATGAGAAGTCGGAAGACACCAAGCGAAAAGACAAGATATCCTTGTTTGAGAAGGTCGGAAAAGAGGTTGGAGTAGGTGCGAGAAAAAGGGTAATGCTCTTGGAGTTGCATAAAGCGATCGAGGCATCGCTCAACCGCAACCCAGCGCTGGCGGACAAAACACCTATCGAACTTCCTTATTCCGATCGAAAAGATTTCCATATCACCCGTATCGAGCAGAAGTTCGAATCGGACCTGACTACATGGACCTCACCTGGTCTTTTGGCCAACTACAAGGAAGGCGTAGCGAGTCGCCGACAGTTGTTGAAGGCAGCCGATGCGGACAAAGAAGTGCTGGAGCCAACCCCGCTCGTCGGTTCTGGCTGGGTGGTTGAGTTGCGGGGCCATCACTACTTCAACGGCCATAGGGGTGAGGAAGGTGAGGCGCATGTACTGAAATACATGATTGATTTCTTAGAAAATGGACATATTGAGGTTCCGAACGAAAAGCCAGACGAAAAGCCGTTGAAATTTACCCTCAGAGAGTTAGGGATTCGATTACCTGTCGTTATTTCGGCACCACCAGCAGATTCAAATCATCGCATTGCCAATCCTGAGTTCGCGAAACGCTTGATCAAACTTGGGTTTGCGGCGCCGATGTCGTCTAGTTCCTCGATGGACGGCGGAATGTCTGGCAGTAGCGGGAAAATGGGGGGTAGTATGGGAGGGATGAGTCCTGGCGGAATGAGCGGGCCTGGTAGCCCCGGTGGAATGGCTGGACCCGGGGATGGCTTTGATAATCCTGGCGGGGGACCCTCGGGGGGGCCCGGCGCACCATTAGGGAGACCGCCAGAAAAGCTGCTCGACGAAGATGGAAAAGAAATTCCTCCATTCTTTGCTGCTCCCAAATGTTCATTCATAGTGCAGTTCGCGTGGCAGCCACGATTCAATGAAGAAGGCGGCGCAAAAGCCGGAGGGCTTCTACCTGTACCTGAGCCTGAAGCGACTGGAAGTGATGCACCCGTGGATGCAGCAGTAAGTGGGACAGAGACGGCTGGATAGCGGTAGTTTTTCGAACGGTGTTGAGTGGATAGTGGGTCGGTTGGTGTAGATTAACTTGTTAAGTCGGAGCGAATAAGATGGACGTAATAAAGAATCAATGGAAGAACGTTGTACGGTATCAATTTTGGATATTGTCCATCTTGGTTCTTGTCGCGGCGGCTTCGGTTTACTATCTAACAAGCTCTAGCTTATCTGCCCTTATCACGGCAAGAACAGCAAAGCTAACGAGCACATTTGAACAGGTCAACACGATTAGCTCCGCCGTCCCAACACATCCAAATACACATTCGCATGCACAGATGGACAAGGTCGTCAGTATGCTTGAGGCAGACATACAGGAAGCATGGCGATTGCAATTCAAGAATCAAATACCACTCATGGTTTGGCCGAGAAATGCGTTCAGTGAAAATTCAACTCACGAAATTTTTACGACTTTGCGACCTGTCGAAAAATACATTGATTTTCCATTGCCGGCCCGTTTGCCAGCACCCTACGACCGGATCACGCTCACCGACCGAAAAGTTTACAAGGAGTATATTGGCCCTGAGTTTAAAGCTATTTCTAAGAAAATCGGTTCTGACTGGAAAGCGAATCTTGGGGGGGCAAACACGTCCGCTTACGGAGGTGGAACAGATAATACCATGGCAGGGATGGATGGTGGAGCATTCCCTGGCGTGGGGAACACAGCCATAACGAATCCATCCGCGGATTTGGTTCGCTGGTCCGTCACTTCACAACAGACGCTGCTTCAGCAGGTTGTGCCATGGTATAGCATGCCAGCCCCCTCGATTCTTGATATCTACTACACACAAGAAGACATGTGGCTACTAACGGGAATCATGGAGATTATCAAGAAGGCCAACGGGGATGCACGCGAGAATCATGAGGCTGTAGTTCGCGAGGTGGAGTATATCCGAATGGGTAGGCATGCAAGTCGTAATGCTGGCGTTTTGACCCCACTCCCGTCCGCTGCAGGCGCGAGTACAGGTTATGGAAGCGGCATGGGCATGGACTCCATGGACGGGGGAATGGGAATGGGAATGGGAATGGCCAGCGGCGGCGGCCCGAGTGGTGGTAAAAGCATGGACATGATGGGCGGTGGTGGTGAAAGTGTTGGCGTAGCGGACGCCACATCTGGCATGGACCCTGCAGATGGGCGTTACATCAGTTTTGCTGCGGAATCGGAATTCCAGCCGCGAAAAGGTGCGGAACTTAGGGAAGCGATTCGGACTATAAGCCCTTCAAATGCAGTCGATGCCGTCGCCAAACGGGTAGCGGTTCGCATTCGACTCAAAATCGATCCTGCTGGAATCAGTCGATTGATCGCCGCTTGTGGAAGTGCTGAGTTGATGTTGGAAGTTTATCAAGTCCGACTGAACACCGACCCTGCACCTGATATCGCGATGGGTGGTGGCGGTGGCGGCTATGGTGGTGGTTTTGGTGGTGCCGATATGTCCGGATTCGGTGGCGGTGGTGGTGGGAAATCCGGGATGGGGATGAGTGGTGGACCTGGTGGGCCCAGTGGCATGAGTGGTGGAATGGGCGGCATGAGTGAAGATGGCTATGGGCCAGGTAGCAGTAGCGGTGGTGGTGGCTACGGTGGTGCGGCGGGTCAAGCCGCAGTATTACAAGATGCACCAGCAGAAGTGTCGGTAGAAATCTTCGGATTGATTTACCTTTATAATCCAGCCAACATCGTAACGCTCGGGACCGATTTGATTGCGGAAAAGTCGGATCAAGTACCCTCTACGTCTGCGGCACCTAGTCCGTCAAAAACGGATTCGGCGTCACCAGCTCCTTTGACTGCACCGGGTGTTGTTCCAGGTGCGCCTAGTACTCCGGTAGAGCCCAATACCAGTACTCCGGTAGAGCCTAATACCTCTACCTCGGTAGAGCCTAATAGTAGAGTTCCAGCGGTGTCGGAGTCACCCGTCAACGTTGGAGAAAAAACTCCAATTCCTAACGTAGACGGAAACTAGTTTCTGGTCACTAAACTTTACAACTATTGCCCTTCAAGCGAATTTAATTCGGAATATAAGGAGTCTGGGTATGTCCAAGAAAAAGAAGAGTTCCAGTTCAAAATCCAGTTTTAATGCCAAAAACTTTTTCATTATGCATGTGGAAAAGCTCGTGTTTGCATTCATCGCATTGCTGGCGGGATTGGTCGTGTATTCCGGTTTCAGTGCGAAGCCCTTTTCGTCTGCAAAGACTCCTCAAAAACTCCAGGAACAAGCCAAACAAGTCTCCCTGGATCTCAAGAAGGACCATTGGAATGAAATGGCAACCGAAGAGGGACGGAATGTCGCTCCGGTTTTTGTTCTAGCAGCCCGCGAATCCCGCAAACCGCTTGATCCAATTCAATACGGTTCGGATATTAGTGGAACTTCGTCAATTAAGCCGGGTGCACGACGAAGCGACCCTAAGTTGGCCGCCCCGGAAAAGTTGGAGGCACACTACTTCTATGGAGCGATCGCCAGAACAGCCAATACAGATCCTTTAGAGATTCTAGAAGATGCAAAAAAACCAGAATTAAAGGTCCCAAAAAACACCGGTTCTCAGGCCGGGTATCCAGGCGGAACGAGTTCCTCAGGCAGTATGAGTGGCGGGCCTGGTATGAGTGGCGGGCCTGGAATGAGTGGCGGGCCTGGTATGGCGGGTGGCGGACCTGGAATGATGGGTGGTGGTGATGGCTACGGTGGAGTGGGTAGTGACCCTTCGTTGATTGGACGCAGGTTATTGTCCGCAGGTTACGACCGCGGCTACGTACTTGGCATGCGAACTTTTTTTGACGCAATGGGGTCCGGGCAAACGGGATACATGGGGACGACAGAAGGTATGAACCCAAACGCAGCCAAACCGGATGTGGTTTCAAAGAAAATCATTGCGGCTGCTAAGGGCTTTGTGTCCGTAACCGCCCTAGCACCACATGAGGAAATGGAAAGTACTTATCGAAAGGAGTTTTATACCGTTCAGGGATACATGGAGGGACGAGACACGCCGAACTACGTTGGATTCGAAGTGCAACGGATTGAGGTTCTCGATCCGAATAAGGAAATTGCTGAATCGGATTGGAAGCCACTTCCTGAAGCGAGCCCGACAACTTTCAAAGAGTTTATCAAAAGGCTACCGGGAACTTGTTCTGAGGTTCATCTAACGCACTGGGTTGAACCGAACATCTCGATGCCAATTCCGCCAATTCTATTGACCGATTATCGGTTGTACGCTTCGCATTCCCAGATCCCAACGAGCGCTTTCGAGGAATTGGAAGCATCAGGTAAGTCTGGCATGTCTGGCATGTCTGGCATGTCTGGCATGGCTGGCATGTCTGGCATGGGAGGCGGCTATCCCGGAGGTGCTGGAATGCTAAACGACGGCGGATTTGTTGAAGGGGGCAACTCCGGCTATCCAATGGGTGGTGGTGGCAGCAGTAGTGGCCCAGGCTATCCAGGCGGTGGTGGTGGCAGCAGTGGCCCTGGGTATCCTGGGGGTGGCGGAGGCAGCAGTGGCCCTGGATATCCTGGCGGTGGCGGAGGCAGCGGGGGCCCTGGTTATCCTGGCGGTGGTGGTGGAAGCTCGGGTTATCCGGGTGGTAGCGGGATGGCAGGAATGGGAGGCTACTCAGATGGAGGAAATGGAGGAATGAGTGGTTTCATGGATCTACCCAAAAAACTAGCGAGCACGAAGTACAAATTGGTTCGATTCTATGACTTCACCGTTCAGCCAGGCAAGGTCTACAAGTACCGAGTTCGACTGTTGATGTACGATTCGAATTATCCCGAATGGGCAAGCATTAAGCCGGCGTCCAGCACGCTTGCGACAGACGTTCTGAAGCGTGTAAGGACGCTTGAAAGCCAAGAGCCAAAGGACGCTGGTTTGATTACGAAACCGGTTACGGGTACGGCGGGACCTACCAAGCGAGCCAGTCGCAGAGAGACCGAATGGTCCGCTCCTAGCGAAGCGGTCTTAACGGCCAAACCCGCTTCCGTTTATGTTTCTAAAGGCAAAGATAAACTAGAGTGCGTGTTCGTGGATTTTGACGCGGCGCGAGGAATTAGCGTTCCCCGCAAAGAGTATTTGGACCCTTCTTCACGCGGTCTGGTTTTCGGAACACCTACCCGCGCAAAGGAGAGGGAAACGCCCGTCGAAGTCATCCATCCGGTAAAGAAGGTGATTAAGGCTATCAAGGACTACAAGACGACTAATCTAGTAACGATTGTAGACATGAAGGGATATTCGCCACTGACGATGGGTAACGCCAGCAAGGACCCGATCAAAACAGGGGCTGAGGTAATCTCCTTTGACCCGTCGACCGGGCAAATCGTGGTCAGCCGAGAGTTTGATAATTTCACTAATTTCCACATGTACACACAGTCGGATTCGCCTGCCGTAGGACCCCTTGGAGGAGGTCTTTCCTTTAGTAGCAGTACAGGTACTCCGGGATACGGCGCAAGTGATGGAATGGGTTCATCAGAAATGGATGGCGGGATGAGCCCTGCCGGAATGAATCCAGGCATGAATGGCCCTGGAGGTGGAGGCGCTGCCAAGAAAGGAGGAATGAAGCAATAGTTCCAGAGTTGTATACTGAATCCTTATTGATCTTTTGGTCGCCAGCATTTTCGCTGGCGACTTTTTTTCAATGGTTTGAGGCCGTTGTGAAGTTTGGCTGACCTTCAGTTCCAATTTAGATTATCATTTGTCAGCCTTTGTAAACCATGCCAACGTGTGGCTCCTCTCCCGCCGTTACCACGTTTCCCTATTTTGCGTCGATTTTCTGTCGACGCAAACGGGATGGTGCTTGGCCGCACCGAAATCCCGCTCGCCAAATTCGCTTTCCTTGCAGTGTTGTCCTATGTCGATACGCGTTGCCATTCATCACGAAACCAACTACCAATATGACCGACAGGTTACCCTGGGGCCTCAAGTTGTACGACTTCGTCCTGCCCCGCACTGTCGAACAAAAATAGTAAGTTATTCGATGCGGGTGACCCCGGTAGATCACTTCTGCAACTGGCAACAGGACCCGCAGGGAAACTATCAAGCGAGGTTAGTTTTTCCTAAGCCAGCCCGCCGGATGTCGATCGTAGTCGATTTGGTCGCAGATCTGACATCGATCAATCCATTCGATTTTTTCTTGGAAAGCTACGCGGATAACTTTCCCTTCGAGTACGAACCGCAACTAGCCCGTGAGTTGGCTGCCTATTTGGAAACATTGCCGCCGACGGCGTTGGTTGATAAGTGGGTGGCGAGTGTCGACCGAACGCTAAAGCCAACCATGGATGCGATTACGAGCTTAAACCAACGCTTGCAAGGAGAGATCCGCTACGAAATTCGAATGGAAGCTGGCGTTCAAAGCCCCGAAGAGACGCTATCGCTCAAGAGTGGATCGTGTCGCGATTCCGCTTGGTTGCTGGTGCAGTTAATGAGACGGCTTGGAATCGCGGCCCGCTTTGCGTCAGGGTACTTGGTCCAGCTAGCAGCTGATCAAAAATCCCTGGATGGCCCAAGTGGACCAGAAGCGGACTTCACGGACTTGCATGCCTGGGCAGAAGTTTACTTACCAGGTGCGGGTTGGGTCGGTCTAGATCCGACAAGTGGCTTGCTCTGTGGCGAGGGGCACTTGCCGGTTGCCTGCACCCCCGATCCATCGAGTGCAGCCCCAATTTCCGGCATGGTCGACGAAGCGGAATGCAAGTTCGCGTTCTCCATGTCCGTCCAACGCATGGTGGAGGACCCTCGCTCCACTAAGCCTTACACAGATCAGCAGTGGAATCGTATTGATGTATTGGGGCAAAAAGTAGATGCACAATTGACGGAAGATGATGTGCGACTTACGTTTGGCGGTGAGCCAACTTTCGTTTCCATAGACGACATGGAAGGAGACGAATGGAACTCAGAAGCGGTCGGGCCGAAGAAACGAGCCCTGTCGGGAGAGTTGATCAAGTTGCTTCGCCATCGATTTGCACCCGGAGCGTTGCTTCATTACGGACAAGGCAAATGGTATCCAGGGGAGTCATTGCCAAGATGGGCTCTGACCTGCTTATGGCGACTGGATGGCGAGCCGATTTGGCATGACGATACGTTGATCGCCGACGAAGACCGCGACTACGAATTCAACTTTAAGCATGCAAGGCAGTTTGCGAATTCCTTAGCGATCCATTTGAGCGTCGATCCGCGCTGGATGGTCCCAGCCTACGAAGACACCTACTATTACCTTTGGCGTGAGCAACGTTTACCGATCGATATCAATCCATGGGACCCCAAGCTTGCCGATCCAGAAGAGAGGAGCCGATTGTCCCGCGTTTTCAATCGAGGCCTGAATAAGCCGACAGGCATTGTTTTGCCATTGCGTCGACAGTGGTGGCAAGGAAAGGCCAGTTGGCAGAGTGGACCATGGCCCGTTCGGCCGGAAAAATTGTTCTTGTTGCCCGGCGATTCTGCCATCGGGCTAAGATTGCCAATAGATACGTTGCCGGTGAGCAGTCAGTCACAAGGACAACCGGTCTATCCAAGCGACCCATTTGCGGCGCGACTTCCTTTGCCGCCCTCGTCACCCATTGTCCAACGCAAAGACGATCCGCCGCAACCACCGACAGCTTCCCCCAACTTATTGAATTTGGAAGATGATCAAAGATGGGCGGAAGAGCTTGCTCGTTTGCAGGCTGCCGAACGACTGGACCCGAAGGCCGTAGTTCGGACAGCCCTTTGCGTGGAACCCCGCGAAGGGAGGCTTTATGTATTTATGCCCCCAACAGAAACATTAGAAGATTATTTGGAATTGGTCACTGCGATTGAGCAGACGGCCACCGAACTTCAGCTCCCGATAATATTGGAAGGATATCTACCACCGAGAGATCATCGATTGCAATTGATCAAAGTGACGCCGGATCCTGGCGTCATCGAAGTGAATGTGCATCCAGCCAAGAACTGGAACGAATTGGTCCACAACACCACCACTATCTACGCCGATGCAAGGCAATGCAGACTTGCGACCGAAAAATTCGACCTCGATGGCAAACACACAGGTACGGGAGGCGGGAACCACGTGGTCATGGGCGGTCCGACGCCAGCCGATAGTCCATTCTTAAGACGGCCGGATATCTTGAGGAGTATGCTTTCTTTTTGGATCAATCATCCTTCCCTTTCGTACTTTTTCAGCAACCGATTTATTGGCCCCACGAGTCAAGCACCACGAGCCGATGAAGGGCGACGCGATGCCGTTTATGAGTTGCAAACGGCACTTGAACTAATTCCAAAAAGGGGTCAAGACTGTCCTCCCTGGTTGGTGGATCGCTTGCTTCGCAATCTGCTGGTAGACCTCACTGGCAATACACACCGATCCGAGTTTTGCATAGACAAGATGTACTCCCCTGACAGTTCAACTGGGCGACTTGGTCTGGTAGAGTTACGGGGGTTTGAAATGCCGCCTCATGCGCAGATGAGTTTGGCCACACAGTTGTTGGTACGATGCATGGTTGCCCATTTCTGGCGAAACGAGTACACGCAACCGCTCAAACGTTGGGGGACCGATTTGCATGACCGTTTGATGTTGCCTCATTTCTTGTGGCGGGATCTGCAGGACGTTTTGGGACATTTGCAGATGGATGGTTGGAATTGGGAGGATAACTGGTTCTCGCCCCATTTCGAATTCCGATTCCCTTCGATTGGAAGTGTCGAATACGACGGAGTTTTCATTCAACTGCGCAATGCGATTGAGCCATGGTATGTCTTGGGTGAGGAGCCAGCTGGCGGAGCAACTGCGCGTTACGTGGATTCGAGTGTCGAGCGTTTGGAGGTGAAAGTGACTGGACTGGATTCCGCCAAGCATCAATTGCTTTGCAACGGGGTTCGAGTACCACTCCAGTTTGGAGGGGATCAAAGCACCCAAGTATCGGGCGTACGCTATCGGGCGTGGGCGCCGGTTTCATGCCTTCATCCTACCCTGCCGGTAAACACGCCACTGGTGTTCGATTTGTGGGACATTCGAACTGGCCATTCCGTCGGTGGCTGCACCTACCATGTCTCGCATCCAGGTGGCCGAAACTACGCAACCTTTCCAGTGAACGCATTGGAGGCGGAAGGTCGACGCAACGGACGTTTCCTACCTTTCGGTCACACTCCAGGTCGTTTGGTACCACGGATGGCGCGCGATAATCCTGAGTATCCAGCTACGCTCGATTTGCGAAGAGAAACTCGATGAGTTAAGACGGACGCTAGCAGCGTCCGCCACGTGGCGGACGCTGC
>JAYTVM010000238.1:0-20832 GCA_043743995.1 Pirellula sp. | reverse complement strand
ATAATTGCGTTTCGCCAATTCCCAGGCCGTTGGCCTGGGCTAGGCAAACTACCGGGCCTTCGGCCCTACGCACAAGGGCGCAACTTCAAAACTTACGCGTCGGATTGTGAATAATCCGCGCCAGGCTACTGTGTGGCACGCCCAAAGCGAAGGGCGATGGGCGTGGGAAGTGTGGCAAATGACTCTGGCGATTCACCACGCCCTTCGTACCTCAGAGCGTGCCACCCAGTTTATAGGTAGATTTCAAACTGCCCCTCGCCTAATTAGAGAATCTAGGCGGGAAATGCGTTTGGAAATGGGGCGAATTGAAGGCGTGGGGCGTCTGCGAAAGACAGGGTGTTTGGGTATTATGGTGCTACATGACCGTGTGGCCAAAAAACTCTTGCCAGTCGTGTTCGCTACAACCGATTCCAAACAACCGCTCTTTGCTCGGCATTTTTAAGAACAAACATCTCTCGGCACTGACCGGTAAATACCAATGGCATCCGATTTTAGACTTAAGGAACAGCTTCCACGCCTGACGGATGCGATTGTGCGGACATACAATGCTGGAGATCGCATCAATCATTTAGGGCATTGCCCCCTTCCGAAGTACGAAGTGATTGTGCAGATCATGGAGGACTTTAAGGATCTGCTCTATCCAGGTTTTCGTCGTCGTGAGGGCTTGCATGCGGGCAACGTGACCTACCATGTCGGGAACTTGGTCGACTCGCTTCATGACCGTTTGACGACGCAAATCGCCAGGGCCTTGCTACACGCGGACCGCGTGGACACCAAGTCGCCGCACGTGAACGCGTGCGACAACGCGATCGACTACGAGGCCAAAGGGCAATCGATCGCTATCGCATTGTTGGAGAGAATCCCACAGCTTAGGGCTACGTTGGCAAAGGACGTCGAGGCCGCTTACGATGGCGATCCAAGCGTTTCCAATCGCGATGAGATCATCTTTTGTTTTCCTGGTTTAGAAGCGGTAACGATCTATCGCATCGCGCACGAACTGGTCCACTTCGCCGTCCCATTTATTCCTCGCATGATGACGGAATGGGCTCACAAGCAAACCGGCATCGATATCCACCCCGGTGCGACCATCGGAGAGTCGTTTTTTATCGACCACGGAACGGGGGTGGTCATCGGCGAAACATGCGACATCGGCGACCATGTCAAAATCTATCAAGGTGTTACGCTGGGAGCACTAAGCTTTGCAACCGATGCGGACGGACAATTGATTCGGGGGACCAAACGGCACCCGACCATTGAGGATGGAGTCGTTATCTATGCCAATGCAACTATCCTTGGAGGACGAACCACGGTTGGTCACGATAGCGTCATCGGTTCTAGCGTATGGGTCACCAGTAGTGTGGCTCCCCATTCCACCGTTGTCTTGGAAAAGCCGAAGCTTCGTATTCGAAGCGGCCAAGGCGACGCGCTCGACGACTCAAACTATCAGATATAGGTCGAGACATGAGCGCTAGTCAGCAAATGGGTCCAGACGATATCGTGATAACCGGTTACGGTGCGATCACGCCGCTAGGCCAAGCTGTTGACGACTACTACGAATCCTTGCTTCGGGGCGAGTCACGAGTTGGGTTCATTCCTCCCGAATCGGGGATTGATGGGATGCGATGGATGGGGGCTGTCATTCGAGACTTCGATCCCAAATTGCATGTTCAGCCTCGCAAGATCATCAAGGTCATGTGTCGCGAAATTCAATTGGGTTTTGGGGCCGCCATGCAAGCCTGCAACATAGCGAAAATTTCTGCCGGGACAGTACTTTCCGATCGGCTAGGGACTGTTTTTACCGGAGAAATGCTGTTTAGTGAAACGAACGACGTAGAAAACATTGTTCGTTTGTGCGCTGCGCAAGGGCAAATGGATCATAGCCGTTGGGCGATGGAAGCGATCGAAAATATGTATCCTTTATGGATGCTCAAGTCACTCCCGAACATGGCTGCATGCCACATCGGTATTGCGCTCGATGCGCGAGGACCGAACAATACAATTACCACGCTTGGTACCAGCGGTTTGAACGCTGCTCTGGAAGCCATCAACGTGATTCGCCGCGGAAACGCGGACGTCATGGTTGTCGGTTCCGCAGCTTCGCAAGTCTCCTATTCTCGCATGCTTCAACGTTATGAAGAGGACTATTCAAAAGCATACGAAACTCCGACGAAGGCTTGCAAACCCTTCGATTCGGCGCGAGACGGTTCGGTACCTGGCGAAGCCGCTTCCGCAGTCATTCTGGAACGCCGCTCGCACGCTGAGGCTCGCAATGCTACCATCCTCGGCTCGGTCATCGCTTGGGCCAATACTTTTGGCAAGTCCAATGGCAGTCGATGGAGTGGAACACGGAACTCCACCGAGAGCACTCTGTCGATGTTGCTTAAGCGATCCGGTCTAGACGCGAGTGATATTGACCATGTCAACGCAGCAGCCAACGGTACCATTGCTTGCGATGCCGGCGAAGCCTGCGGCATTGCCAACATTCTGAATGAAGTTCCGGTTGTTTCCTACAAAGGGGCTCTCGGCAACTCCATCAGCGGGTCCGGTCTTGTCGAGTGGATCGCTTCTTTAGCGGGTATGCAAGCGGGTTTTATTGCGCCGACCACCAACCATGAGACGACGGCCTCCGATTGCCAGATCAACGTCATATCGAAAACAGCCAAGCCGCGTACGACCCCCCATTTCATTAAACTCTCGCAAACGCATCAAGGCCATTGTGTTGGCATTGTCGTTTCTGCGGTTCATTAGAAATGGCAATTTACCTCGACAACCAAGCGACCACACGAATCGATCCGGCGGTCATCGCCGCCATGCTACCTATGATGGATTTGTACTATGCAAATCCAGGCAGTACGTCACATCAAGCAGGTCGAATGGTTGGCGAGATGGTGCAGGACGCCATAGAACGCATAGCTGTTCGATTCAATGCAAGTTGCGACGAAATGATCGTTACTAGCGGCGCAACCGAAAGCAATAACTTGGCGTTGTTTGGCGTGGCCTTGCATCCCAAACAAAAACGGCGTTCCATTGTTTCGCTTGCGACCGAACACCGAGCATTGCTGGATCCGCTCGCCAGGTTGGAAAAACTTGGTTTCGAAGTCATTCGGCTCCCGGTGTTACCAAACGGGCATCCGCAAGCGGGGACCGTCGAACTCGACCGGCTGGCCGGCGCGCTCAGCGAGAATACAGCATTGGTCAGTATCATGATGGCCAACAATGAGATTGGGACCATACAACCGATTTCCGAAATATCAAAACTGTGTCAAAGATTTTCTATCCCGCTGCATACCGACGCCAGTCAAGCGGTGGGACGACTGCCCATCGATGTCCAGTCGCTTGGAGTCGACTTGTTGAGTTTTTCGGCCCACAAATTCTATGGACCGAAAGGCATTGGTGGTCTGTATGTGCGTCAGTCACCAACGCCCGTCTTGCTGCAGCCACAAATCCTGGGCGGTGGCCAGCAAGGGAATCTTCGATCAGGTACCCTCAATAGCGTTGGAATCGTTGGCATGGCAAAGGCTCTGGACCTTGTTTGCCAAGAGTTGGACTCCCAAATGAAAACGCAAGAGCAACTTCGAAATTTGCTTTGGCGGTTATTGAATGATCGGATTGACGGGTTAAGCCTGAATGGCCCAATTTTAAACGTCGAGAATCGTGCTTTGCGGTTGGTAAACAATCTGAATGTCAGTTTCCCAAAAGTCGAGGGTCAATCGCTGATGTTGGAATGTCCGGAATTGGCATTGAGCAGCGGCAGCGCTTGCACGTCGGCCGAGCCGCACCCCAGTCATGTCCTGATGGCAATTGGTTTAACTGCGGACCAAGCCAGATCCAGCTTAAGGTTTGGCCTCGGTCGATTCACAACGGAATCCGAGATCCGAAAAGCAGCCGATTGGTTGGGGGACGCCCACGCGAAACTTGTGCCATTTGTAGCTTGACCGATATTTGCGATGGCTCGACAATGTGTCAAGGTTGGGACGTTGATCTATCCCCGACTCCATCTTCCTCCAACGATTTTTGAGACCGAATGAGTCTTGCTCCATCTCCTGAAACGTCGAACAGCCCGGGTGAAACCACCGCTACCAAGCAAGTCCCCGACCGCAGTGGTCGATTTGGCGAGTTTGGCGGTCGCTATGTTCCCGAGACTCTCACCAGAGCTCTGGACGAGTTGATCGTCGAATATGAACTGGCCATGAAGGATCCCGATTTTCACGCGGAACTCAATGAGCTGTTACACCGTTTTGTCGGACGGCCATCACCGCTTTATCACGCCAAACGCTTGAGCAAGCAACTCGGGGGAGCGCAGATTTGGCTAAAACGCGAAGACCTGAATCACACCGGCGCTCACAAAATCAACAACACGCTCGGACAAGCGTTATTGACGATGCGTATGAAAAAGACCCGCGTCATTGCCGAAACGGGAGCGGGGCAACATGGGGTTGCATCCGCGACAGCGTGCGCTCATTTCGGGTTGCCGTGTGTGGTGTATATGGGGGCGGAAGACGTGCGTCGTCAAAAGCCCAACGTCTTTAGCATGCGTTTGATGGGTGCCGAAGTCCGCCCGGTGTTGAGCGGTTCGCGTACACTCCGAGATGCCGTGAATGAAGCCATGCGAGATTGGATGTCCAGCGTAGAAAATACCCATTACATCATTGGATCGGTTATCGGCCCCCATCCATTTCCAATGATGGTTCGGGATTTCCAAAGCGTTATCGGTCGCGAATGCCGCGAGCAATGTTTGTCATCCATCGGCCGTTTGCCCGATACCATCGTGGCTTGCGTGGGTGGTGGCAGCAACGCGGCTGGGATGTTTTACCCGTTCATTGACGATCACACGGTTCGGCTGATTGGAGTGGAGGCTGGCGGTCGAGGCTCTGCGCCGGGCGACCATGCATCCCCACTTAGCTATGGTTCTCCAGGTGTGCTTCATGGTTCCTATAGCTACGTCATGCAAGATGAAGACGGACAGACGAGTGATGTGCACTCGATGTCGGCTGGCCTGGACTATCCGGGGGTTGGCCCCGAGCACAGCTATTGGAAGGACGCCAAGCGAGTGGAATACACGTCGTGTCGAGACGACGAAGCGCTGGGCGCATTCGATTTTCTGGCTCGCAATGAGGGTATTCTCACGGCTTTGGAAACTTGCCATGCCGTGGCCAAAGCAGCCGAAATCGCTAAAACCATGTCTGCCGACCAACACTTGGTCATTTGCCTTTCTGGCAGAGGCGACAAAGACGCGGCCGAACTCGCACGGCTTCGCGGTCAAGAATGGTAAGTGTAGCTCGGTATTCCATACCGAGTGCTGGCCACTGAGTACTGCCAACCGAGTGTTGACAAGATAACCACGGCGAGGATCTCTGTGCGACAATTTTTTTATATGCAATGAACTTCGGACTAAGTAATGACCTCGATTGATGAACTATTTGTGACGCTTAAGTCTCAAAGCAAGAAAGCCCTGATGCCGTTTATTACGGCCGCCGATCCCAACCTCGGTTTCACACGTCAAGTCCTTCGCAAATTAGATCAGCTTGGCTGCTCAATGGCCGAGGTTGGAATTCCTTATAGCGATCCAATTGCGGATGGACCGGTCATTCAAGCCTCGTACACCCGCGCACTTGAAACCAAAGTTAAGCTTCATGACATCTTCGAACAGATTGCGTTGGAGCGTCGGAACATCTCGATGCCCATGGTCGCGATGGTGAGTTATGCGATTGTTCATCGCCATGGGCCAGAGCGATACGTGGAAGATGCTATGGCGGCTGGTTTTGCAGGTGCTATTGTCCCGGACTTGCTCGTCGAGGAAAGCGGTCCGCTAGCTCGGATTTGCAAAGCCAAGCAATTCAACTTGATCCAACTAGTTACACCCACTACGCCGCGTGAACGCGCATTGATGATTGCGGAACAGTCGAGTGGTTTTCTTTACTTTGTCAGCGTCACAGGGATCACGGGCGAACGCACGGAGCTGCCACCCGACCTCGTGGATCGCGTCTCTTGGTTGCGAGAACGCACGCCGTTGCCGATTTGCATCGGATTTGGAATTTCGAAACCCGAGCACGTTCGATTGTTGGCGCCCGTCTCAGATGGACTGATTGTCGGCTCGGCGATTGTGCGTTTGATGGAGCAGGCTGCACAGTCCGAAGCGACGGCTCTTTCCGACATCGAAGTGCTTGTGAAAAGTTTGCTGGTCGCCATGAACGGATCGTTTTGAAGTCTGGCTGGTAAGTCTACTTCGACTTGAACGCGAGTGTGGCTTGTTTGGCAATCGGAGTGCGTCGATATCCAAAGAAACCTCGTCGCTGAATCACCTCTGCAACTTCTACCGGCACGTGTTCCATCCAGCTTGGATCACCCGCTTGGATCTGTCGCAACACTTCCCGAGAGAAGGTCGACAAGTTCAGTGGGTTGAAGTTGTCTAGCTGCTCAATGCATCCTTTATCGACTAGGTACTCGTAAAGTTTTCTCAGTTCTGGAGCAACCTTAAGATTGTCCACCAGAGTCAATTCTCCGGTATTTCGATCGAGAAGCGGATAGATGTATAGTTTTAGGTCGTTCTTAAACAAGCGGCCAAAGGACTCAAGGATCCCACCGTCCAGTTCGGAATAGTATTTATTGTCGAAGAGTTCACACAGGCTTCCTGCGCCCATCGTGATCCCGATTTTCTTTTTCGTGTAGCGAGACAGATAGGCTGCCAGCCGGTAGTATTCGAAGTAGTCCGAAATCAAAACGGTCATTCCGCAGGCTGCGAGAAGGTCGACACGCGCGAGGAAATCTCGCAAGTCAATCTCGCCGTTGGCCTTCAAGTTACGCATCGTGATCTCAGCCAACGCGACGACCTGATCGGCTTCCACATCCGGTTCCTGACAGAACTTTTCATGAGCGGAACGCAACATATCTAAATTGACGTTGGTGAGCGGGCGGAAACTGCCTCGTTCCACCAAGATTGGTTTCTTATAAAGGACTTCGGATGGTTGGAGTACTTCTCCCTTAGCGGAGAACATGGCGGCGTTGCTTAGTCCCAACTGGACCAGTCGCAAGCTCATGACTCGGTTGTCAACGTTTCGAAACGCAATGCCCGAGAATTCGATCATGTCGATTTCAATGCGGCGTGTGCTAAGGTTGTCGAGCAGCGACTCAATCAATTGGTCCGGTTCATGGTTGAGGAAAAAGGCGCCATAGAGCAGGTTGACACCCGTGATCCCGATGGCTTCTTGTTGGAGAGCATTCTCGGTGTCGAGCATTCGTACGTGAATGATAATCTGACTGTCTTGATCTCCGGGATGGGATTGAAAACGCACACCCATCCAGCCGTGGCAGTCGTTGGTCCCCTTGAAATTTCTCGCGGATACCGTGTCTGCGAAGGCAAAAAAAGCGGTCGTGTCGCCGCGGCTTTCACGCAATCGCTCGATGTTGAGGGAATGCTCATGCTCCAGCATGTCCTCTAGTCGCTGACGGCACACATATCGCTCGCATTGGCCGTATATTGCATCGCTGACGGTCATGTCGTAGGCCGACATACTCTTGGCAATGGTGCCAGCCGCACCGCCTACACGGAAGAACCAGCGAACGACTTCTTGTCCAGCACCGATCTCGGCAAACGATCCATAGCGGCGTGGGTCAAGATTGACAGCTAGTGCCTTGCGTTCGGTGTTTGGGCGTTCGATGCTGACGCGTTCAATCGACATGTTTTTTAAATCCGGGAGGGAAATCGGTACGTAAATGGCCTAGAAATATGGGTCACAACCAAGCCAATGGCTGGCAATCTCTACGGGTCGGGTCAAGATTTCTGATACTACAACGCGACAATCGTTGGAATCGACATATTCGGCAATCGATAGAGCAGGCGGCCAGATCGGTCGTTTTCCCACATCGCTGCCCGTTACGCCCGCCTTGTGGTTAGAATCGTTAGGCGAGGGGCAGTTTGGAATTCTACCTATAAACCGGGTGGCACGCTCTGAGGTACCTGGAGGCAGGCTCTGAGGTACGAAGGGCGTGGTGAATCGCTAGCTAGAGTCATTTGCCACACTTCCCACGCCCATCGCTAATCGCTTTGGGCGTGCCACACGGTGGCCAGGCCTAGTAGTCTTCTGTCTGCCGCTCGCCTTAGCGGGCATGTTTAGGAATGAAAGTGCTGTCGTCGATGGCCCATTTAAACAATGGTAGTATGATCTGTCGGTTCCGCTGAGCCTGCTACTGCCGCTCTTTGCTTTCTACCTGCCCGCCGTTGGACCGCAGCCCCGACGAAGGCGGCGAACAACGGGTGGGCCTGGGTTGGCTTGCTCTTGAACTCGGGGTGGAATTGAACGGCCAGGAAGAATGGATGCGACGGAAGCTCCAGTATTTCTACCAAACTTCCATCCGGGCTCTGGCCGGAAAATCGCATGCCGTGCGCTTCAAATCGGCTCCGAAAGACGTTGTTGAACTCGTACCGATGGCGATGACGTTCCGAAACATGATCCGATTGATACGCCATCTGAGCTGCCGAGTCGTTTGTCAGCACGCATGGCTGAGCACCTAGACGCATGGTTCCGCCAAGGTTGGTGACGTTGCGTTGTTCGTCAAGCAAGCAGATGACCGGGTTAGGCGTATCTTTGTCGAATTCCGTCGAGTTCGCTCGTTCGAGTCCAAGCACGTTGCGACCAAATTCCATGGCCGCACACTGCATTCCTAAGCAAATACCAAAGAATGGAATGTCCCGCTCTCGGGCGTATCGAATCGACTGCACTTTGCCTTCGACCCCGCGTTCACCGAATCCACCTGGAATCAAGATCCCATCGTAGCCAGCCAGTAAACGTTCCGGTCCTTCCTCTTCGATTTCACTGCTCTGAATGGGAACGATCCGTATCTGAGCTCGATGCTGGATGCCAGCATGATCGAGTGCCTCGTAAATCGACTTGTAAGCGTCTCGGTGTTCTGCGTATTTCCCGACCACCGCGATGCTGATCTCGTGCTTTGGATTGCGAAGGGCAAACATCATGTTGTCCCAAGCGTCCAATCGAAGCGGCTGGCCGGTCAAATGAAATCGCTTCATCACGAATTCATCGAGTTTGTGGTCCCGCAACGAAAGAGGTACTTCATAGATCGAGAAGTCCTTGTCCAATTCCTCGATGACCGCTTCCAAGGAGACATTGCAGAACAGCGCGATTTTTTCGCGTTCTTCGCGCGAGATGCTCTTTTCGCATCGGCAAATCAGCATGTCAGGCTGAATCCCGATTTGTCGCAATAGCCCGACGGAATGCTGCGTCGGTTTGGTTTTGATTTCGGCCGCGGCCTTGAGGTACGGCACGAGGGTCAAGTGAATAAACAAGCAATTGTCCCGTCCGACATCTTGCGGAAACTGTCGAATGGCTTCGAGGAAGGGCAAGCTTTCAATGTCGCCGACCGTACCCCCGATTTCGGTAATGACAATGTCGGTGTTGCTGTCGGCAAGTCGAAGGATCGATTCCTTGATTTCGTTGGTAATGTGCGGGATAACCTGCACCGTTTTGCCCAGAAATTGGCCGCGACGTTCCTTTTCGATAACCCGCAAATAGATTTGACCGGTCGTATAATTGGAGTCACGGGTCAAAGGACCACTGGTGAATCGTTCGTAATGCCCCAAATCCAAGTCGGTTTCACTGCCGTCATCCAGCACGTAAACTTCGCCATGCTGGTACGGGCTCATGGTCCCTGGATCGACGTTGATGTAGGGGTCCAGCTTTTGCATGCGAACTCGAAGTCCGCGTGCTTCTAGAAGCATTCCGATGGAGGCACTAGTAAGCCCTTTTCCAATAGAGCTGACGACACCGCCAGTTACAAAAATATGCTTGGTCATCGATTTTCGCGGGTATGCGAGCAATAAATCAGTGGTAACACGACGGGCTTAGATCTTACCAGCAAAGAAACAATCTGACAATTTGCGATCCTAGATCGATGGCGAAGCAACGATTCGCTATCTTTTTTAACATTGACCTGACAGGAGTATTCTTCGATACTCCGAGGGTGACGCGGTTCTCCATTCCGTTATTTGCAAGCGAAAACGGCACCGAGTGCCGTTTTACACCATTTCCGTTCAATTATTTGTTTAACAGTCAGCCGAAGGCGTACTCGAAACCACTAACGTACGCCTACGGCTAACGGTTAAACGAAATGTTTGCGAAATTGGGCTTCTTTGAACGGTATTGCGTTTTACACTAGGGCCGAATCCCGTTTTCCTTTTCCAAACTCATGACCACTGCTACCGAAATCGACTTGGCAAGCTATTGTGCTGGCGTTTCCAGCCGAGCCCACGCCGCGTCCAGGTTGCTAGCGGGGCTTTCTGGAGCGGTAAAAAACCAATGGCTGGTTGAATCCGCGAAACGAATAGAACAGTCGCAGCTGAAAATAATCGCTGCAAACTTGATCGATTTAGGCAATGCAGATCAATACGGACTAACCGATTCCGAAATCGATCGATTGCGGCTAACGCCTGAGCGAATCATTCAAATAGCCAGTGGACTTCGCGAAATTGCGGCCTTGCCGGACCCGGTCGGTGAAGTGATTGAGGGGAGCACACGCCCCAATGGCCTTCAGATTTCTAAAGTTCGCGTCCCCCTGGGTGTTATTTTCTTTATTTACGAGTCCCGACCAAATGTAACTGCCGATGCGGCGGGAATTGCCGTCAAGAGCGGCAATGCAATCATCCTGCGCGGTGGCAAGGAAGCCATGCACAGTTCTAAGGCGATCGTTGAAGTCATGCAAAATGGTGCGGCTGAGTTTGGCGTCCCTACCGACGCGGTTCAATTGGTAAGCACCACCGATCGCGCAGCGGTTGGTCATTTCCTCAAGCTTTCGCAATGGATCGATCTGGTGATTCCACGAGGAGGCGAGAGCCTCATTCGGCGAGTGGTTGCCGAAGCGACCATGCCGGTGCTCAAGCACTACGACGGAAACTGCCATATCTACGTCGATAGACAAGCCGATCTGGCTATGTCCCTTCGCGTTGTCGAAAATGCCAAATGCCAGCGGATGGGTGTCTGCAACGCCCTCGAGTCCTTGGTGGTTCATCGCGATGTCGCCAAGGCATTTTTGCCTTCCCTTGCAAAGCAACTGGCGACGCACCGAATCGAAATACGCGGTGATTTAGAAACTCGAAGATGGCTTCCGACCGCGGTCCCCGCCACTCAAGACGACTGGTCACGCGAATACCTGGGCCCAATCTTGAGTGTTTGCGTTGTAGACTCTTTGGATGAAGCAATTCAACATATCAATCGGTATAGCTCACACCACACCGATGCCATCATGACTTCGGATTTGGCAGCGGCCAGACGTTTTGTGACGTTGGTTGATTCTTCGGCAGTCATCGTCAACGCATCGACCCGTTTCAACGATGGTGGCCAATTGGGTTTGGGGGCAGAGATTGGAATTAGCACGGACAAGTTTCATGCCAGAGGCCCTTGTGGCCTGCGTGAATTGACGACATATAAATACGTGGTCTACGGAGATGGACATGTTCGCAACTAGAAAGGGATTTTCGAATGGCAGACGATGTACTGAGTAGAAATGACGTGGAAAGCCTTCTTCGCTCGCTGGATGGTGGCGCAATACCGGCTGTCCCTGGGGCGGCACCGACGGCCAAAGTGGACCCCAAAAAGCCAGCCAGCAAAGTCCGCGTATTAGCTTACGATTTCAAGCGACCAGAACGCGTCGGCAAGGAGCAAATGCGAGCCTTGCAATCGTTGCACGACGGTTTCTCTCGCAACGTCGGCGCATCACTATCCGCCGTGCTTCGCAGCATCGTCGAAGTCCGTTTGATCAGTGTCGATCAGTTGACCTACAGCGAGTTCGTCTACAGCTTGGAAATCCCGACCTGTTTCAACTTGCTCAAACCGATGCCATTGGAAGGCAATTGGGTATTGGACATTAGCCCCTCGCTCCTTTATCCAATCATCGATCGAATGCTTGGCGGCAATATCGGGGCCGACTCGTCGCTTAAGCGGCCGTTGTCTGAAATCGAACTGCGATTGGCCGCCAGAATCAGCAACGTATTCCTGCGAGAACTGGAGGTCGCTTGGTCCAATGTGGTTGAGCTCAAAATCGAGGTGGAACGGGTCGAAAGCAACCCTCAATTGGTTCAAATCGTGCCGCCGAATGAAGTGGTTATCATGGTGAGTTTCGAGCTCTCGTTGGGGGCCATCCGCGGCATGGCGAATCTGTGCATCCCATTCAATACGATCGAACGGGTAGGGAGCAAGTTGACCAGCAATAGCTGGGTCGGTTACGCATCGATCCGGGCAAACTCCGAGACGACTGGCAAACTTCTGTCGCGGCTGGATGGTTCGATGGCGGACGTCATCGTTACTCTCGCAAGATCGACCATCAAATCAGCCGACCTATTTGATCTCGAGGTTGGCGATATTATTTCCACGGAAAAGGATGTGAGCCATCCCCTCGAAGTGGAGATCGCGAACCGTACCAAATTTCACGCGTCGCCCGGATCCTTCAAAGGGCGAAAAGCCATTCAAATCGAACAAATAGTGAACACGTCAAAAGAATGATCGGCGAAATTGTTATTCCCGCCCGGCTCGCGTCGACTCGATTGCCCGAAAAACTGCTGTTGAACGAAACGGGCAAGACCGTTCTTGAACATACCTATCTTGCATGCAAATCGGCCTGTAGGCCAACGGGAATCACAGTCGCCGTCGATCACCAACGGCTTTTCGATGCGGCATCTCAATTTGGTGGTCGTGCGCAACTAACCGACGTGAATGCTCAAAGCGGAACAGATCGCGTTGCGGAAGTAGCTCGCAGTCGACCGGACGTCGATTTATTTATCAACGTACAGGGGGACGAGCCTGAGATTGCTGGATCCTCAATCGACGCCGTCATGGCATTGCTCGAGTCCGACCAAAGCGCTCAAGTTGCAACGTTGGCGACTCCGATTCGTAATCGCATGGACTTGGAGGATCCGGCCTGCGTCAAAGTGGTACGTGCTACAGATGGTGCCGCGCTCTATTTCAGCCGGTCCGTGATTCCACATCCCCGGACGTGGGATGACAGACTATTGAACCAGGAGCCAGCAATCTTCTTGCAACACCTTGGCATCTACGCTTATCGCCGTGATTTTTTGCTTGGCCTGCACGAGTTGGGTTCAAGCGACTTGGAGCAAATGGAAAAACTGGAGCAGCTTCGTTTTTTGCAGGCTGGCTGTCGGATAGTCGTTGGTGTCGTTCCGAATTCGCCTAGAGGGATCGACACACGTGAGGACTACGAGCGTTTCAAACTCCGGTGTCGCATGAAGGGTGATTGAACGCATGCCGCAATCGCCCTTCGACAACTACGCGGACAATTACGAAACCGCCCTTCAAAAGGGGTTGAGCGTATCGGGTGAGTCATCGGACTATTTTGCCCTGGGACGAGTCAAGTGGTTGCGGAAAAGATTAGAAAGCCTTAGCGGTCGCACCCTCGATATCGAATCTGCCATGGACTTTGGATGCGGTACAGGGAACAGTGTTGCGTTCCTGCTAAGCGAACTGCAGGTGGAACGAGTCGTCGGAGTCGATACTTCGGAGCAGTCGCTTGTTCAAGCGAGGGAACGCTACTCGCCAGTCCAAACCGAATTCGTCAACTCGGAAAACTACATCCCCTCGGGCGGGTTGGATCTTGCTTATTGCAACGGGGTGTTTCATCACATCCCCATTGAGGCGCGAGAGGGCGCTGCAAGTTATGTCTACCGATGTCTTAAGCCCGGGGGGTGGTTTGCTTTTTGGGAAAACAACCCATGGAACCCTGGCACACGAATGGTTATGAGTCGAATCCCTTTCGATCGAGACGCGGTCACGCTTACGATCTTTGAATCCAAGCAGCTACTCAGCCAAGCGGGTTTTGAAGTGGTACGTGTCGATACTTGTTTTTATTTTCCGAATGTGCTTCGCTGGCTGAGGCCATTGGAGTCTTTTCTGGCGTGGATTCCACTGGGTGCGCAGTATTTGGTATTGGCGAGAAAGCCGATGTAGGTCCGCATCTCCGCGGCGGAAAAGGGCAACACGGTGAAGCATTTTTGTCCGATCCGAGCTTGCCTCCGAGGGTCCGATCGGAGCTTGCCTCCGTCGGACGCCGTTTTGGTGTCCTATGCTCGGTTCAGCCCATATACTCGGGCACTCCGCACCTGCCTCGACCGCCTAAGGCGGTCGAGGCAGGTGCGGAGTGCGATAGATAGCCTACAGCTAGATAGGACGCCAAAACAAGGTTGAGGGGAGTCAAGCTCCCGCTCAACCTAAGCAATTCTTCTAAGAACCGGATTTGCCAGCGATTCCGATGTCGGCGTTGGATGCCGATTTCGTGGATACCGGTATTGTACCCGCAGTACTGGTACCCGGAACCACTCTTGGTCCGCCGATGTTCGCGTCCATGATGCTTTTCAAATCGTCTGAATCGACCACTTCGACTTCGATCAAGCGTTGTGCGATAGCTTCCAGTGCTCCACGTCGCTCGCCTAAGATCATTCTGGTTTTTTGAATCGCCTCGTCGATAAGCCTTTTCACTTCTTGATCAATTTCGCGAGCGGTTTGTTCGGAATGTTCGCGACCAAAGGATTCACCCGCGGCACCCGCCAAGAAGGGTGAGCGATTGCTCTCACGGTAATTGACGCGTCCCATTCGACTCATGCCATACTCCATGACCATCCCTCGAGCGATGTTGGTAGCCCGCTCTAAGTCGTTTTGAGCCCCTGTGCTAATATCGCGGAAGATGATTTCTTCGGTCAATGTACCCGCAACCAGCACTTGCATTTGTGCTTCAAGCTCTGGTTGAGTCATTAGGTAGCGGTCTCCTTCAGGCCGTTGCATGGTGTATCCCAAAGCGGCAATTCCGCGTGGAATGATCGAGACCTTATGAACTGGATCTGTATTGGGAAGTGAATATGCGACCAGTGCGTGGCCAGCTTCGTGGTATGCAACACGGCGTTTTTCGTCCTCGCTCATGATGCGTTTTTTCTTTTCCAAACCTGCGGTGACTCGTTCAACTCCGTCGTTAAACTCCTCAATGCCGACGTTGTTTTTGCCTTTTCTAGCAGCCAGCAATGCAGCTTCGTTGACAAGGTTGGCGAGGTCTGCCCCGACAAAGCCTGGGGTAATCGCGGCAACTTTTTTCAGTTCGACGTTGGAGCCAAGCTTGACCCCTTTGACGTGCACTTTGAGAATCTCTTCGCGTCCTTGTTTGTCGGGACGGTCGACCAGTACATTTCGGTCAAAGCGACCGGCTCGCAACAACGCTGGGTCCAGCGTTTCGGGACGGTTGGTCGCTGCAATCACGATGACGCCGACATTGGCGGCGAAGCCATCCATCTCAACGAGCAATGCATTGAGGGTTTGTTCGCGTTCGTCATGAGAACCAGGTACGTTGCCCGCCCGACTCTTGCCAAGCGCGTCGAGTTCATCGATGAAGATGATCGAAGGGGCCTTTGCAGTCGCTTGCTGAAACATGTCTCGAACGCGAGCTGCCCCAACTCCAACAAACATCTCAACAAAGTCCGAACCCGAGAGCGAATAGAATGGCACGCCTGCTTCGCCAGCTATGGCCTTAGCCAAAAGAGTCTTTCCTGTACCAGGAGGGCCAACCAGAAGAACACCGTGGGGAATGCGACCACCAAGTTTTTGATACTTTTCGGGATGCTTCAGGAAGTCCACGACCTCGCGTACTTCTTCAACCGCTTCGTCAATGCCTGCCACGTCGTCGAAGGTGACGCCGACAGCTTCGTTAGCATATAGCTTGCCCCTCGATCGACCGAATTGCATCGGAGAGCCAATGCCACCCATCCGCCGCATGGCGAACATCAAAACGGCGGTCACCAAAAGCAATGGCAGTATGAAAAACCAGAATGACTGAGTCAATAAGCTCGGTCCCGGCCTATAAGACCAGGAGATGTTGGCTCGGTCTAATTTCTCTCGCACTTGACGCGTTGTGTCGTTCGAATTGTCCTTGGTCGTTTCAAACGAGACTTTCGTTCGCAGCGCACTCGGCTTTCCGTCGACCGTGGTTTTCACGTCGACCTTTCCGTTGATGGTGTTGTCGTCGACTTGCACCTCTCGAAGGTTGCTGAATTCAATCGAGTTGCTGCCGGAAAGGACAGTGATCTTGCCTGTAAAATCAGCGTCCAGTTCGCCCGAACCACCCTTTTTGAACTTCGTGTTTTCAATGAGTTGGATCAAATCCGGGAATCGAATGGTCTGCACCATTGAGCTAGTTATGATGCTAACGGCCCCTACGATAAATAAGGAGGCGAGAACCACGTACATCAGCCAAGTGTTGTTGGGGTTTCCATTGGCCGAAGGAGCGGGTTTTTTTTCCGGTTTGGTTGGTTCAGGCATACTACTGGCGATAGTGAAGGCAAATAGGATTGGAGTTAATGACAGCATTTCTCAGACTTAACATACGCAATTATGCACTGACTGAGAGGCTTGGGCAGGGTTTGAGGTTGAGGTTTTCTTAGGTTGGTCCTAAAATACTAGCGATAAGTGTAGAGGCCGGAACGTTTTGCGACGGATGCAACGACTCTGCAGGATTTAACTCCCAGGGATGGACTCCCATCGGAGACATATTCGTTGAGCCAAATTCGCAATGTTGCCATTCTAGGCTCGACAGGTAGCATCGGACGAGCGGCCCTGGACGTAATTTCCAAGGGAAATCCTCGTTTTCGTTTAACTGCAATCTCTTGCCACACGCAACTTGGACTGTTTGAAGAGCAAATACAAGCGTATTCGCCGAAATTTGCGTTTGCGACGGGACCGCTCGACGACCAGGTGAAACGTTGGCAAAACGGCCAATCCAATTCGACAGTATCAACTACGGTTCGCGAATCCGGTACGGAACGCTTAGTTTCGCTGGTCCAAAGTCCTGAAATTGACATTGTCGTTGCGGCCATTGTTGGAATCGCGGGCCTTGAAACGGCGCTAGCGGCAGCCCAGGCCGGCAAACGACTGGCTTTGGCCAACAAAGAGTCGTTGGTTGTTTCCGGTTCGTTGATGATGGAAGCGGCCAAAGCGAGCGGCGCCGAAATTTTGCCGGTGGATAGCGAACACAGCGCGGTTTTCCAATGTTTGCAAGCTGGCCACGAAAAATCAAACGTTAAGAGAATCATCCTGACCGCTAGCGGTGGCCCCCTGAGGGATTGGCCAATCGACAAACTATCCACGGCAACGATCGCCAACGCTCTGTCTCATCCGACTTGGCAAATGGGACGCAAGATCACCGTCGACTCGGCCACCATGATGAACAAGGCCCTCGAAGTCATTGAGGCCAAGTGGCTATTCGACTTGGCTGCGGATCAAATCGAGGTTGTCGTACACCCGCAATCGATTATTCATTCCATGGTAGAATTCAACGACGGATCGGTGATCGGGCAAATGAGTCCGCCGGACATGCGTTTGCCGATCCAATACGCACTTACTTATCCAGATCGGGTTCCAGCTCCCAGCCCTTGCATAGACTGGACAAAGCCAATGCAATTGGATTGGAAACCTGCGGATCTGGACCGTTACCCTGCTTTGCAACTAGGATTTGAAGTTGCGAAAAAAGGTGGAACCTGCGGCGCGGTGCTGAACGCTGCCAATGAAGCTTCCGTAGAGCTGTTCCTCGACAATAGAATAAAGTTGACTGAGATTGCGACCATTTGTCGTCAAGTACTCGATCATCATCATTTTTCTCCATCCCCGACCCTTTCCGAGCTTTTGGAGCTGGATCGATGGGGACGCCAAGAAGTTCAAAGATGGATTACCTTAAAATGTTAGATAGCCTCTCCCACAATGACTTGTCCTTTTCGTTCGCGATGATTGCCGATTTTTCGCATTCGGCCATTTCCTACTTCGAATGGATGACGCCCGTGTTGGCTGCTGAACTTACGGAGCCTAGTCTGATCCTGCAATGGGGGACCTTCTTCTACAACATCATGCTGGTGGCGTTGGGGCTTGGCTTCGTCATTTTTGTGCATGAGCTCGGACACTTCCTGGCTGCCAAGGCTTTCGGCGTAAAGTGCGAGAAGTTCTACATCGGCTTTGACGTTCCAATCAAAATCGGGCCGTTTCGTTTGCCATCAAAACTAGTTCATTTCAAGTGGGGTGAGACGGAATATGGAATCGGAGCTATTCCTCTGGGCGGTTACGTGAAAATGCTCGGCCAGGACGACGATCCACGGCGGGCCGAAGAAGAGTTGGCGCGCATTCGGAAAGAGAACCCCAACGCATCTGCCGACGATCCAGATCGGATTCAGTTGGACCCTCGGTCGTTCCCAGCCAAAAGCGTCGGCGCTCGAATGGTCATTATCAGTGCCGGGGTCGTGATGAATTTGATCTTCGGAGTGTTGATGGCCGCCTGGGCTTTCCACGCAGGTGTCAAATACGATCCAGCCGTTATCGGCGAAGTCATCCCTGGCGATCCCGCTTGGAAGAACGGATTGGCAGCCGGGGATAAGGTCGTTCAGATCGATTTCTTGAAAGAGCAGGAGCTATCGTTTAGGGACATGGCCATGTCCGTTATCTTTCACGGATTGAGAGATCCCAAAAAGGAAGTCGAACTGAGTTTCGACCGACAAGGAACAACGCTTACCAAAAAAATTGTTGGAACGACGTCGCACTCCGACCCCAAGGTCATTCAGCGATTGACGCTCGGGCTCGCAAATGCAGCCACGACTCTTGTCAGCAAAGACCCACCTGTGGGCAAGTACATCCAATTGGGCTATACGGATGCGACCAAGATAATTCCAAAGTTGGAGAAGTCCGATATTATTGTTGGAGTCAATGGCGAGATGCTGCCAATCTCCAGTCATAGCGATATTCCCATGGAGTATTCGCTAAACGAAAGAATGCACCCGAGACTGAGTGAAACTTTGCAATTGCAGGTGAAACGCCAGGGGAAAACGGTCGATGTGGAATGGCCGCCCGTTCCGATGAAGAGTTTTGGGTTGCGATTTAAGCCAGGGCCCATTGTGGCCGTCCGCGATGATTCCGTAGCCGCCACAGCAGGCGTCCTCGAAGGGGACGAACTGGTGGAATTCAATGGCCAGCCGATTTCGGACGCACTGACTCTCCCCTTGATTGTTTCAGCAATGCACGGCAAGTCCGTTTCATTAACTTTGGAGCATAAGGACAAAACAAGGATTCAATTGGATTGGCAAGTACCTGAAAATTTCGTTATCAGCAGCGGTGAAGGCTCTCTTGGTCCGACTGGCTTTGAGTTACCCGGAACAGGAATCGTCTATGCACCATCGAACGTGGTAAGTGCCGTCGAAGCAGCTTCGCTGGCGTCCAAGAGTGGGATCGTCGCGGGGGATGTGATCAAGCAATTTAAGTTTGACGGCAGCGGCAAAGAGGACACCGAGTACATGTCCAAAGTATTCGTGTCAGGTTACAAAGCCATCATCGAAGAGACACCGTTGGACAAGAGCCACAACATCCAGTATTTCCATAATTTAGCGCAAGCTTTCCGCTCGGGAATGCCCGTGGAAATCAGCTACGAGCGCGAGGGCAAAGTCGCCAAAACCCAGGCGGACGTGCATACGGAAACCAAGTGGTTCTGGCCTGAACGTGGCGTTTCCTTCACTCCTCTGCAGTTTGAGCACAAAGCCCCCACGATGGCCACGGCGATCCTGATGGGAGTTGGCGAGATTCGTCGACGGATGGGAAACGTCCTCGAGTTCCTAGAGCTGTTGGTCAAGGGCAGGATGCCTTTCAAAGTAGTGGGTGGACCGGGCATGATTGCGGTCGAAGCGACCGACGCAGCCTCCAAAGGGATTTCGCCCCTGCTGATGTTCTTGACCATGCTGAGCGCGAATTTAGCGATCATCAACTTCTTGCCAATTCCTGCACTGGATGGTGGACACATGATGTTTCTGACCGCGGAAGCGGTTCGGGGCAAGCCGGTGGACGAAGCGTTGCAAATGAAGTTGACGATGGTCGGTGTATTGGGTTTGCTGTGTTTGATGGGGGCCGTGATCATCAACGATTCCATCAACCTCACACGCATGTTCGGCGGCTAGTCGGGTCGCCAGGATCTGGTTGTGAGATTCCGAACATTGATAGAGTTAGGCATTGCTAGCCATCCGTTCGGGGCTTGACCCCGACGGATGCGTTTTGGCGTACTATACGATTGGGCGTCCCAATTCCCGTTTCCCACTGCTTTGCCCGCCGGAGGCGGGCAAAGCAGTGGGGAACGGGTCGATTTGCGAGTGCTGGCCGTTAGGACGCCAAAACAAGGTTGGTGGGGGACAAGCCCGCGACCAACCTCAAAGGGTAGACCAACGTCAAAGGGTAAATCGGACTAATCGTTGCAATCGTCATTTGGCGGTTTCGACCCCGGCTCTATCCAAAGAAAAGCTGTTTGCCTATTCCTATGCGTGGCCTAGGTTTGAGTTAGCTCTCTCCAACTCAATTCCGTCCAAAGTCCATTCGCTAGGAACAACGTATCATGAGTCAGGCTTCTTCGCTTACTCCATCCCAGCCCGTCGCGGATGCTACGTTCGTGGATCGACGGCAACAATCAGGCGCAGGTGAACGAGGCGAGAGAAGGCAATTCGGTAATTCCTATCAAAACCTTTCCAAAGAGGGGCGTCAGTTGGCAGAAGCCATTGACGCTTACAAAGTAGACCATCACCGCCGGTACATAACCACCGATGAGCTACTTGGAGTCCTGGGGCGATTGGGTTACAAGCAGACGACGTAATTTTGGAGAGCTGGGATTCATCCCAGCTTTTTAGATGATTGTCGCCTTTCGCTCCGCGAAAGTTGCGCATCTTTTGCGGAGCAAAAGGCGAGTGCGCCTTTAAAGGCGATTGATTTGCTGGGTGGAAGTCCTAGTCAGGGTAACGTTACCGCCCTGTATCCGACAGTG
>JAYTVM010000237.1:0-5502 GCA_043743995.1 Pirellula sp. | reverse complement strand
TGGCGGTGCGTTTTCGGCGACAATGGTACGAGAGTATTCGCGTGAGGCGATATCTTTGTCCTTGACTCTCAGTCGAAGGGGATACGTCCCTTGGTCCGGTAGAACAATGTCGACATTCGACAGGTTTGAATCGACGACTTCGAATAAACCATCGTCACCGATGTCAATGCTGAAAAGCAACCCAGCCGCCAAATCAGACGGACCGTCGAGCAACGTAGTGAAGCGAATCGTGTTGACACCTTCGCGTGGTGAAGTTGGTAAATTAATAGTCGCACGTGGGGCGACATTCGTGGCTGTGATTGTGATCGACTTCGAATCGCTTGCACCGTCGCTATCGGTTACAATCAATGTTACACCGTAATTGCCTTGATCGTTCGGGATGAAATTCAGAGTGGGTTCGCTGCCGGTTGTATAGGCGGCTCCATTCTTGGTAACGGTCCAAGCGAGTGTGTGCGTATCGCTCGCACTCGGATCGGTAAACAATCCCGAGAGTGTGACGACAACACCTTCTTCGATTGTCGCATCCGTTCCGATCGATGTGATCACAGGCGGCCGATTAGAGACGGAGAACAATACCGAATCGGTTCCAAACGCGTTAGCGTCATCCGTTGCACGTACTGCGATTGGATAATTTGCTGGCCCGTTGCCAAGTCCTAAAGCAATAAGCCGTTGCCAAGTGATTGTTGGAGATGCTCCGACAGCATCGTCGTACTGTCCATCGTTGTCCAGGTCCCAAGCGAACGAGAGTGGATCGGCTGTACCGGCTGGGTCAGTTGCCGTCGCCGACAAATGCAAATCGTCCCCTTCGGTGATCGCATAGTTGCCGCCGGCATTGACAGCCGGACTCGCGTTATTGAGCGTTAGCGCGAAAAATGCAAAGTCGGAAAAACCACCGTCGTTGTCTCGCACACTTGCTCGGGCACTGGATGTTACGGTGCCATCAGCTATCCCCGCTGAAAGGATACTGGACCAAGGAATACTCTGCCCAAGAGCTCGCACCAAGTGCACATCGCTCGGGCTATTAAAACTTCCATCTCCGTTGACGTCCACATCGAGTACGTATTCCAATGGATCTATGTCGGTTGCAACCACGTCAATTAGCAAATCCTCACCTTCAGACCAGGCGACCGGTGGCGTGGCCGAGATGAGGGTCGGTATCACATTGCGAGCGATGACCCGCGTTGTCGTAGTATACGAGTAAGGAGTTGCGGCACCAACCGCCGACGAGACGACCAAGGTGACTAAGAAGTCGCCTTGATTCAGCGGTGTAAACGTGGCGGTTGCCGAGTCCCCTGGATCCGTAAACGTTCGAGGCGCACCCTGTTCGCTAACGATTGTCCATTGAAAGTGCGGATCGATCAAGTTGGGATTGGCGGATGCGGACAAGAAGACGAGTTGTCCCTCTAGCGCGGGCGGAATCAATCCATTGGTGCCGTCGGAGGTTACCTGTATTCTTGCTTGCGGTTGGCCACCGAAGTCATAGGTTGCCAAATGAGTCGTTGCATTGACTGCAATACCGTCGTAGCGCGTTACCGTTTCTACCAAAGCTGGACTGCTCGCTTGCCAGACAGAGTGCCCGGTCGCAGACCATGGTAAGTTCGTGAACACGTAGTCTCCATTTCGATCCGTCAGTGTCGACTGGTCGGCAATGCTGTCGCCATTTGCATCGAGGAAAATTCGCCAGCCTTCAACACCGGATTCGCCCGCATTTCGAATACCATTACCGTTGACGTCGTCGAACTTCGTTCCATAGATTCCAGTGAATTTACCGACGTAAACGTCTTGGATAGCAGTCGCCGTGCGACCGAAACCTGCTGTAGCGGTTAAGTTGTCGGCGGCGGTTGTGTAAACTTTCGCCAACCCTGAGAATCCGGCCAGTTGGCGGAGCGAACCGTTGACCGAGTTAACGAGCAATCCGTTTCCAAGGACACTCGTCAGCCCGGGAACGGACTGGGGTGCCTGTGCCGTGTTGCCTGTGCCGCCTACCGCGTCACCATAAATGCCATGATGAGGGAGACCGTTGGAATAGATGTCAACAAAATGGGTTGTCGACAGTGCTTGCCCATAGATCCCAACCTCATCGATCTTGCCTTGGAAGAACGCACCTGTAAAAACGCCTGGAACGCTGAGTCCACCGATTTGCAACGGATTTGTCGAGACCGTAATGGGCCCCGCTGGCGCTGTGGACGACGCATTCTGTACGCCATTGATATAAATGGCGATACGACCGCCGAGAAAGGGCTGGTAGACCCCTGCCACATGGGACCACTGATTGAGTGGCAGCGCTGAAACGGAAGAGAGTGTTGAAACGCCGGGTAAGGATAGCCCTACGGTATTATTCGAAAAAGTATAGAGCTGAAAACCATTGACTTTTCCGGCGATCAATGCGGTTTTACTGGCTGTGGGATAGACCCAGGCTTCGATCGTAATCTGACCGCTTGGGTTCTGTGATGCGTTGTTTGGAATATTGATGTAGTCATCGATCCCATCGAAGCCAAAGGCCTGGCGATTGTTGTCAAAACTATTCGAATAGACAGCTCCATTTCTAGCTTGACCTACAACTCCGGTCACAACGTCCGTCGCATTGCCTTCGGCGCGCCACCAGCCCAAGATGTTGGCCGAACGTGCCGAGTCCTTTGCGTTGTCCAATGCGGTTGGACTATTGGCAACGTCGTCAAAAGTGTAGTCCGCCCGGAGGAACGGTTCGTAACTCGTTAATCGCAGACTTCGGTCCCCGGTAATTTGAATCGGCGAACGTGGCTTCGACCAAATTCGAAGTTCGTCCAGTGTTCCAATAAACGCATTGGAGGCGATATAGCCGCCTCCTACGGAAGTTTGTGCCTGTCCCAACACAACACTGTCCAGAGTGATAACCCCCGATGTGATGGTGGGAGATGCCACGAGATTTCCATCGATGTAGATCGATGCTGTGGCGCTCGCTTGCCCTAAATTGTTCAATGCGACGTACAAATGGCGTGGCTTGCCATCGGTCAAATTACGGAATGCATTGACGGACGTAACAACACCGCCAAGCTGAATGGTGACCGTCGAGTCAACTGCTCCAGCCACATGTTGGGTTCCAATTCGGAGTAAGTTGGCACCGTTCGTGGCGACCGCGGAAAGAAGTGTTTGAGCACCATTATTCGTCGTCGAAAACCAAAATTCAAAAGCCACGTCGCTGGCGGAGTATTTTTGCAGAGTATCGGGAAGTACCACTGCATCGTTACCACGGAAATACCTACTCGCAGTATTGACTTCGAGTGGTGGCGAATCGCTCGCGTAACTCAGCGTGATACCTCCACCATCTAAATCGCCGGCAATCGGTGCGACATAGCCAGGAACGCCAGTAATGATGCTCGTTTCAACAATTGGGATACTTATCGGTGTTGTCCGAGTGATCGTGGGCGCGTTAGGATTGAGACTGTACCGAACCTCCTTCCAAGGAGTGGTGCCGCTGCGGTCTTCCAACGCGGGTACAAGGATCGTCGAAACGAATTCCATCGCCAGGTTGTCGAGAGGATTATCGTTCAATGTCAATAATTCTGTTTTCAGAGGCTGTAACTTTCGTATTAGACGGACTGCGTCTGCTGCGATTACGCCATTGGCTGGTGCCGTTAGCAAATCTTGCAGAGACACGCTCAATCCCCCTGATTTTGCTACTGTAGTAGGGTCTGCAATCAGCGAAACATTCGTGAGTAACTTCCACGTTACGCCACCCAGAATCATCCCATTCGACCCAACTCGTTGATCGACTATTACGGTATCACGGGTCAGGACTGGCAAGCCATCGGTGAAGGCGGTAGGCCGCTCAATCACAAACGAAGCATTGGATGCGCGATCGGCGAACTCAGGCCATGTCACCCAAACCTCATAATCGCCAGGTATCAAATCGGTGAACTGCCACTTCGCAACGGCGGTTTCACCACTATTAGGCACATGGAAGTGGTAGTCGCCGTTCACAACGCCTGGCACAGCTTGAATGTTGCGTTGCCAATTGCCAGTTTGCGTAAAGCTAGCGCTGAGCGTGTGACCATTTGGAACAGATGCGTCATCAGCGATCCACTGACCTACCAAGGCGTCTATCCTGGCTATGTTGTTGTGGTCAAAGTAACCATGTTCAAGCTTGTCCAGATACGCCACCGCAGAGATGTCGCTGATGAAGTTTCTAGCCAAGCTAACCGTTCGCAGCTTTGTCAGTCCAGCCAAGGGTGATAGCAAGCCTGGAAGTTTGCTCAAGTTGTTCTCGTCGATACTTAAAAACTCAAGGTTCTTAAGGTCTGTTAGCGGAATTAGGTTTCCGTTGTCACCGATGTAGTTTTGATCCAACGACAAACCTTTCAGATCGTGCAACAACGCAATTGGTTCGAGGAAGTCGACAAAGGAATTATCAAACGTGAGATACCGCAAATGAGAAGGGCCGAGCGGCGCACCGGCGGAGATCGGCGTTGTGCTGATTTTCACTGCGAGCGGATCGATAGAGCCTACTCCGGTCCCTGATAAGTTGAGGCTGCGGAGGTTGATGGCGTGTTCCAGGCCAGTTATGTCACCATGCGCGAGATAGCTGATATCCAATTCGATTAGGCTCGCAAGATCGCTAGCGTGGATCGGTCTGGCCAAATAGGGGCTCAACGTGGGCGTCCAAGCAGTCGTGATCGGAATGTGCAATTGTTTGGCCAGTTCCCCACGCAGGCTTGAATCATTGAAGCTGACGATCGGATCGAGCTGGGCAACGAGGACATTGACAAGCGATTCACTCGACGGCAAGTTAACAAGCGGAAAGTCCTCTAGCGAATTAAGATCACGTACTTCAGGACCGGCCAGAACGACCTGTACTGCCGATCCGCTGGATGTTGCATACAACACATCCGTGATAAATAAATCATGGCCCGCGTCGCCAAACAGTCGATCTATGTCGCTGTTTCCCGCAAGAGTATCGGTGCCGTCTCCGCCGCGAAGAACATCTTGATCTGAGTTTTCGTAATGCGGTCGTGTTTGACCTGCAGGCGGTGCTCCAATTTCAATCGTGATTGGCAAAGCACCGACAAGAGGCATCGGCGTAAACGCTCGCACGTAATACGTGCCGGCGTCGAAGTTGCGTAGATCAACCAATGACTTCCCGGTCGCGAGTCGTTCACCGCCATCATTGTATAAGTCTAAGAGCGCTCCTGGCGTTGGCGTTACAGTCAGCCGCGTATTGCCTGCGCCCGCCACATCGCCATTGACGGCTGGAGCGAACGAAGGCTTGACGTTTAACGTCACATTCAGTGACGAAGTACTAAGTCGCACATTGAGATGTGTTTTACCAGTTCGCAATGCTTCTCGAACAGCGTCTTCGATACCGTCGAACAAAGACAACGAACGCAGGCCACTTGGGTTGGTCACCAAGGTTGTGAATTGGTGACGGGCTTGTCCCGTAAGGTCCGAAGATTGAATGGAACGAGTCCCTTCGTCGAACAATGTTTCGACATTTAGTATCATTCCAAGGTTTTGGTCAACTCGCAA
>JAYTVM010000236.1:0-1728 GCA_043743995.1 Pirellula sp. | reverse complement strand
AGCGATTCCCGGCAAGCGTCAAAGTCCAACGAATTCTAACGCGAGTGAATGCTATCGCGGCGCGATGAATTTTCGAAATTCCTGCTTTTTGATCCCATCGGTTTGTTGAGTTTACCTTATGTTGGTTCCTGCCACAGGAGGCCAATCATGACCAAGTCCAGTTTGCTTGAAGCGCGTGAGTATCTTTCCATCGACTCTTTGATCCAAGGGCTGCGTGAACGTTTCGAAGCAATTCCCGATCCGCGTCGCGCCGCAAGTACTGACCACACTCTGGCTGATTGCTTAATGGCCGCATTCGCCATGTTTTCTCTCAAAGATCCCTCGCTGCTCGCGTTCGATCAGCGTCGCCAAGACCAGAGCCTAATGAATCTCTACCGAATCAAGTCTATTCCAAGCGACACACAGCATCGCGAGATCCTTGACCAGGTGGATCCCAAGCATCTCAACGAATGCTTTGCCGACATCTTCTACGAATTACAACGTGGCGGGGTCCTCAAAGATTTCGCGTTTCAGGATGGCAAATACTTGCTGGCTATCGATGGAACCGGCTATTTTTCCTCTACCACGATTCGATGCCCACAGTGTTTAGTGAAGGAACGAAAGAAGGGCAAAACCCAGTATTCGCATCAATTGGTGGTCGCGGTGTTGGTGCATCCTGACCGCAAGACCGTTTTTCCAATCGCGCTTGAGCCCATCGTCCAGCAAGATGGCGACAACAAGAACGATTGCGAACGAAACGCCGTGAGGCGCCTATTGCACACGATTCGAAAAATGCATCCAAAGTTGAAGTGCATCGTCATCGAAGACGGATTAGCCAGCAATGGCCCGCATATCCAAGATCTTATCTCGCTGAACTTCGAGTTTCTTTTGGGCGCTAAGCCTGGGGACCATACGTTCCTGTTCGATAACTTCATGAAGATGAATGAGTTGGGGCAAGTAAAAAATCTGTCAGTGGAAGTTAATGGAAGTTCGCCTGCAATGCAGACGCAGTGGCATGACCATTTGCAACTCAACGCCTCACACCCAGACATTGCGGTCAAGTTCATTCAGCATATGGAATTCGACGATCAGCTTGCCGTAACGCAGCGGTATAGCTGGGTCACGCAGTTGGAAGTAACTCCTGAGAACGTGCTCCATTTGGTTCGGGGCGGACGCTCGCGATGGAAGATTGAGAACGAGACATTCAATACGCTAAAGAACCAAGGTTACCACCTCGAACACAACTTTGGTCACGGGCAAAAGAATCTATCCACGGTCTTCGCAACACTCACGATACTGGCATTTCTTGTCGATCAAGTGCAGCAAACATGTTGCCCTTTGTTCGCAAAGGCGATGGGGAAGTTCAATACACGTCGAGCTTACTGGCACCATATTCGCTGCTGCTTCGAAGTTCTGTCTCTGACAAGTTGGATCAGCCTCTATCAAGCGATCATTTACGGCAAGACACGTGGCCAGCAGATGACTCAATTCAACAGCAGCTAAGCACGAATTGGCTTGAAACACAGATTGATTCGTCGTCCTGCGATACACGACACTTGCCAATGGCGGGTAAATCAACCTCTGGCTATCATCGAAAGAAACACCCTCCAACGGAAAAAATCGGCACGTCTGCGATCCAAGACGACCGCAGGAACACGCAGACCGAACCCTGGCAAGAAAAAAACAGTGCGGGAAAAGAACGCCTTACCCTTCAGAAACTAGAAAACTACTACTAACCGGGAACGGCTG
>JAYTVM010000235.1:0-1734 GCA_043743995.1 Pirellula sp. | reverse complement strand
ACAAGGTTGAGGGGAGACAAGCTCCCGCTCAACCTAAAGCCGGGATTCAAACATGCTTGGCAAGCGTGGAGAAGAAGGCATTTGCCTTTCTAGGTAATCTGCAGCAGCAACCAGCCAAGCATCTCCGAAGTACTTGGCTGTCAGCTTGATGACGCGAGGTGCAAAAACCTTTGGTTTACCCGTGTCGCTTGCGTCTTGCTCCGTTCCTCGCCGAGACGCCGGCATTTCTTGAGAACCAAACCGAACAACCATACTTGGATGCCCAGTTAAGTTCGTTCGAACAAGGTCATCACTTCCTAGGACGATATCTACTTTCCGCAATACTCGCTCGGTCTCTTGAATCAGCATGGTTCTAGCTCGCATGCTCTGGATGTAATGGATGCCTCTCGCAAACTGCGACTTGCGAAACGAAGGTCCCCAAAGACCCAAGTCGCCATCGGATTCTACGGATCGAATGAGTGAGTCGTGCATAGCTGCCGACTCGACATCCAACCCCACCATGAGCGCTTCCTCCGGAATGGTACGCGGGAATTCGATCGCAATCATCTCTGCACCGTCGCTTTGAAGCCGGTCGAATACCAATTGTTCGCTTTCCGACATTTGCGTCTTGACGTAACCGACACGCAGTTTCTTTACCGCGAATTGCGGTGGCAAAACAAGTGGTCGATCAACAACTGTCGGGTCCATGCCATCAGTCCCTTGAATGATATTCAATACGATCCCGCAATCCATGGCGTGTCTGGCTATGGGTCCTACTTTATCCATGCTCCAAGCCAGCGTCATGCATCCGTATCGACTCACTCTGCCGAAGGATGGTCTCAAGCCCATGACTCGGCATCGGCGAGCTGGGGAGACAATGCTGCCAAGAGTTTCGGTACCTAAGGCAAAGGTGCATAATCCAGCGCCGACCGCAGAACAGCTTCCCGCCGATGAGCCGGAGCTACCCTGTTCGACGTTCCACGGATTTTTGGTGGTCGCGTCGTGCCAAATATCCCCCATGGCCAACGTTCCGACAGCGAGTTTTCCCAACATGACGGCGCCCGCTTCGTTGAGGCGGTGGGCTACGGTGGCAAGATTAGGACGCATCGTTTCACGGTAAGGCTTCGCTCCCCAAGTCGTTGGAAAAGGTGGGACTGCAATAATGTCCTTTGCTCCCCAAGGGATCCCGTGCAACAAACCACGGTCCTTACCCTCCTTAAGCTCTTTATCGGCCAGCTTTGCTTGTCGCAATGCCAGCTCTTCGGTCAGCGTCACGATACAACGCAAGATGGGGTCAAATGTCTTTAGTCGACTCAAGTACAATTCGGTCAAGCGTTGACTGGTTATTTTGCCAGTTCGGAGTGCGTTGGCTTGTTCGACGATTCCAGAACCCGCAATTGCGAACTCGTCTTTCCAGTCTATTTGACTTGGGCCACTTTGTTTGGCGAGGATCGACCAGGAAGAGTCGATCGTGTGCGCGGTATTCACGATGCGTTGCTTTTCCGAATCTTCATCAGGTAAATGCTCGGCAAAGAAATGGGGTAAGAAAGCCATGGCTGGCCCAGTGTCAGCGTCAATGTTCAACGCTCGCAACTTCCGCTCATTCTCCGATTGGTCCTGAAGTTGTTTCACGAGTGTTGCTTTTTCGCTATCCGTCAGCTCGATGTCTGCAATCCATTGCGCGTCGTTGATCATTTGAGCAGTGATTGCACCGGTCTGGCTGGCTTTGTGAGCCAACACTCGTTGAAAAGCAAC
>JAYTVM010000234.1:0-5543 GCA_043743995.1 Pirellula sp. | reverse complement strand
CAACGCTGGATTTCGGGCCAGCCTGCGTGCTAGCATTGTCGCCTTTTGCTCCGCAAAAGTAGCGATGACGGACGCTGCTTTCGCGGAGCGAAAGGCGACAATCTTCGAATATGCTAACCGATTCTTGTTTTTGAGCAAATCGCAGGCAGATCGGGACGTTAATCTTTACTTAAGCCGCACTAAGGTTTGATCGTATTGCCTCGTTTGAACCGTTTCCCGTATAAACGAAAAAGAGAGTTAGGCATGAGCGGTTCGCCTACCGAAAAATCAATTCGAGATCACTTTTTGTGGACACCAAGTCCCAGTGTCGTCAAATTTACCACTATGTCCGATCAAGACTTCACGGAAAGCTTTATGGGACAACGACTTTTCTTCTCAGTTGGCGAACCGAGTGGCGATCTGCACGCAGCCAATTTGATTCGAGCCATTCAACAAATCTCCCCCTCGTCGACGTTTCGGGGGTTGGGAGGCTGCCGCATGATCCAAGCGGGGTTGGAATTGGATTACGACCTCACGAGTTTAGCGGTGATGGGGTTTGCCGAGGTATTGCCGAAGCTTAGAGAGTTCTTCCGCGTGGCTAACTTGGCGGAACAGAGTTTTGCTCGCGGCGACGTAGATGGAGTCGTTCTCGTCGACTTCCCTGGTTTCAATTGGCACATTGCCAAACGCGCCAAAAAGTACGGCTTGCCCGTTTTCTACTACCTGCCACCTCAGTTGTGGGCGTGGGGTGGTTGGCGAGTGAAGAAAATGCGTCGCTATGTCGACCATGTCCTATGCAATCTACCGTTTGAGACACCCTGGTTCAAACAGCGGAATGTCGACGCACACTACGTAGGCCATCCATTTTTCGATGCGGTGGCTCAACAAGCGTTGGATGTACGATTCGTCGACAAATGGCGGGACAATAAGACGCTTCAAGTCGCTGTTTTGCCGGGCTCGCGCGACCACGAAGTGCACAACATTTGGCCGCTGCAACTTGAAGTGATTCGCAAACTAGCGGTTAAGCATCCACAGGCACAGTTCTTGGTCGCTGCGATCAAAGACTCGCATGCACTTTGGTGCCGTTCTCAACTGAAGAGTACGGATGCAAGGTTGCCAATACACATTTTCGCCGGCAAGACCAGTGAGATCATTGAGTTGAGCGATTGTTCGTTGATGAAGAGCGGTTCGGTTTCCTTGGAGTTGATGGCCAGAGGCAAACCCGCCGCGGTCATGTACCATCTCAGTCAAACGACTTACACGATGGCCAAGCTGCTGGTGAAGTGCAAGCGGATGTCGTTACCCAACCTCATTGCAGACAAGCAAGTCTTGCCTGAGTTTTTGTCGCATGGCAAGCTCAACTCGAAGTCCGCTTTGAAATCGATCGAGGACGTTACCGCGGAGATGTCTAGGCTTTTGGGTGACTCGGACTATCGCATGTCGCAGCGTCGAAACCTAAACGCTCTTGCCGCACAATTCGCAAAACCCGGAGCAAGCAATGCGACCGCAAGGTTCATCATGTCGAAACTGATCCAGTCCGACGAAGGCACCCTACCGATGGACGGAGACAACATGAGCGACGCCGACTACCGCCGCGTGGCTTAGGATCGTGCGATCAATAAGACGAGCGCAGACAGAAGACTACCATTCCAGGTTGGCCAGTCCACCGTGTGGCACGCCCAAAGCGATTAGCGATGGGCGTGGGAAGTGTGGCAAATGACTCTAGCGATTCACCACGCCCTTCGTACCTCAGAGCGTGCCACTCAGTTTAAGCGTGCCACCCAGTTTATAGGTCGATTTCAAACTGCCCCTCGCCTAAATGTCTGATTTCTGCGGTGGGATAGGCTTCTAGCCTGTCGTTTTCAGCTCGACAGGCTGGAAGCCTATCTCACGTATTCAGGACGATATTGGCGATCCCTCACGAACCACTACCAATGTGGCTAAGACCACGTAACACGACGTGGTTCACCAACTCGGCGGGTGAGGCAATGTGTGGCATGAGCAGACCCCCGTCACCGCCAGTGACGATTGCTTGGATGGCTGCGTCCGATGGGTTCTCGCTTCGGTAACGCTCGACCAGATGGGACGCGCCGCCAACCAAAGCTGCATTGACTCCCGCCGCAATGGCTTGTTCGGTGTTCTTGCCTGGCAAGATTGGACGCACATCGACCGCGTGGTTGCCCAGCCAAGGAAGCAAATCCGTTCCGGCCGCCAAAAGTTGCAGCGAAAGCCCCAACCCGGGCATGATGGAACCACCGCGAAAAACTCCGGACGCATCTACCAAGTCTACCGTCACCGCGGTGCCCGCTTGAATAACGATGACTGGTTGGGGGCTCGACGTCGATTGGTTGATGTGACGATAGGCACCGAATGCCGCAAGCAAGCGATCGACCCCGGTCTTTTCTGGCGATTGGACATCGATCGTCATCGGAATGTCCGAATAAGTAACGACCTTTAGAGAGATACTCAATCCACTCGATGTCAAACTAGCTTGCAACTGCTCAAGCGCATGTCGCTGGACACACGACACAAACCACGGTTCCTTTGCAGTGGCGATAAACTGAGAGACAAGCCAATCGAACGCGGAGCGATCCTCTAGTTTGCACCAGCGTTGGTCCGGTGCAGCTTCTTGTTCAGGCGATGGCTTCCGAATGGCTCCGACCGTAGCGGACCAAGAAAGCCGATATACCTTTTCATCGCGAAACAAATGACCGTCAGCGACTCGCGATGCACGCAAACCGCTATTGCCTATATCGACCAAGATCATGGCGCGACGGCAGCAAGTTCCGCGTTTTGCTCAGCCAGTAAGGTTGCGATCTTGTTGACCAGTGTGTTGAGCCCCTGGCCAGTTACCGCACTGATGAGGAAAATATCTTTTCGCCCCAGGTTTTCGCACAACATCTCGTGAACGAGCTCAGCGTCCGGTAGTTCCGCTTTGGTAATCGCCAAGATTTCTGGCCTGGCCGCCAGATCACTGCTGTAGTCGGCAAGCTCTTTACGAATTGCATGGTAGTTTCCAATGGGATCCGATTGATCCATCGGCATCGGTTCCACAAGATGCACCAAAATACCAGCCCGCATGATGTGCCTCAGAAAGTCGTGGCCGAGACCGGACCCCTGTGCAGCACCCTCGATAAGCCCTGGAATATCCGCCATGACAAAGTTGCGATCGATGTCCACCGATACTAAGCCGAGGTTCGGAAATTTGGTCGTAAATGGGTAGTCGGCGATTTCGGGACGGGCTCTCGAAAGCCGGCTTAGCAGAGTGCTCTTTCCCGCATTTGGCATCCCAACCAGTCCCACGTCAGCGATGGCTTTCAATTCGAAAATCAATCGACGTTGTTCGCCCGCGCCGCCGTCGGTCGTGTCGCGAGGAGCTTGGTTGGTGGAGGATTTAAAGTGGGTGTTACCCCATCCGCCCCGCCCACCTCGGGCCGCCACGATCTCGTCCCCGGGATTGACCAAGTCCCTTAAGATCATGCCTGAATCACGGTCCATCAATACGGTCCCTGGAGGAACGACGAGGATAAGATCTTCACCACTCTTTCCGTGGCAATCTGCTCCTTGTCCAGGTGTGCCGTTTTCGGCTCGCCAATGGCGCTGATGGGCAAATTGAACAAGGGAGTTCACGCCAGCTTTGGCACGGATGATAACGCTGCCACCACTCCCACCATCACCACCGCACGGACCCCCGCGAGGAACGTGTTTTTCTCGGCGGAAAGCCATGCAACCGCTACCACCTTTACCAGAGATGGCTTCAATTTCAACACGGTCGACAAACATGATAAAAGATCAGATCTTGGCTGGAACCAAAGTGTCAGAGCCTGGAGTCGGCTCCATTCATAACAAATCTGTCGAATGGCTAAGCAGATTCAGCAATTCGAACGTTGATGCGGCGACCTTCTCGATCGAAATAGACGTTGCCTTCGACAAGCGAGTAAATCGTGTAGTCCTTGCCCATCCCGACGTTGCATCCTGGATGCCATTTCGTTCCGACTTGACGGATAAGAATGTTACCAGAAATGACCTTTTCGCCACCAAATTTCTTTACGCCGCGACGCTGTGCGTTGGAATCACGACCGTTTCGTGTGGATCCTTGACCTTTTTTATGTGCCATTTAACTGCCTATGCCTAACTACCTGTGCCGAGTTGGATTGTCAAAACCAGCTAATTCTCTCCGCGAACGCGGGGCGAAAGTTTAGCGGTAAATCCACTGATAATCAAGGCGTTCTTTGAGGTTAAACTGCTTTAGATAATATTCGACACGGTCCTTGTTTTCGAATGCAGGCAACCCCAGCAAAATCCGGTCCTTCGACTCGTCGATTGCGTCCCCTGGGCGCCAGAAGTAGATCCGGAGGGTCTTTCGATCGAAATTCTTTTTTCCATCCGAATCGATTCGTATTTTGAATGCATTCGTCAAACCACGCACGTCGATCGCGAAAAAATCCAATCTTGGATCGACGTCTGCCCAAGTAGCAACGCCCCAAACCGACTTGTCCTCTTCAAGAGTGCTGGCCGAAATATCCATCTTTCCAATCTCAATGTGATCGTAAAGCGGCTTGCCAATGCGCTCTCGGACCGCGATCGCTTCCTTGGCGGCCGGTAAGATCTGGGCGGCCAAGTTGAGGTTCCGTTCTTTGCTTAGCAGCGAAAAACGCGGGAGAAAACGGACTGATTCGAATTGGACTTTTTCTGGAGCCCCAGGGACATCCAAAGCTAGCCTTGGCGACAAATCCTCACCCGTGTAACGAACTTTGTAAACGATGTACCAAACCACCTTGCGCTGCAATTTCCCACTTGGCTGCGGTATGTCGACTTGGATGAGCCTGGCCGGTTTAAAGGAAAACTCGAGCCCCCAAACGTCGTGACGGAAAATGACGTCTCGAGAAAGCGATAACAGCGTCTCGCTGGGAGATGCAAAATGCGGCTTATTCTGAGGGAAATCCGGTGCCGCCCACTCAAGCTCCGGATGTTTGGCGACGAAATCCAAATCGAACGGTCCGAGCGCAGTGTCTTCCGAATCTTGGTCAGGCTTCACAACCGTCATAACACCACTCGCAAGCTTGCGAGGTGCCAAACTGCGACTAGTTGGACCCGCTGCGGAATCGCTTGGAGACGTAGACTGGGCGCGACTGGTTCCAATTTGGAAAGACAGGGCCGCTGCGATCAAAAGAGATTGAAAAACCCAGGTTTTCACAGTTTGATGTTCCACACGGGAGCAGACGAAGGAAACTCGGCGAACTCCGATAGTAGACCAAGTTCCCAACAAAAACATACCCGGAGTATAATTCGAGCCGGCCACCCGCGCAATCGAAAACTCCGGGATAGTGGAATTTTTGGAATTCGAAGAGACGTAGACGAAGGTAGGGCTGAATAAAATGGCGATTTTCGCCATTTCCCACCCAATCCTCTATTTCTTTCTGTGCCGGATCCTAGCACGCATTCGCCTCTTCTTACGACCAACCTTACGACGACCTCGACCTGTTTTCTTTACACCCACGAACAAATGCTCCTAAATCAAAGGCGAGAAACATGTGTTTCCACCAGGCAGTGACAAAAAACTA
>JAYTVM010000233.1:0-21187 GCA_043743995.1 Pirellula sp. | reverse complement strand
CGAGCCAAAGTAAATATGGCGAGACTTCGATTCATGAACGATTTCTGGTTGACCGAACCTTGCTTCCTGACAGACAAGCTGGTAGGCGAGCCAAGTCTGGTGCGCAGGCGAGCTAACGCAGGAACTGCGAGAAGACAATTGTCGGACTATTGGTTAGAATACTTACTAGTTAGTTTGACGTATAAAACCGCAAAAAGAGTGCGAAGCGATGAAGAGTCCATTTCCAGGAGTTGATCCTTACCTCGAGCAACACTGGGGCGACGTGCATACTCGGCTGATGGTTTATATTAGCGATCAGATCACCGAGCAATTGCCGAGCGACTTGCAGGCGCGTGTCGAAGAAAGCGTGTGCGTCGATCTCGATGAGTCGTCGCGCTGGATCTATCCGGATGTCAAAGTGATAGAACGTCGGGAGGCCCACTCATCCTCTGCGGTTGCAGTGGCAGACGCGATCGTTGCGGAGCCGACAATCATACCGCTACCTAGCGAACACCCGACTCAGAGACATATTAAAATCATAGACTTGAATAGCGGCAATCGAGTTGTCACTGCCATCGAACTGCTAAGCCCTGCCAATAAACAAGAAGAGGCTGGCCGGAGTGCTTATCGTCGCAAGCAACGCGATTACATCGAAGCCGGTGTTAATCTGGTCGAGATCGATTTCATTCGCACCGGCACGTTTATCGTCGCAGCTCCCGAAGGGCTTATACCCTGGGACAATCGCACACCCTACATCGTATGCATTCGTCGATCCTATCGGCCTGAGCAAGCGGAGATCATCTCGATCGCCATAGACCAGCCCGTTCCCAACTTCCGCATTCCGCTACGACCGACCGACGCAGATGTTGTGTTGCAATTGCAGCCACTGTTGGGCGAGTGTTATCGGCGCGGTCGCTACACATCGATCGATTATAGCCATCCGGCTCGCCCAAAGCTCGACGACAAAGCAGCCGCCTGGGCGGATGGGTTGCTCCGTGCTTGGAAATAGCATACACAGCTATAGTTCCTCGATACCGTATGCAATGCGGTCGACGATTTCATCGGTCGTCTTGGGATTGAAAAAAACTGCCTTCCAAGCTGGGATGTCGATACCATTTGGGCAATAACCGTAGCTGGTGGTAAACCCCAGCAGAGCGTCCAACGCCGGGTCCATCATTTTGGATCGCTTGTCGAACAATTGTCGAACTTCTGGCAGGTATCGGGCGATCTGTTCCGGTGTCAATTCGTTGCGTACCAGCCGCTGGTAGATATCCTCTGCATTTCGGCCTTTAGGCAATACCCACCAATTCACAGAGACGCCATGAGTGTCTGCATTGAGTACTTTGCAATACTCGATTTTCGAAAGCCTATCTTTGAGCCGTTGTGTTAACTCCAGTGCACGCGCAGTCAGCATTTGCCAGCCTGTCAATCCTATTCCATTGAGCGATGCGATGACGCTGTATGGACCTAGCCCTGGCCGAGAGCACTCAAGCGTAAACAGAGCCGGATCACGGCTGGCGTCTGCATCAGAAAAATAGGGAGTATCTGAAACTGTTCTTGCCAAATACTTCAGGTCTTCGCGTCGATTCACAATGAACGCGCTTGATGGATAATGGCCGCGTCCAAGCTTATGAAAATCGATGGTAACGCTGTCCGCGAAACGCAGTCCTCTGTTCTTGATTTGAACTGAACGAACGATGTCCAAGAGTCCCGTTTCCATATGCAATGGGTTTTTAGAAGTATCGTAGTCGGTGAGCATTACCATGGCCCAACCGACGGCGGCATCAGCATGGAGTTGCGGCATTGGGACAGAATACTGCTTGCTCTTGACAACCAGTAGTTCGCGTATCGCTTGGATATTATCGATTCCAAATCCATCGGTTGTGCCGAAGGTGGCGCAAACGTAAGCAACCTTGATGTTGGAGCTGTACAGTTCGTCGAGCTTGGCCTCAAGCAGATCGATTCGCATTGCCAGTTTTTCGTCGGTCGGAATTTCGATGAGATTTTGAGTACCAATTCCGAGCCAGCCAGCTACGGTTTGATTGGAGTAGTGGCCTGCTTGAGAGCAGATGCCAACGATGCGGTGGCCAATTAAGCCGGAACGCATTGCGCCGGGCAATACACGCTCAAGTCCAATCTTGGCACCGTACAAGTTCGAAATAGTTCCGCCGATAGTAAAAACCCCCCAAGGATCGTCGGTATGGTAGAAGATCAAATTGGCTAACGTAGTAACCGCTTTGACTTCAAGTTCGTTGGACCGTTGACTGTAACGGTCGGTGCACAAGTTGGGATTCTTGAGCAAGCAGGCAAGAGCCCCAATGAGGGAGGCGTGATTGGCCGGTCCCTTTACGTTTTCCAGATGCAACGGGTTGTACCAACTATCCGTTCCCCAAAAATAAGGAAAGATCGCATCCCTTGCGTCTTTCAAGTTCCCGGGAAGCACATGAATTTCGGGATTGGCTCGGGCCGTTTCGTAGTTTTGACTCATCAGTCCGGCAGGAGTCAAATCTCCCTCCGCCGCAACCGCCGAGAGAAGTTCGGAAAAAATCTGCGAGATTGCAGGCTTATTCCATTCGAAAAAAGTCGACACAAGTTCTTGGTACTTTTCGCGGTCCATGTTGTTTCTACTGAAAATATTTTCTTGGTTAAGCACCCATGCACAATTTTTCGGACACAACTTGTTTAACCGCGTGCCCATCACCGCGTTTTCCTCGCGAAAGCGCGGGGCGATGCGGCGATGCCCACGCGGTTAAACGAAGAATCTTATGCATGGGTGCTTATTTGTCGGAAAAATTGAGTACTTTTGCAATCCAATTTTTAACAACGTTGATTTTAGTGGCGGCCAAAAACGGTGAAACACGCTTGATTCCAGCAGGAATTTGTTAAACCGTTCATCCGGATCGAGTAACTGATGTAAAAAAACCACACATGGATTGTAGATTATTCCAGTTTTGACAATTGTGCTAGCAAGGCTATTTATGGGGTTTGAGTGAACCCTGGCGGCAAATGGGGGGCCGGCCCGATTCTAACGGAAACTTTTACGATTAGTTAATGATTCCGTATCTAGACGAATGGGTCATCACTGAGGATCATAGTGCTAATGCGGTGCGGTTCACACACACCAATTCCGCTGCGCGAATTTACTAAATGTAAATTTGTGAAAAACACTCATCGAGCTAAGCACAACAATGATCTTTCCAGTCTTTCCGATTGCCGCACTCACTGTAGCTTTCTTGTTTGCCCTTATTGCGACTCCCTTGGCAAGGCAACTTGCCTTGGCAATTGGGCTGATGGACCATCCGGATACACATCGCAAACTGCATAGCGAACCAATTGCACTTTGTGGTGGGATTGCGATCCTATTGAGTTTGATCGCTACTGTAGGAGTATGTTTGTTAACCAATGTTGATTTTGCGGGCATGTTCGTCGGTCACGTCTACGAAGTCACTTCAATGGCGTTGGGGTCTGTTGCGATTGTTTTGCTCGGTGTGCTGGATGACCGATTTACTCTACGCGGACGCCAAAAACTTGCCGGCCAAGTTGTCATTTGTGTCTCGATTATCGCGTTCGGCTTTACAATCGATTCGATCAGCATTTTCGGAATGCCAGTGCAACTCGGTTTGCTCGCGGCCCCGATCACTCTAGGTTGGTTGCTACTTTCGATCAATTCGGTGAACCTCATTGATGGTGCCGATGGTCTATGCTCCTCGGTCGGATGGATCTCCTTTGCTGCGTTGTCAGCAATAGGCTGGTACACCGGGAATCAAATGGAGTCCATGGTTGCAGCCGCGATGGCAGGATCACTTCTTGGTTTCTTGGTTTTCAACTTACCTCCTGCCAAAGTGTTTTTGGGAGACGCTGGCAGTATGCTAGTCGGCTTGATTCTTGGTGTTCTCGCGATGAGAAGCTGGCTTACAGAAGAGAGTCCAATTTCCATTGCTGTTCCAGTCGTTTTGATGGCAATCCCTCTCTTCGATTCTGGAATGGCCATCGTTCGTCGAAAGCTGACTGGACGTAGCGTGTTTACGGTCGACCGAGGCCATTTGCATCATAATCTGATGCGATTCGGAATTAGAAATCGCTCGTTGGTCGGAGTTATTACTTTGTTAAGTTTGGTGACGGCTAGCGGTGCAGTTCTTGGTGTCGTATTTCAATCCGATTTGATTTCGATTGGAACCATGGTATTCGCACTCGGGTCGTTGGTTGCAACTCGAGTATTTGGTTTTTCAGAATTCGAATTGCTCTTCAAGCGGAGTCTTAATTTTTCGAAGAGTATTGTTTCAAGGCGTGGCGTTTCGGATGATAAGATTCGACAGCAAACCGTTCGTCTTCAAGGCTCTCGTGAATGGGACATTGTTTGGAGCACGATGGTGGAGTTCGCTGAAAAACACGATTTGGCCAAGATTAGCCTGGATCTCAATATGCCTTGGTTGCATGAAGGATATCACGCTAGCTGGCACAAAAACAAGCTCCCGGAATTTTCCGAGCAATGGTTTCTCCGTTTGCCTGTTGTCTCGGACACCAGGGTGCTCGGAAGGATTGAAGTTCTTGGTCATCATCAGAACATCAGCACTTATTCCGTAATGACGGCCCTTGCAGAGATGCTGAACGAACTACAACCAAGTATTCAAGGTTTGGTTAATGATTTCGGGACCACAAACGCGCTTCCAGTTTCCAAAAAAGCCGCAGCTAAAGCGGTTAAACAACGCGATTTGGATACGGTTGTCGATTCGCCTATTGCGAATAACCTAGTGGCCATGAGAGGCGATTTGAGCGATGTTTTCTAGAGTAGGTCCCGCTTGCCGAGCGGGACATAGCGAAATCAAACCCGCTTGCCGAGCGGGACTTGAATTTAATTGTAGTTCCATCTGCTTCGAGTCCTGCCCGGCAGGCAGGACCTACTAGCAAGTCCTGCTAGGCAGGCAGGACCTACTAATCATTTAGTCCACTTTCGACCTGCAAATTCATTCTTGTGTCCAGATCCCAGAATCTAGCCGTCAACCTGTTGTTTGGCGGTCTTCTTCCAACGCTCATCGTTATCGGTGGTGTGGCCCTTTTCCTAGCAATGGGCAGCCAACAACCCAAACAGATTGCAATCGACGGGGACGATCCTGCCTCAAAGATGGCCAAGTTATCGATCGTCGGTGTTCAAGCCGTCAAATCTTATGAAGGTATGCAATCGCTCGATGTGAATGTTATGGGCACAGTCGTCCCATACCGCCAAGTGACGCTTGGAGCAGAGATTGCCGGTCGCGTTCAATTCAAAAGCGAGGATTGCCGAATTGGGCGCTATGTGCACAAAGGTGATGTTCTTTTCAACATTGACCCCACCGATTTTAAACTTGAAGTGGAGAGATTGGCTGCCCTTCGCGACTCCGAATACGCACAGCAAAAGGAATTAGACCAAGAGCTTGCCAACGCGAAAAAATCGCTTGCTCTTTCCGAAGAAGACTACGCACTGCAAGAGAAAGAGCTCAAGCGATTGGAGTCCCTTCCCAACGGCTTCGCTTCAGTTGCTGAATTGGATCAGTCTAGACGATTGCGAATATCTAGTGCAAACCAAAAGCTGACAATCCAAAATCAGATGCAAATGATCGAGACCCGGCGGACACGTATCCAGTTGGGCGAACGGCTCGCAGCAACGCAACTTGAACAAGCCAAAGTGAACTTGGATCGCACCACGGTCAAGTCGCCCATTTCGGGCGTCATCATCACTGAATCTGTTCAAGAGGATTCGTATGTTCAGAAGGGAGCGACGCTGTGCATGATCGAAGATACCGAACGAGTCGAAGTGTCCTGCAATCTCCGTTCGGACCAGTTACTTCTGGTCTTGGACCAGCCTGACTTAGCAAAAACGTCTAGCCCCTCATCTCGGGTCATCAAATCGTCAAGTTATGAGCTCCCCAAGACGCCCGTTACCATTTCATTTCATGTCGCGGGCCGTGAAAATACTGAGTTCCAATGGCATGGCCATTTGAGTCGCTACGAAGGGATAGGTATCGATGCACAGACGCGAACCGTCCCTGTACGCATTTCAGTTGACAATCCTCGCGAGGTTTGGCAAAACGGAAGTATCATCAAAGAAGAGGACAATGGAGGATTGCCTGCACTCGTTCGTGGCATGTTTGTCGATTGCAGTATCCGCACCAAACCAAGCCAAGCGTTGGTGCTCTTACCCAAGTTAGCCCTCAAGCCGGGAAACCAAGTATGGCAATTTGAACATGACGACTCTCTCATTCTTCCAACAGCCAATGAGCCTACAACACCCAAGCAATCCCCGGGTTTGGCGCCAAAGTCGAAATTGAATGTCGACGAATGGTCGGCGGGTCGGGTTCGTGTGTTGACCGAAGTCAAAGTGATTAGCACGATCAGGCTACCATCGGATTCAAAGCAAGAGTATTGGATCGCTGAAGCTCGCCCTGATTTGGTGCCTGGCACATTAACGGTCGTTACGCCTTTGGCAAACATTATTGGAGATGGATCCGATAAGGCACGGTATAAACGATCTAGCACCGGAAGCGAACTTCCATGAAGAGCGTCATTCAATGGGCTGTCAACAATATCGCCGGGATAAATGTCCTGGTGGTGTCAGTGTTGGTCGTGGGCTTCATTTCGTTTTTCGCAATGCGGCGAGAGACATTTCCCGAGTTTCAACTAGATGTGATTCTGGTCTCAGTTCCGTATCCTGGTGCGACGCCCGACGAAGTCGAAAGTGGTATATGTCAAAAGATCGAGGAGTCGATTCAATCGCTTTCCGGTCTCAAAAAAGTTACCAGCATTTGCCGGGAAGGAGGCGGTTTCACGCTCGCCCAATTGGATTCCAAAGTAGCTGATCCGCAAAAAATCCTGTCCGAAATCCGATCCGCCGTCGATCGCGTTTCCGTATTCTTTCCTGAACGCAGCGAAAAGTCGACTGTCGAACAAATCACTTTTAGGTTGCCAGCCATCCGAGTTGCGATCCTCGGGCCGGAAAACCGATCAAACAATTCCGAGAGGCAATTGCGAGCCTACACGGAGAACATCCGCGAGAGATTGTTGGAACTGCCGTCGGTTTCGCAAGCTCAGATTGCCAATGCCAAGCCATTTCAGATCGACGTCGAGATCGATGAGGATACGCTACGCAAGTATGGCATGACCCTATCGCAGATCGCAAATACATTGCGGCGAGAGAATGTAGAAATTCCAAGTGGGCAGCTCAAGAGCGATGGTCAGGAGATCCTTCTTCGGGGGAAGAACAAGCGGGACATAGGCGAGCAGATCGCCACGTTGCCTGTTCTCACGCAACGCAGTGGAGTCGTACTGACCGTTGGAGATATCGGTACTGTCCGCGACGATTTTGACGACGTGACCGCGATCAGTGAGATCAATGGTCGTCCGGCCATGGTTATTGCAATCGAGCGAACGAGCGACGAAGACTTGTTGAACATTTCTGACGAAGTCAACGATTTTATCAAAAGCGCAGATGTGCCAACGGGTTACGCATTGCGAGCATGGGGTGATGAAAGTATCGACGTCCGAGATCGCATCCGAATGCTTCGATCAAATGGTATTCAAGGTGGAGTTATTGTCTTCCTGTTGCTGGCTATTTTCTTAAATTTGAGACTAGCGTTTTGGGTCGCGATGGGAATACCGATCAGCTTGACAGGCGCTGGAATCTATTTGCTCTACTCAGGCGAAACGCTGAACATGCTCACGATGTTTGCCTTCTTGATGGCAGTTGGAATCGTTGTGGATGACGGGATCGTGATCGGAGAGAATATTTTCGAACATCGCAAGAAGGGAAAAACAAATTTGCAAGCGGCAATTGATGGCGCAACGGAAGTGCTCCCCAGCGTATTCTCCAGCGTGGCCACCACCATCATCGCCTTTGTTCCATTGTTTTATGTTTCCGGAGTGATGGGTAAATTCATCGCTGTGATGCCAGCTGCCATTATTGCGATGCTGTTGGTCTCATTAGTTGAAGCCAGCATTGCGCTACCTGGTCACTTGTCACACGACGATGTCCCTCCAAAAACATTCTTTCAGTGGATTAGGCACAGACTTTCAAATTCTCTAAAGCCAGTCGAACAACTATTTGAATGGATTGGCAAACCTTGCAATGCAACGTTGGATTGGTTTGGCGAACGAGTTTACGGGCCCATTCTTGATCTGTCGCTCCGATATCCAGCATTACCCGTTGCAGCGGCATTTCTCGTGGTACTCACCGCCATAGGCATGGTTCGATCAGGGATCGTTCCGTTTGAGTTCTTTCCAAGTTTGGATGGAAAGACGATTATCGGCCAAATTGTCTATCCCGACGGTACGCCGGCAGCAGTCACGAGCGAAGCGACGCGACGAATGGAGGCCGCTATCCGCCGAGTGAGCGAACGTATAGCGGAAGAAGAAACACAAAAGGGAACGAACAAAACACCCAAGACAACGGATCCAACGGCACCCAATGGACCTGTCGTCCTGACGTTTTTGCAAATTGGTTCTGCCGCACAAGGTGATCCCGCCGCAGGGGATCGTATCAACGGCTCACACGTAGGGCAGGTTCAAGTTGAGATCCATGAAGCGACGGTTCGAAATGTTACGAGCGACGAATTGCTTAACCTATGGCGGGACGAAGCGGGAATTTTTCCTGGTGCGGAACGAGTTACATTCCAAGCTGCCAACATAGGCCCTGGTGGTCGAGCACTTGAGTTTAAGATCTTGGCACCACGGCAAGACGTCGCAGCTCTTGAGGCCGGCGTAGAAGCCGCCAAAGAAGCGCTAGCCACGTTTGCCGGAATATACGATGTGCGTGACGACTCATCACCGGGCAAGATAGAATTCCAATTCAGTATCAAAGAACGAGCTAAATCGCTCGGTATCACCGTGGCAGATCTTTCTGAAACAGTCCGTAACGCTTACTACGGTGCGGAAGTAATGCGATTGCAACGAGGACGCCACGAAGTTAAGTTGATGGTTCGGTATCCACTGGCTCAGCGTCGATCCCTCGCCGACTTCAAAGATCTAAGGGTGCGCGGTCCTAACAATGCCGAATATCCCATAACGGAATTGGCAGAGATAGCGACTCCTCGCGGCTATTCTGAAATCAACCGATTGGACCAAATGCGATCGATAACGGTTAGCGCCGAAATCGATACGGCTCAAGGGAACGCTGCGCTTGTTGCGGGCAAACTTAAGGAGACGTTGGTGCCCGAATTAATGGAGAAGTACCCTTCGTTGAGATTTCGTTGGGAAGGGCAACAGCAGGAGACAGCTGAGTCTTTTTCAAGTCTCGTGATTGGATTTTCCGTCGCTATGTTAGCAATGTATTTATTGTTGGTATTTGAGTTTACTTCCTACATGCAACCCTTCATTATCCTGGCGATCGTGCCGTTTGGAATGGTTGGTGCCATTTTTGGACACGCATTTATGGGATTGCCGCTCACGCTCTTTAGCATGTTTGGAATGGTGACATTGGCTGGTGTGGTGGTCAACGACTCAATCGTCATGGTAGACTTCATCAATCAGTGCATTCGAGCCGGCATGCCGGTCAATGAGGCGTTGATGACAGCCGGTTCACGACGTTTGCGTGCGGTATTTTTGACGAGTGTTACGACAATTGCAGGCCTGTTACCGATGTTGTCGGAAAAATCACTTCAAGCGCAGGCATTAATACCGATGGCCACTAGTCTTGCGTTTGGTCTGTTGGCATCGACCTGTTTGGTCCTTTTGATCGTCCCTTTCTTGTTCAAGTTCTACGCCGTCATGACTTTTACCGAAGAGCAAATGCTGGGCATTAAACCGATTGTCCCCACATCGCACGCAGTTAAGGCCGTATTGGATTGAGATCGACGTAAGCCGAACAAGCCAAAATCGCTGTTTCATCGGCCCATTTCTGACACCTTAAGCGCCCCTCCACCCGATACGGAAAAAGAATCCTGTTTTCAGCGCACGAACAAGATTCGAGGAGCTTCTACGCAAACACACTTCGTTTCTGTCGGATCGACCAACAACAACTGCAACAGGAATCCGCTAATCAGATATAATCCTTTTTTGCATTTCTTCCAACAATTGACCAGACGTGTCATCGGGAAACGCTAGTCTGAATGAATTGATCCCAACGGAATAATATCATGAAAAAAGACTATCCCCTTCAATTAGAAATTGCTGGACACACGGCGATGTGGACTCGCCCCGATACAGGCGACGCACCGGTTAGTTACCTTGCGCCAACATTCTCTGCGGCGAAAGGAATCTTTGAGTCCGTTTGTTGGCTGAAGTCTGCAGTGGTCCGTCCGACTCGAGTAGAAATTTGTGAGGAACCGGTCTGGCATACCTATACAACAAACTACGGTGGGCCTTTGCGGAAGGCAGACTCTGTACGAAAAGGAAACAGCTTCCAGCTCCTTGCCACGGTGCTGATTAACGTCTGCTATCGAATTTACGCAGACGTGGAAAACGCTTACGATGACAAGGGCCAAACTGAGGCGAGCGGGGTTTACCTTCGCGCTAAAATCAACGGTGCGCATGCTTATCAAGAAATGTTCAATCGCCGGCTGATAAAGGGACAGTGGCATTCGACCCCATGTCTTGGCTGGAAGGAATTTGTACCAAGTTACGTTGGTTCCTTTAGAACACAGTCTCAACCTTGCATGTCTGTAAACGCCTGTCTGCCGAGCATGCTGCAGTCCGTCTTCTCTCGATCAAGCTACGGAACTTACGAGCCTACATTTCGCCAGTGCGTGGAAATTCGCGAAGGAGTTTTGCATTATGCTTAACGAACTTTTCGAGCTGTCTCAAAGCCTGGATCGACAGGGGATTCAGGTCGTCTCGTGGCATAGATACCTCAAGGAATGCCCGCGAGGCAAGACATTTTTTGTTGATCTGAACGCAAAATCCGACATCGCTGCGATTCGAGAGATTAAAGATCCGAATCGACTCGCTCAATTGCGTAAGTACGAAAAAGCAGCAGGGTATTCGTTTCCTTCATTTAACATTTTGCCGCTTTGGCAACTCACCGATCTTGGCCAGATCGAAACTGCGGGAAAGCTACGCAGATCCATTGGAAGTAAAAAGATTCCCATTGCCGATGACGTTGCAAATGCGGTGATGGGATTAGTTGCCAATGCGCGTTCCGCTTGGATTGACGGTGAAAAAAAGCCGGGTGGACGGGACGCAATGGACAAAGTAAATGGCTGCTTAGGCAGCGTAATGGCAGACTTATCGAAGCTTATTCGTCCTAGCGACAACGACAACAGCAAACCATTCGTCGCGATTATGGAGCGTGCTTCGTTACTTGATGGTGATCGGCTTCATCATCAGTTGTCAAACTGGCTTGTCGGCCAGTTCAAAAACGCAGATGGGAATTGGTTGACGTGGTTCGATATGCTGTTTTCCGTTTCCGATTCGAAGCCAAAGGCGTGGTCGATAGTATTGGAACTATCCGATCAATCAGCCTTTCAGTACCCTGTCAATCATGATCGCGTTTATAATTTTTTGAATAATTGCCTACAGCAAGGTGATGCAGAATCCGCTGAAAAGATTAACAAGAAGAGCATTCATCCTGACGCATTTGGAGCAATTGACGGAGGGCGGGACGAGAGTTTTCCGGAAGTGAAAATGTCACGATTTGGCAAAATTAATTTGCGAGCAATGTCACGAGAATCCCTATGCCAAGTTCGATATGGTCTGGCCGAATCCAAGTCTTTTCCAGTTGCTCAATCCATCCGACAAGAATGCAAAAATTCACTTGAATGGATTTCGCGAGACGAACGCCAAAACGTGACCTGGTGCGATATTTCTTCCGTAAACGGTGCGTCGACGGTTTTGTTTGCATATCCTTCAAAACTTGCAGACCAAGTTCCAGCCTATGCATCACTTCTTAACGGAGATGAAGATTCTGGTGATATACAGGTTGAAGGACAGTTTGAGGCATGCTCTAAATCGATTGCAGATGCAATTTTTGGGCGAGCGAAGTCCGACGAAACGCGCGACATAGTAATATTTGCGCTAACGAAACCGGACGGATTCAGGACCAAAGTACTCTACAGCAATCGGTTTTCAGAATCCCATATCATGGAGTCCTCGCGCGACTGGGAAAGAGGATGCCTGAACATACCCGCGATCAAGCTGCGACAGTTCGGCGCAACCAAAGGAGACAAGCCGCAATGGCGAGACCCGATTACTCCGTTCACCACGCAGATACTTGAGTGCTTGAATACTGTTTGGCGACGAGCAGGGACAGAAGCAAATAATTGCAAAACGGTGCGTCTTGCTGATGCAATATCTCTATTGCTCGGACAGAAAGAAAATTTAGCTTTGACGGCGAATCGTTTGCTGCAGGCTGCGATCAAGAATTCGACTGGCTTGCTACTTGCAACAGGGCAAGCGAGTATTCTTGGACGTGTTCACATGGTCGCGAAGAATCAACAAAAGCATCAGCTACTTATGCCGCGAATCCTTGGCTTGCTGCTTTGGAAACTCGGTGTTCACAAAGGAGATTATATGAAGACACCGGCGTTTTGGGTTGGTCGAATGCTCAGTTTAGCAGACCAACTCCACCTACAATATTGCTACCAAGTGCGGAAGGGAGAGATTCCGCCACAGTTGGTTGGTAACTCGTTAATGTCCACCGCGCTCAATGCACCAGAACATGCGATTTCAGTTTTGGCAGAACGTATGCGACCATACTACGCATGGGCGCAAACGCTTCATACGGGTGAGAACATTGGCCTCACCAAGTATTTCCTGACTCAACTGGGTAACGTGTCTAACCAGTTGGCGGAACTCGAATTACCGAAACGCACAAATGACGCGGACAGGGCAACCATGTTGCTCGGTTACCTTTCACGCCCTGAAAAAGAAACAAAAATTCAAGACGAAGGAGATGATAAAAATGGCGACGGTAAGTAAGAACGATGTGCAGCGGGTAACAGGGTTGTTGATCATAGAAGTAATCAACTCAAATCCCAACGGCGATCCCGATCGGGAAAGCGATCCCCGGCAACGTCCCGACTGCCGTGGTGAGATCTCCCCCGTTTCGTTTAAGAGAAAGCTGCGAGATTTAGTTGAGGACAAGGACGGAATTGTATGGAAGCAGCTATCCAAAGAGCTAAAGTTAGAAGATGACGAGTTTGGTGTTCTAGAGTCGCGAGGAAGGGATCGCAAGAAAATCGAGGGTCAAATCAAGGATGAAAAGTTCATCGGTGCGTACTGGGATGGACGTGTGTTTGGAAATACGTTTCTTGAAGAAGGATCATCTGGATCGATCCGTACTGGCGTTGTTCAAGTTGGTCTGGGAATAAGCGTCGCGCCTATTGAGATCAGCCGACACACGAATACGAACAAGTCTGGTGTTCAAGAAGGTAAAGATCGTGGCATGGCGCCTATGGGTTACCGATTCGTACCGCATGGTGTGTACTGCATGCCGTTTTTCGTTAACCCATCGACAGCTTCGAAATCCGGTTGTACTCAGCGCGACATCGACTTGATGAAAGCGTTGATTCCACTTGCATACTCCCACACTCGATCGCACGCTCGCCCGATGGTTGAAATCCGTCATGCATGGGTGATGACACACAAGTCGCAACTGGGATCTTGTTCCGACTTCGCACTGATCGACGCATTGACTCCCAAGAAGAAAAACGACCCTGACAAACCGTCGACTTCTTGGAGTGACTATGAAGTACCTATTTCGTTGCCAGCAGACTTATCCAAGAAAGTAGAGCTAATGGACCTGGCTAATTGATCGGACACCGGTATGTTTCTTGCACATAGTCCCAAAACCTCCCTTGGCGTTCCTGCACAGTCATATCGCGACCACATTCACGCGGTCGTAGAGCATGCATGTAAGAATGCAAGGGCCACTTCGGGCTCGGCAGACTTCGCTCAACTGTTCGAAAGCGCGGTGCGGCTAGCAGCCGAATATCATGATCTAGGAAAACTTGATCCACTGAATCAATCCGTTCTGTCGACGGATGGAAAAGGCCATTTACCGCTGAATCATGTGGACGCTGGCGTTGCGCATATGCTTCAATACTCACATCTGAATCGGGATGCTTCTGCGTTTCTTGCTGCGATACTGATTTATTCGCATCATCGAGGATTGCCTGACTATCCTGCTAATTTGACCAAGGATCTACGTGACACAGCAATCCATGAAAGGGTGGGCACAATCAAAGCGAGGACGAATCAGTGGCTCGAAAAATATCTCGACATTCATAATGGCGAAACCAAATTTGCCACTCGTGAACAAACAAACGATTACCAGGCGGCCGCGAATATGAAAATTCTACATCGAATGGCACTGTCGTGCCTAGTCGATGCCGATCATTTTGATACTTCTCACCACTATGGCCACTCTTACGAGACAAATGCAATTCCGCTGCGAGCCGTGGAAAGGCTGCGGTTGCTCGATAGTTACGTTGCCCTTTTGGGTGGCGGCGACGTCGAAAGAAACCAACTGCGTTCGGCGGTGTACGATTCGTGTCGAAACTCAAAACTACCACGCGGCATGGTCGCATGTGATAGTCCGGTTGGTTCAGGGAAAACTACGGCTGTCATGGCTCACTTACTAAGTGTTGCAAACGATAACGCACTGAGACGCATATTTGTGGTTTTGCCCTACACGAACATCATTTCGCAGAGCGTGGAAGTTTATCGGAAGTCCATTGTATTTCCCGATGAAAACGGCGAGCACGTCGTCGCAGCACATCACCATCGAGCAGAGTTTACGGATCCCCTATCGCGACATCTCACTTACCTATGGGAAGCACCTATCGTTGTGACGACCGCAGTTCAGTTCTTTGAGACACTCGCGAGTGCGAAGACGGGCTCAATCCGGAAGTTACATCAGCTTGCGAATTCAGCAGTTTTTATCGACGAAGCCCATGCAGCACTTCCATCCCATCTTTGGCCTGTTGCCTGGAATTGGTTGCAGTTCTTGAAAAAGGAGTGGAACTGCCATTTTGTACTCGGCTCTGGTTCCCTTTCGCAGTTTTGGAAGCTTCCCGAGTTTTCGAATCCGCCCGCTGAAGTCCCCAATCTCGTAGATTTAGCACAAAGTACCGCCAGTGCAAATTATGAAACGCAACGCATTACTTACGGATCAGTTTCTGATCCATTGTCTCTTGATACGATTTCATCATTCTTAAGCGAACATGCCGGTCCACGATTATTTATCGTCAACACAGTTCAAACTTCAGCGTTTATCGCGCAGAAATTAGCATTAGTAGAAGGTCGCTTAAATGTTGAACATCTTTCAACATCACTAACGCCAAACGATCGCGAAGCGACTTTGAAACGCGTAAAAGAGAGGTTGCGAGACAGTGCTGATACAGAATGGACACTTGTTGCCACATCATGCGTCGAGGCAGGTGTCGATATTTCATTTCGAACGGGGTTTCGCGAACGGTCTTCTCTCAACAGACTACTCCAGACAGCGGGTCGAGTAAACCGCGATGGCAGACTTGGAACTGCTTTTGTATGGGATTTTCGACTTGTACTCGACAATCGCCTTCGAAGGCATTGGGCGTTCGAGGACTCAGCTATTGTTCTCGGCGAACTATTCAAGGAAGACAAAGTTAGCGCAGACTATTGCACTGAGTCAATGCGTCGCGAATTGGGAATGGCGGGTGGAGTTGGGGAAATTGCGATGCTCATTCATGCGGCCGAGAAGAAGATGCGGTTTGCTGAAGTTGCAGATACGTTTCGGGTAATTGACACCAACTCGGACGTTGCGGTGGTCGACAAATTGTTGGCCACCCGGTTACGCAATCGCGAAAAAGTTAGCTTTCAGGATCTGCAAGGAGGGAGTGTGCAAATCTATTCAAACAAACGCCTTTCCCTCGCACTCTCACCAATCGCTGAACGACCAGGTATTTATGAATGGACCTTGAAGTACGATTCCTTTCTAGGCTACATGGCGGGTGTCATTGAGAACGTCAATTTACTCGAAGGCGGATACGCTTTTGGTTGACTCGGTATTATGCTTGACGAGGACCTAATTCCTATTCGCTACATCGTAACCGTTCACGGCCTCTGGCCTTGAACGGTTATTCTTTCACGTGCTCTTAATGGTACTAATCCGATTGAGCATCGGTTTGAATCATACGAGTAGGCTAGGTGTGGGTTTCCCGTCGAGTTTTGCGGTGATTGAGTCTCGCAGGAATGAGAACACGCTTCGATTTTGTTTTTTGCAGGTTGCAATCATCGTCCACATGCGTTCATGGTAGCGCTGACCGGCTTCGCCCCGGGTGCCTTGCGTGATCAGGCGGTCAATCACACAGTGGCGGATCTGTTGTTCACTGTGATTGTTTGTCGGTTCCAACGCTGCATCAGCGAACATAAAACGGAAGTAGTCCTGCGACAAGTCATAGGACTGTGGCTTTTTCGAATCTTCAATCATGTACTCAACGATTGCGAATCGCGCAGCAAGATTCTTTGCCTCCTTGGTCAAGGGAGGATTGCGAACCAGCTCGAGAAAGCGGTCGCGATGCGTAAGCATCGATCGACGAAAGCCATCGTCTGTCATCTCGTCGCGGCGGTGCCAAGCCGAAAACAACCGCCGCGTTCGATCCAGGAGTTGTTCGGCCCAGGCTTTTGTTTTCTCATCCGGGTGCTTCTGTTCCAAAAATCGGATGTCGCGTATCAAGTGAGCCCAACAGTACTGGGCCTTGATCCAGTAGTTCCAGGAGAACGAGCAATTCGCTGAGAAGTAGTCGAAATTCAGATAGCCATCGAACTCACTGCCAACCAGTTTTTCCAGCACTTCTCGCGAGCGTGTGGCTGCGATGTAAAAGACGCTGAAGGTTGTCGCACTGATGCACCAAATCCAATGTTTCTTGCCATTGTTCTTAATGCTCGTCTCGTCGCTGCCAAGTTGCTCTTGCTGGGGAATCGCTTCCGTAAGTTCTTCGTATGCGTCTTGAAGCGATTCGGAGATCGTTCCGGTGCAAAGCTTGGCCAAATACCCACGCGAGACCGGAACTTGCAACACATCTTCCATCCATGTCTCGATCGTCGAATAGCTGCAATGCCCAACGGACTTAAGCCAGCCAATCATCGCTAGCATCCGAGGGCCAAAAATCGGTCCGTTCAACTCAGGGACGTGCGGTGTGTAGAAGTTACCGTCAGGATCTTGATAAATCGTTAAATTGTGATTGGTTACGTGAATAGGAGTTTCTGGCAATTCGATGTGTTGAATTGTCTCAAATTCGCCTGTTGGAGTTAGGCTCAATCGCTTGATTTCGTCGTCTTCAATTTCGTCTTCGATCGTCTCATTGACTCTCTCCTGCGGCAGTGGTTCTCGAAGATGTTGCTGGTGCCCAGGCTGACCACCAAGTCGAGGCTTCTTGGGCCGCCCCGGTGCCTTCTTTGGCTTTGGCTTGGTAATATCGCTGGAGGGAGGCTTGGAAGATGTGGACGAATCTTTCTGAGCTTTGGCCAGCGCAAGTTCCAATTCCGCAACCCGCTTTATCAGGGATGCTACCTGCGCCTTCAATTCCTCGATTTGAATGTCCTTACTGTACATGCCCCAACAGTAGCAAATCCGACTAACCTAATGCACTACCAAATTCAAACCGTGAACGGTTACGCTACATCAACGACTTGCTTTTTTGCGAGCGGAGGGCAGCGCTTCATTTGAATGAACAGATTTGGAAGGATAACCAGTTCACGACCGAAGGGATGCTGGCCCATAAACGGGTCGATTTTTCTCGTTCCCAGGCTCTGCCTGGGAACGCACTGTCTCCGAGGCTCTGCCTCCCTTAATACCACGTAGTGTGATTCTATTGGACTTCTACTATGACACGTTCAAGGTATCGCTTCGGCACAGACTATCAACCTTACTTCATGACCAGCACCGTCGTAGCTTGGCTCCCTGCCTTTTGCCAGCCAGATTTTGTAAACATTGCTTGGAAAGTTGGCGATTCTTACAACGTGAACGCGACATCGAAATCTTGGCTTGGGTTATCATGAATAACTATATACACTGGATTGCGGTCGGTCCAAAGCTCGGACAGCGAGTCGGCGAGTCTAAATCGTTTACGGCCTTATCAATTCTCAAGGCAATGAAAGAAAAGGAATATAAGACGCTACTACAGGAGTTGACGTACTACAAATTGCGGCACAAAACGGATCAAGAGCATCAGTTCTGGCAGGAGGGAAGCCACCCGCAAGTGATGGAGTCCGATGACGTGCTTTGGCAGAAAATCGAGTACATTCACAATAATCCACTCCGCCGCAGCTACGTAGATGACCCTGTGCACTGGCGATATTCGAGCGCACGTGCGTACGCTGGAATGCGAACTTTGATCGATGTTACTGTTGACTGGCAATGACGTATGTGTCGTATTTCAAAGGCTCGTTCACTCGTCCCTGGCTCCGAGTGATAATGCCTTGCTCCCGAGCCTATGCGTCTCTGCTCAAAGTACATGGCCATACAGAAAAGGATCGTTTCGAGGTGAGAGATCGCTGAGTTGCGAGCGGCGGTGTGGAACGCGAGGCGGAGCCTCGAAGACAGTTTGTTCCCAGGCAGAGCCCGGGAACAGGAAGAACAAGAAGAAGTGCAGGAAACAAACGGTAAATGATGCTTGACGACGACCTAATTTCTATTCGCTTCATCAACGATTTGCTCTTTTGCGAGCGGAGGGCGGCGCTTCATTTGAACGAACAGATTTGGAAGGATAACCAGTTCACTACCGAAGGGATGCTCGCTCACAAACGAGTCGATATGCCGAAAAACTTGCGACGTGGTGGTACCCGCAACGTGACTGGTATGTGGCTGGTCTCGCACCGATTGGGGCTGATCGGAAAGGGGGACTTGATCGAGTTTCATGCCAACGAAGGTGGTGCCTCGATTCCCTATCCGGTTGATTTCAAACGCGGAAAAAAGCGACGTTGGGATAACAATGAAGCTCAACTCTGCGCACAGGCACTTTGCCTCGAGGAAATGCTAGACGTCAGCGTGCCGCGCGGGGCCATTTTTCATATCCGCAGCCAACATCGAGAAGAGGTGGAGTTCGATACGGAATTACGCACGAAAACAGAAAACGCAGCCAAACGGCTGCGAGAATTGATCGTGAGCCGATCTACTCCAACCGCAAAATTCCATCCCAAATGCAAAGGTTGCTCGCTCCTAGAATGGTGCATGCCCAAGTCCTTGCGACCAAAGGCGACGGCCACTAAATATCTGCAAGCGATCATGGACAATCGGCTAGCTGATCCACCAGTGGGCGACGCATTATGAAACACCACCTAAACACGTTGTACATTTTTACTCAAGGGGCTTATCTTCGCAAGGAGTCCGAAACCGTTGTCGTTCGGATCGACAAAGAATCCAAGATGCGATTGCCGTTGCTCAATATCGGTGCAATTGCTTGTTTTGGTCGCGTCGGGATTAGTCCACAATTGTTAGGTTTTTGCGGCGAGAAGGGGATTGCAATTAGCTTTATGACAGTCCATGGCCGTTTCCTTGCTGCGGTCAACGGTTTCACACCCGGCAATGTGTTACTGAGACGCGAACAGTACCGGCGAGCGGACGACGAAGAAGCGACGAGAAAGATCGCTCGAGCTTGCATTATCGGCAAATTAGCAAACTATCGAACGGTTTTGCGCCGTGGTGTGCGAGATCAAGCCGCTTCTGAGGGCACACAGCGCCTTGAGCGGGTCGCCAATCGGATCGACGCAGCCATCCGAACATTAGATTTGACACGAACTCTTGATCAACTCCGTGGCATGGAAGGGGAGTACAGCAGCGAGTACTTTGGCGTCTTTAATGACTTGATCACCACTCAGAAAGAGGACTTTGTACTGGCTGGTAGAACTCGCCGGCCACCGCTAGATCGAGTGAATGCGATGCTGTCATTTTTGTACAGTATGTTGGCCAACGATCTTCGGTCTGCATGTGAGGCGACAGGTCTGGATGCAGCGGTAGGATTCTTGCATCGCGATCGTCCTGGCCGCGCGAGCTTGGCGTTGGATTTGATGGAAGAGTTCCGACCGGTACTTGTCGATCGCTTGGTGTTTTCGTTAATCAATCGCGGGCAGGTCAAATCGAGCGGTTTTGAAGAGTCGCCGGGTGGGGGTATTCAGATGAATGAAGCGACTCGCAAGTTGATTGTCGGTTCGTATCAGAAGCGCAAGCAGGAAACGGTCACGCATCCGTTTTTGGATGAAAAGATGACACTGGGTTTGGTGCCACATATTCAGGCTCGTTTGTTAGCGCGGCACCTGCGAGGCGATTCAGATGCTTATCCGCCTTTTGTTTGGAAGTAGGAACAACACAATGATGGTCTTGGTAACTTACGATGTGGCCACTGCCGATCGAATTGGCCAGCGACGTCTTCAAAAGGTGGCAAAGAAGTGTCAGAACTACGGCCAACGCGTTCAGAATTCTGTATTCGAGTGTTCGATATCGATGGAACAATTTGCAAGGTTAAAGAATGAATTAGTAGAGTTGATTGAGCCGGATACGGACAGCCTGCGATTTTACTTTCTTGGCAACAATTGGCAGCATCGGGTGGAACATATCGGAGCCAAATCCGTAACGCCTATTGACGATCCTTTAATTCTCTGAGTGGCGGATTTCTCTCTTTGCGAACCCCGAGCAAACAGCGTTTTCGCGGTAAGTTCGCGACCAATCGTAAGTGTCTATCCACAGGGTACTTATGAAAAGAGTCAGCTGATTGGGATTTCGATTTTCTCGCAATTTGGAGCAGGCTCGCGAATCCCCAGCTCTTAACACAGTCGTGGAAACGACTTATAATTACAGAATCGTCCGCTTGCGAGAGCGGACGCGGATTGAAACGGCTATCTATCGGACGTTGATTGACTGGCGGCAATCGTCCGCTTGCGAGAGCGGACGCGGATTGAAACCTATTCGGTGCGACCCTCGGGGCTCAGATCCTAGTATCGTCCGCTTGCGAGAGCGGACGCGGATTGAAACATGTGAGCCGTTTAAGGCTTACGACAAGATTGATATCGTCCGCTTGCGAGAGCGGACGCGGATTGAAACAGTCGAGTGGCAACTACCGGAGCAAGAATGGGTTATCGTCCGCTTGCGAGAGCGGACGCGGATTGAAACGCTTAAAATTGCGCCGCGTAAATCGGCGTTGCTTAATCGTCCGCTTGCGAGAGCGGACGCGGATTGAAACATTCTGCCAGACGTTTTGATGCGAGAAAGATTCTCATCGTCCGCTTGCGAGAGCGGACGCGGATTGAAACTGTCTATTCATTCGAC
>JAYTVM010000232.1:0-1757 GCA_043743995.1 Pirellula sp. | reverse complement strand
AAAATGAAGCTGAAGGCGGAGCAGCTCGATAGCTTCTTGCACGAACAAGCCCAAGGAAAGCTAAGTGTCCTTGAGACCCTAGCCAAGTTCTTAGAGATACCCGCCCACGCGAGCCAAGAAACGGCCATTGCATATCGGATCAAGCGTGCGGGTTTCCCAACCGAGGCGACGCTTGAATCTTATGATTGGAGTCGCAATCCGACGACGATCCCGAAAGAGCCGTTCCTAGAACTGGCCACCGGTGAGTTCATACGCAGGAAAGAGAACGCGGCCTTTGTGGGTGAAAGCGGTCTAGGGAAAACTCATCTGATGCAAAGTGTTGCCCGAAAATGTTGTGTATTGGGTTACCGAGTACGGTATGAAACCAGCGCCAGCCTGATCGAGGCATTGAACGGAGCCCGAGCGATAAAAGCGTTAACTCCGAAGGTAAGGTATTACTGTTCGTGGGATTTATTGATCATCGACGAATTCGGATTCGACAAACTGGAGCGGAAGGAAGTGCCGGATGCATTGAGCCTTCTTTACAAAGTGATTGATGGCCGGAATCGGAGAAGTTCGACAGCGGTGATCACGAATGTGAACTTCGACGACTGGACGGAATACTTGGGAGATCCGCCGATGACAATGGCCTTGCTTGATCGCGTCGTGGACCAAACGAATCTGATTAAATTCGAAGGTGAGTCGATTCGAGGCGATGCGTTAAGGAAGCAGAAGAAGAAGACTTCAATTACATGAGGATCGACTACGGAGAATTGAAACGTCGAATCCGGTTGGTCACGCTACTGGCGAGTATTGGGTGGACAAGTACTGAGGGCCGTGGAGAACAACTCCGCGGCCCTTGCCCATTACCGGCGTGCAGATCGAAATCAGCGCGTGCATCCAAAGCTCAGAAGAGATCGTTCAGCGTGCACGCAGGCATAAATGTGTATCAATGCTTTGGATGTGGAAGCCGTGGAAACGTCTTGGACTTCTGGCAAGTCTATCAGGGTAAATCCCTTCGAGAATCAGTGATCGAACTGGTCCAATACTCAGAAACAAGCAACCATACTTGCGTTACCTACCAGCCACTGAGTTCGAAACACTCCACCAGCCACCCTGCGAAAATGGCTGATTCTTAGTTGCGATTGATAGCCTAGCCAGCATGACGGAAAGGATGCTGCTATGGTCGCTGAATTGGTCGCCATGGGGAAAGGAACTCCATGGCCGTATTCCGCCTTGAGCGAGAACACGCAGGTCATCAAGCATCAAGTGCGTAGAATTGACACATTTCGGAACCTGCAGACCCAATGGTTGGGTAGGCTTGAGGCTCTAGTGGCTCGGCATTGGCCCGAACTGACTAGCCAATTGAGCCTCAATAGCGTCACGCTATTGAAGATGCTGGAAGCTTATGGATCTCCTGCCAACGCCATTGCGGACCCGAATTTGGCCAAGAGGCTTACTCTTTGGGGAAAAGCTTTTCTGGCCGAAGAAAAGACGGCAAGAATTGTCGCGTCAGCCAACTCAACCATGGGATTGCCCATGAATGAATCGGAAGTCCTTTGGGTCAAGGAAATAGCAGGAGAAGCACTCATCGCCCATCGAGCGCTATGCAAGTGTGAGCGAAATCGACGAGGACAATAGGTGCCAGGACAATAGGTGCCAGGCACCTACCGAAGAACCTTTGGATTCGAACTCTCGTGAGCCACGTAGACGTAATCGTTGATCGACGTAGTCTTTGAAGTGGCCATGAAGAGATTCACAATCACCGTTTTCGCGAG
>JAYTVM010000231.1:0-5619 GCA_043743995.1 Pirellula sp. | reverse complement strand
GCGAAAGTCCGGACCGACGGGCCTGTCGGCTTAGCCCGCACCGCGGTCGCTCGGTCACCCCCGGCGAAAATCTCGACCGATGGCTCTGTACGCTTACTTTTGTTTGACAGTAAAGAGAATGACGCACTTCCGAACAATCCGTTTTCAGCTGAGTTTGGTGTCGATTCTGAAAAGATGAAACACGTAAAAGCAATATACGTGCAGAATCCAACAAGTGATTATCCTCAATTTACGTCGTACGACACGAACATGCACGAAGGCAAGCCAACCTTCGAGCGTATGACCGCATGGGGACTCAGTCCGCTAGGGGCGTTTTATGCCCGACGCAGTTTCCGCAGAGTGGATCTCTGTCCCTTCGCCTAGCTCTGCCATTAAGCGGGCGTTTTCGGCTTCTAGAGCTGCTTTATCTTTGGCCTGCTTTACAGCAAGCTTCTTTGCCTCGACCTTTCGCTTCAATTCTTCGTTCTTCTTCTTCAAGGACTCAAACTCGGCATCGGATGACCTGTTGTCCGAGTGCTTGCTTGGCAACGTAGGTGCAGAAGATGATTGAGTTGTTGCGTGAGTAATGCGTTCCCTTTCCATAACGATACGATCAAAGTCTGTCCTTGAGAATGTGAGCCGCATAGGGTTCACTGCCGAGAATTTCGACCCCGTTGCACCACACTCCGCTTCTTTTAACAGTTGGCTTATTTCCTTTTTCGGACGGGGGTAAATTCCCCAGTAAAAGATCCATCCCAGGATGGGTATCAGTCCGATAACTGGTATAGCCGCGAAGAGGATTAGAAGCGGAAGGATGCAGAAATAGAATATTGTGTAGTTTTTATAGGTGTAGACGACTTTGTCGTCTTGAAATTTACGAACCCAAAAAAACGTTTCTTTGCGGTCCAACATGGCAATCCCCTTTTCGTTGTTTCGTTCCGTTTCGTGTCTTGACCGTTGTTTGGAAATCAAAAAGAAAACTCCTGTAAAGATGCTAGTGCAAAAGAGTGTGAGCAGTGCGTATTCTCCGGCTGTTGCTGCCAACCAACCGAATGGATCGTCGATCATGCTCCCCAACGTAGGTGCGAGCCGGGGGTTCTCCGTTGATTGCCGCATCTCGTCTTGGTAGTTAGCAAAACGACGAGCCGCTTCAGCATCATTCCCAACTAAGGAACTCAACATGCCAACTCCACCTTGGTATGAAGCCTGCATTTGATCTGTCCCGCGAACTAAACCGCGCATGAACTCATTGCGACCGCTTAGGTTGGCTTTCGCTTTTTCGGCAGACTCGAAATTCTGCATCAGCGTCGTAAGACGATACGCCAGTTCAGACGTGCTTAGTTGTCTTGGAGCGGTTTTGTCCTCTGGCACTCGGGTTGCTTCCGGGGAATCTTGTCCGAAAAGAGGCGTCGTTACCCACAGGTTGGCAATCAGGAGCGCGCCAACGACCAGTCGCATCTTCCTAGTTATCATTCTCTTGATTCCTTAAGCTTCATTTGGTTACCCAGGTAAAGATTGCCCATACTGTGTTAACTTTGTAGCATTTAAGCTCGGTATTTGGACCGCTTTTCAATGACCACACCGAACGGCTAAACTCCCGGAGCCGTATACGCCCTTGCTGCAGTGATCTTATTAGGTGCTACTTCCATTGGCTCTCAATTACGAAGCTATTGGCAACGAGCTTGAATAACGGCTCGAATTTGTCGAAACGCTGTTTCAGGTTTTGCTCGTCTTTTGCTTCACTACCCACCAGACACTGAATCTGAATCATCGAGGTCTGGTAGTAAACTGTGTATGAAACAGCCAGTGACGAGAAAGTTAAATCCAACTGCTGCTGCTTGAGGGAATACTTCTGAAAAAATCCCGGTCGCCCGTCGAGTCGGATCGGGTCGCCTGCGACAATGCTCGCACCATCAACGAGCGGTTCCTTCATAGCTTTCAGAGTCAATTCCGCAACCATCTCCTCGACCTCTTTGTCGGTGAGCTTCTGTCCTGGCGGAAATGGCAGCGGCTTGACGATTACCGTAATCATCTCGAAACCTCGACCATTCTGGCTACGGAACTTTCTCACGATGTTCGGGCGATCCCCATCAGCCGAAGACCAACTTTTGGGGTAATCCAAGTGAAACCGAACACCCTTCGCCTTGCCAGAGCCGTCTGATGTGAACCGAGCCTTGTAGCCGTCCGCAAACTCACTGGCGGGCTTGGAGATGTAGGAAGGATGGAAGGTCAGAAGCGTCTCGATAACCGGCGAGGGTATCTCTCCCTTCGCGACTGCTTCTACGCACTTCTTGGCTAAATCGGGGGTGAGAGTCTGGCTGGCAATAGTCGTCGCTATCTTGTCCCGCAACTCACTCTTGACCTTCGCCCACTCGTTGTCTCTACGTGCCATAAAAGCTTCCATGTTCGTGATGGACGCACCAAAGCTCGCATCGAACTGTAACTTCCCAATTCGAGCCTGTTGGGAAATCTCGGGAAACTTCTTTCCGATAGCATCCAATAAAAAGGACTGTCCAAGACAAAAGCCGTATGTCTGACCGATGTCTCGTACAACTGCGTCAGTGAGCACTGGCTCGTCATCGGCTGCAAACACCGGAAAAGCAAGACAACACGAAGAAAACACAAGCACCAATAACATGCTCAAAATCAGTCTCACTGCTCGATCTCCCAACGTACGAAACAAGAACGCCATACCTGAGTTCTACGACCATTGCCCCCGAAACGCAAATGAAAAACGTTGCGGGTGGGACATTAACGTCGTACGGCTCGCGACGGGGTGGCATGGGTCTGGATCAAATCCCGGCTGGCTCGTAACTTCGCCCTCAAAAACCATCGCAAACCAGCCACTTCGCACGCTCGCAAGCCTCGCCGGCCGCCACAAACAGCCCGCCATCACCAGCGCAGTCGCACCTCGCCAAATTTGTAGCCACGCACAGCCACCACGCCACGCACGCAGCCCACGCGAGCTCCAATCTTGTGACACGATGTCACAAAACAGCCCATCGCAGTGGTAACGTTACCACTGCTCGATCAGGCAAAACCACCAACATATAGTAGATGCACTGGGATGCAGGAATTCCAGCATCGGATCGCTGCGACAATCGCCAATTTTGTGACACGATGTCGCAAAACCGCGACGCACCAACGAAAACACAGCACGAAACCGCGTTAACCCTCAAGCATCTCCGCTAAAAGACGCCTGACTTCATCGATCGACTGCACTTCACGCTGGACCATCGCCGACTCAGAATCGAGTGATGCAGTCGCACGAGCGGCCACGTCCACGAACTTCGCGTAAGTCTTGATCGACGTCTCCAACCATCCCAAAGTCGCGTAAGAAGGTGCTGGTGACAGAGCGCGAGACAGATCGACCACGACACGGTCTGACATCTCACGGACACAACGAAGGCGGTTCGCCTGGCACCAAGCTATCTCAGCCTGAAGAGATGCATTGGCAGGTAGCTCGCCCCAGGACGCCGGGATGTCGCTCAGCCCGTGGATTCGCTTATCTGTCGCTACTTCCGCTTGCATGTCGGCAGTCGCTGCCACGGCAGCTATCGGCGGATACGATTGCTCCATTTCCTCCCACGCAGTTTGTGTTGCTTCGTCTCGCCTCATGCCATTTGAGCGTAACTCTTTCAACGCCTCGTCCTTGAATTGAGTTGCTTCATCCCAGCGTCCTTCGCGTCTTAGACGTTCAGTTATTCCAATCTTCGATTCGTTCATATCCCACTACTCCGTACCAATCTTTGACCGCAAACCGTAATCGTTTTTCGCATCTCGTCCCATTTGTATATTACGCTGGAGAGTGATGGGGAGGGAGTTCTGTTCCGTCTCCCGGTAGATTACGGATAGACAACTTAGTTTGCAGACCCGTGTCGGGTTGGTTTGGTTGGTTTGATGGGTTAGTTTCGGCCCAATCACGGTCGAGTTCCGGTGTGTCACCATCTCCCTAGGGGCAATTAGATGTGAACCGAGCACCAGATAGAAAGAGTGTGATTGAAAACCCATTTGACCCACCATTCACCGCTTCGCCACCCGCGGACTTATTGCGTTCGCCAGCCGTTCCAATGAGTCAGGTTCGAGCGAATCCACCAGCACTTCGGCCAGCGTTTCGAGCCCATCTCGTTCAACCAATTCGGCGATTTGGTGCAAGCATTGGTGCAAGCGTTCGGCATCATCGCATTTGGCCCAATGTTTTGCAGGGGTTTCGAAGCTTCGCTTGTTCGTTGGGGTGGTAGAGGTCGTGGGTTCGAATCCCGCCGGCCCGATTTTTTGGAACCTCGCAAATACCTTGGTGTTTGCGAGGTTTTTTTTGTTTTTCGGTTTCGCTCCGCGACTATGGATTCGGACAAATGCACGAATCAATGCACGAAACGCGGAATAAGCCATGCCACGCCAGAGTAAACCCTATTTTCGAGAACAAACACAAAGCTGGTATTGCTCCATCAACGGAAAGCAAATTTCGTTAGGGAAGCAAAAATCGGAAGCTCTAAAAAAGTTCTACGAGCTGATGGGTCGGAAAGAAGATCTTCAAGCAGATTCGACCACGGTCTACCAACTTACGCAGACTTACTTGGATTGGTGTTAGAAAAACAAAAAGCCAAGCACCTATACCAAGCATCTGCACTATCTTAAGTCGTTCGTCGAATCGACGGGAAAACGGATCAAAGTGGGGCAAGTTCGAAAGCTTCACTTGACGAAATGGTTCGAAGACAAAACTTGGAGTTCAACCACCAAGAATGATGCCATGGGTGTAGTGAAGCGAGCATTCAATTGGGCAACCGAGGAAGGGTACTTCACGTACAATCCAATTTCGCAGGTGAGAAACCCCCCTGCTAAACGGCGTGACATTTTCTACACTGCTGAGCAGTGGAAACAGGTCCGGAACGCGGCAAGAGGTCCAATTGTTGACTTCTTGGATTTCCTTTGGTCGACGGGTTGTCGCCCTCAAGAGGCTCGGACCCTCGAGGCCCGTCATTTTAATGAGGATTTGGTCATCTTCGCCCTCGAAGAGAGCAAAGGTGAAAAGTACCAGCATGTTCTATTCTTGACCCCCGAGTCGCAGAGTATTGTTCAGAAGTTGGCAAAGAAATACCCAAGAGGTCCGCTTTTCCGCAATCGCAACGGACGAGCTTGGACAAAAGACTCAGTAAAGTGCGTATTAACGAGGATCAGCAAAAAGGTTGGTTTCCGGGTAATCGCATACGGTGCTCGACATGGTTATGCGACCAATGCATTAGTCCAAGGAGTGGACGCAATTTCGGTTAGCCACTTGATGGGACATAAATCGCCTGCCATGGTAGCTGAAGTATACTCGCACCTAGCACAAAACCATGACTTCCTAAAGAAGCAAGCTAGGAACGCAGCCCGATCGGAATCGGTAATTCAAGGAATCAGTACTCGCGATTGCGGAAAAGGATATCAAAGAACTTTCCGAGCAAATTGAGCTTGAAAAAGACGAACTTGCCCGACTCAGTAAGACTACAACTGCAAATTCCGAGGCCACGATTCTCGACGCGGACTTTGATGCGTTGCAAAGTAAGCGCCCACGTCAACCAGTAGGAATTTTGGTCGCAAATCGGCTAGGCGGTCGCGTTCCGCTTTTCCTTGGCTGCGAGCAGGCGCTTGGCCCGGTCG
>JAYTVM010000230.1:0-21374 GCA_043743995.1 Pirellula sp. | reverse complement strand
AAACCAAAGGTTTTTGAACTGCGAAAATCACGCGGAGCGTGATTGGTACTATAAAATCACAGCCTCTCTGAGGTACGAAGGGCGTGGTGAATCGCTAGTTCGACTGTCCTAAATTGGTTTTTGCGTTGCGATTTATCGGGTGAACGACGTGATACTTTCCGCCTACCGATCGGCTAAGTTGCTCCTATCAGCAAGCGTTGGACGTCGACAAAAATGCCGCTGGACAACTGTTCTCGCAATGGCTTCCAAGACTCGGTATCGGCATGGATCTCTTGATAAAGGTCCATGGGGATGCCCATCCGCTCGACGAGGCGTTCGGTCAGGGCCATGATCCAGGCCATCTCCAAGTGCCCATCTTTGACGTCGATCAGCCGAAGTTCGGTTTGGTCGGAAAGTGGCACGCCCTGCACGTTTCGCATGATGGTGATCTTGACCAATTCCAAGCTGACATCGTCGAGCAGATTCTGGTCGCAGATCAGCTTCTCGCGCAGTGCAGCCCAACCGAGGACCAGTCGCGGTTTCAGGTCCTCACCGATTTCTCGAGCGGTTGCGGATGCTTGCGAGCCATAGGCCACATCGAACATTTCCTTCGCATGTTTTTCGAGCGTTTCCCATTCGCCTATGCGGGCTACCGGAAATACCGCCATCCATTGATTGCGGCCGACATCGAGATAATTCAATTCGGGGTCCAACCGGAAGCGCGTGCTGCACTTGGTACAGGCTTGGCGTTGAAACGAACCCTTGAGAATCGCTTCACGGAGATCGGGCCGCCGATCGGCGTTGACGCTCGCGTTGGCTTGAAAATCGTTTGGTTCGCCGCATTGGGGACATGCGATCGTGATAGGATGAAAAAGGGACATAATCGTGCTTTCGAAATCTAAAGTTTGCTAAGCCAAGAATCGCAGGGATGGTCGTCTTTAAGGATTTTGCTGTGATACGCTGCATAGAGTTCGGCGAACCATTCGCCAGGTGCCCGAAACTGATAACCGTGGATTCCTTGGTTGCGAGCTGACAATTTATAGCTTACCCAGGAACCTTCATAGGCTTCTTGGTAGACACGACCAGCGATCGAGAGTCTCGCAGAATTTGATCCATCCCACCATAAATCTTTGTCCATTTTAATTCCATCGCACCAATCGTTTACTTTGGTTTGAAGATCAAGCCATTGTTGATCGGTGAGCGCGCGCGCATCCACCACAAGGTCCGGTAGATTTGGGGTATTTCCCGACAGTCTTTCCTCAATGTAAGCTTGATTGAATTTGAAATGATCATTCGCAATTTTTGCGACTTTTGTTACATCACCTCCGTAGTTGATCCAACCTCCATATTCGTCCTTGCTACCATTCTTGGCCATGAACTTCTTCTTGTCATCGACGGCATGGCCAATTTCGTGCAGGGTCGCAAAATCGAAGTAAGGTTTCTTTTTCCCTGGATCTACGGTACCTGGCTTAGGTTGGCATTTCGGATCCATTTGATACACATCCTTTCTCGCATCACCGTCGGGTGCGGAAGGATCGGGCGCTGGGAAGTACTCTTCATACATTGGCGACCCAGGAAGAAGTTCTTCTGCATAGTCGCTCGATCCATCGTCGCCAGCCCGACCGCAATGCATGTAAATAGTATCGTCACCATAGGCAGCACCATCAGTGTCTTGCTTGTAGCGAATAACTTTCTTCAGCTTGTCGTTATCTTTGGTTTGCGAGTCGGGGACCATTTTGAAAACCTCGTAGAGTCTCTTGAGCGACTTGTTCCCCATGGTTAAATCGTCGGATTCCAGATTTTTGGTTTCGTAACTTGACTCAATTTTCGCTTCATCATCGGTACATCCAGCGTCGTCAAGACCGCAGGCCTCACAGACAGCGACGTCCCACGAATTCATGTTATTGCATGGATCATGACCACACATCCAAAACTTCCTTGTTTTGCTGCACGTACTGCAATGAGTATCGTCTTGATAATTGCGACCAGTGCAGGGTGTCCACGGACAATCCCAAATCATGTCCGATTTGAATTGCTTGAATTCATCTAGGTCGAAACGAGCCATCATGACCGCCATCATGACGAAGCGTTGGACTTTGGCAGGCATGGCAGCAACGATCGCGTCCACCTTCGCAGCCCCTCCCGGCTGTGCCATCAACGAGATGCAGCTCGTTTTTAACGCTTCAAATTCAAGGTCATTTGTGGGTGGAGTCGCGATCTTGCTCTTGACATCGGCGAGCTTGTCGGTGAGCGTCAGTCCTGTTTGAATCTCTTCGAGTTTGGCGACAGCCGCCGCATAATCTCCGAGATCTGCTTTGTCTTTTGCCTCGGTTAACAGCTTCTTCAAGTCATCGATTTCGGTTCCGATTTGTGGCCGTTTCGGTTCGAGATCATTGACCTTAATCTCAAGCCCTGGCTGGTCGGTCGTGTACTTGTCCATCTTGTCGGCAATCAGGGTCAACGCCGCGCACTCCGCCGTGACTTTGGCCAACAGCTCCATCGCAGCCGTATAGTCTTCGGTCGTGGCCTTCAGATCCGAAGCCGCGAGAGAAACCGTTTTGATCTCTGCGGCTTTCGGAGCGAGCGGCGTATCCTTGCAACGACTGTCCAATGGAGTCATTTTTCCTACGGCTTCTTTTCTGGCTTCGGCATATCCCAGATCGATGATGCGCCGAATGGCTAGATTAGCTGCATCGCATTGCTCGGAAGGAATTTTCAGGGCAACGTTTGGTTTTTCGGTCGTGTCCGCGGGAATGGCGTCGATCAACACATCGATTTCGCCAAGTTGTTTTTGGATCTTTGCGTGCGATGGAAGTCCAACGATCTGCGGAAGTAATGCACGAACCGCTGCAACTTGCTTCTTGAGTTCAGCGCTGGCATCCTTGATCGTTCCCAGTTTAATTGCATCGCCCGTGGCGGTACCAAACGTCAGGAGTTCTCCGGACAGAGTCGTTGCTGTAACACAGCCAGCGATCACTTCATCCAACAGGATCTGGGCCTCGGCAAACTTACGACTATCGTTCGTAGCAGCCGTAGCCGCCCGCTGCATTTTGTTATCGAGTGAGTCGGTCTCCTTCTCTATGCCCGGAAGAAGCTTAGCCGCTGTCAGTTTTTCGGTAGCAGAGAGAAGTGTGGTTTCATAAAGTTCACAAGCGTCTGCAATCCTCTTTGCAGCATCGCAACGTTTCGGAATATCCGCTAACACGAGCATGGCTTCGTCGTATTCCCGAGTCGCAATATCAGCGAGCCCCGTCGCAGCTGTCAAAGTCCCATTGAGCAACACAATTTCAGCAGCGATGGAATCCGCCCGTTTATGCGTGCTGATGTGGCTTTCGAGGCCCGTGACTAGTCCCTTCTTAATGACATAGTCAGCTTCGTAGTTGACCGATTTCTCACGAAGCTCATCGGCATCCACAAAACGATCATTGATTTCATCGAGCAGCCCGTCCAGGACTTTCCATTGCTTAGCTTCTGCGCGCGCGTTAATTCCCAATAAATCGTCTTTTAGCTTGGCGATCTCATCCGCGATAACGACTGCCTGCGGTTCCGTTTCTAGATCCGAGATGTCAACATCCCAATCGGTCTTTTTGTCGAAATAGCCCTCGCACTTATCAGCTAGATCTTCCGCTTCAGGATCGTGGAGTTGGTACGCTTCCATGAGCAAAGCGTAGGCATCGACGAAGTCGTTCGTCGTCGCTTTGGCCTTTGCTTCATTTAATTTCGCTTCGATTTCACTCCGTTCGAGCGCAATGGCTTTCTCTCCAACATGCGTGTTAAGATCGTTCAAGCGATCCTCAACGTCGGACAGTTCGAGATCGTAATTCTCGCAAGCTTCTGCCATCTCCCATGCCAAATCCGTGTTGGAAGTATCTCGATGGAGGTTCCAGCTCTGCTGAAGCTTGGCGCAAGCAAGCGTGTGATCGAGCAAGAGGGTAGCGGCCGTGGCTTCATTGAAACTCGTCTCGATCTCCCCAAACCAAATCGTAATGGCTCTTGAGCCAGCGTGCCCGCGCAGCACGCTCACTCGATCTGCAACATTGGTTTGATTGGCCTGATTCCATACGTAATCCGTCGACTGTTGGTCGGCATCGGGATGGAGAGCCAATACTGGAACGAGATGTTTGTTTGCTTCAATGTACTCGCTATTGCCCGCAGCCTGCTTGGCTGCATTAAGCTTGGCTTCGATTTCGCCAAACCGACCATCGATCCCAGGCTTTCCTCGCAGCGTATTGACTCGGGACTCAGCTTTCACCAATTCAAGCAGATACGTATCTTTAGCCGTCGTATAATTCTCGACGGTGGTTTGAACTTTAGTGACCGCTTCTTGAAAGAACTGACTTGCCCAGGACATAAAACCCGCGGGTGGCTGTGTACCCGAAGAAGGATCATTCGACATTGCTTTAACTCCAGTTCAACGGGATTCGTAGGATGTTCGGCCAATCAGATGTGTTTCTAGATACGTTAAATAAACCGACTCATGCTGCCACCTTGAGGATGGCTGACAACGAATTTCGGATCGGCTTAACAATTCGCACCGGGATATTCCAGGGATTCGATTCGCAGCCGGCAATATGAGACGCATTCTGTTCCATGAATTGCAACCATGCCTTGGCCGCCGTCCGAATTTCACCCTTGAGGGCCAGAATGCTGCCGGTATCTTGTATCTTGACCGCTTGATCGAACCTTTCCAAGATCGCTTCGAGTTCGGTCGGTAAATTGCGAGATAACTGACCGACGATTTCCGCGACATGGTGAGCAATAGCATCATTGGTCTCACGAAGTGCCTTTTCCAACTGATTCACCCCTTGAATCGCGGACAATCGAACTTGTTGCAGCTCAAGCCGTGTCACCGCCGCAGTCACCACTCCCTGACCTGCAGTGGGACCCGTTCCTTGCGTCGGCGAAGCCAAAAGGATTCCATCGATCGCGGTTGCCAATCGATCTAGCCCCTTCATGGCTGTATCAAAATGCATCGCTTCGGCTTGGCTGTTTGCGAAGTCCCAAACGGCCCCTAGCTTGGTGGCTTTCTCGCGATCCATTTTTTGAGCTTCTAACAATCTAGGCTCCAAGGCATCTCGCCTTCGAACAAATTCCTTCATTCGTTCGTCGGTCTCGTTTTCCGTGGAAGGCGTCTGCTGAGCGACCAGCGATTGGAGAAACGCAGAAAACTCGGCGATGTGTTGACTGGCCCGGTCGAACTCTTTGGATTTGATCTCCCCGACTATCTCACCCATTTTCGCTTGCAACTCCCCCTTTCGATTGGGCTCCGAGTTGATAACGCTATCCACTGTAGGCTTGAGCTTTTTGAGCGATTCCGCCAATTTGATTGCCACGTTTTCAGGACTCGTGGTAGTAGGCGACGCCTGAGTTGTCGATGCGGCAGGCTGCGTGGCTGTCGATGTTGTTTCTGTCGAAGTCTTTTCTGTCGATGTTGTTTGGGGACTTCCTGTTCCTTTCAACTCCTCAAGCAGCGATTCCAGCAATACAATTTTGACGATTGCCTGTTCAGGTTGATCTTGGTCCAGGAAGCGACCCGTGTCGAGGCAAAGGGCATTGATTTCGGACGCTCGATCAGGAAACCTATCGCATATCGCTTGAGCTAGTTCTTGAGACTTTAAAAATCTGGCAACCAGCGGATCCTCTTCATCGAGGACAACTTGAGGGGAATCGACAATCTCAAAGATTGGTTTGCAGTTGAAGTCGGCCGCCTCACTCAAAAAATTCTTGAGAACCGTGTTCTTCACCGGTGCGCTCTCGAATCCATCGGATCTTGCAAGTATGAAATTGACATCGATTCCTTTGCCGCCGACGGTTCCAAAATAGAACTGGCCCTTGCCCGCCTCCTTGGCCTCTTTTTTTCGCTTCTCGACGCCACCTTTCTTATAGACGACCAAGCTGATGACCTCAGTCCCTTTGCAAATCATGGCGAACTTCCGCGATTTACCCTTTTTTACCTCGTCCAAATAAGCCTTGGAATCATTGCTTACGGATGCGGTTTCTTCTTTGGCCATTTCCTTTTCTCCAATTCAAATCGGAACCCGACAGTCTGCCTGCCACTAACCAAATAACATAACGATTTTAATCCCTACTGAAACTCAGGCCTCAGCAATTTTTTCATCGCTTCCCCCAACGACTCGCCGATCAGGTAATAGGTTTCGGCATTCGTATTCCAATGATAACCTTGACCGCTCGGCGAGTCTTCCTGGGGACGCCAAAATTCTTTCGTGCCGACAAAAGCAACGTTCCCTTTGAAATTCGGCTGCTCGGCGACGGCAGCTTGGGCTTTCATGAGCGAGAGTGCTCGCGGGTGTTTTTCCTCTGGACCGGTCATCCCCGTTTCGGCGATGACAAAGGGCAAAGCAGTGACGCCTAAGTCTTTTCGAATGTCCCGGATAAAGTTGGCCATGTTGGCTTCGTACTCGGCGTTGAACTTGTCATTGATCCGGTCGTTCCAGCCTTGATGCCAGCCGAACCCAGCCACTTGGTACGTGCCATCGGAACCGGGCACAAGTTCTTTCACTTTCGCGAGCGCGGCTTTGGTGAGCGTAAGCGTCTCACGGTAATACTTGCCGACGATGTTGGTATCGGCAGCAATTTCGGCATCTTGCTTTTCGCCGAGCGTGTATGGGATTTTACCCGAACTGGGTGGTCGAAAATCAACCGCCAGACTCTTGCCGCCCCAAGCGCATTTGATCAGCAGCACCGGCTCGTCGAATGCTTCACCGACCACCCAGCCAAAACCGAGTTCCGGACCGATGCGGTCCGGCTTCGGGCCATAACCAACAGTGAGCGCACCTTGGCGATCGAGATACGAAATCCAAACATCATCTCGCACGATCCACTTCCCGTTTTTCGCAACGAGATGAGCAAATCGCGCCGCTGTGCTAGGTTCCTTGACGAGATACTCCAGACTCCCCTTTCCGCCGTTGCGTTTTGGATCTGCCGCGATGATCCCTTGGCCCTCCATGTTGGACTGTCCGGCGAGGATGAACACCTTTACCGGTTTCGTCGGCTTGGCCGTTTCGGCTGCCGTGACATGGATTCCGACCGCGTTAAAGCACAGCACCGCAAATAACAATGGAACTCTAAACGTCATCATACACATTTCTTTCTTCGCATTTTTCGCAATAGTAAGTCATGATCTGGCTGGTTTTCGTGGGTCGAGATCTATGTGGATCCCGACATCAAAAATTCTAGCCGATCGCGGTCGATGAAAAGGGTTCGGCCTCGATAATCCAGGCCTTGAAGTTCATAAACTGGCTTTTTTTATAAACCGATGACTTGATCGCTTCGAGGGATTTCAACCTAATTCGAATTCTGACTGCATACCCAAAAGCGGATGGGGATTGGTATCACATCAGACCGCTTTGGGCCAGCATTGATTGGGACGTCCAAAGGAAATTTTTGGAAGCCAATCTAGGGGAATGTTTCGTGTATAGTGAAGGCTGACTTAGATTCCTTCGTATCGAGCATTCGCCAATGTTCGACGTCACCCATATTCTGAGCCAAATTGAATCTGGCGACCCGTCATTGGCCGAGCACCTATGACTATTGGTGTATGACGAGTTGCGTAAACTTGCAAGAACTAGGATGGCCAACGAATGGTCCGATCACACGCTTCAACAACGGCACTGGTTCATGAAGCTTATCTTCGGTTGGTTGACGACAGCAAAGCCAAAAAATGGAAAAGCCGCGGTCATTTCTTCGTGGCTGCGGCGGAAGCCATGCGACGCATCTTGGTCGAACACACTCGTCGAAGACTTGGAAAGCAACGTGGCGGCGATCGCCAACGCGGTGAAATGAACGATGGATTCGAAAAGGAAGTTCGCGACCGCCAATCTCCACCGTGCGCCAATAAATTCTTTGGCGTGGACACCGGACGGTAAGAGGATCGCTTCGGCAAGCTTGGATAACACAATTTGTGTGTGGGATCCAGGACCTGGGGAAGAGTTAATACGACTTTACCTGCCAATTGTTGGAGGTGCACCGACGAGTTCGCATTCCTAAATGTTCATGGCGAATTGAACAATGCGCTCCAGCTCTGGAAAAAAGGGAGTAAGGATGAGGCGAAGAAACGGGTTGAAAAAGCACTAGAACACGACATTTTGAAATCGCAACGCTTACCAACTTGGGTAACTGCGGACTGGATTAAATTAGCGGCAAGTAACAACGACGAGACACTACTTGATTTCATGGCACAGCGACTAACGAATGAACCACGCCTTCGTCTCAGTCTCATTCGAAAAAGGTTGCGAGAGAATCGGCGAGATGAAGCAATCGCAATGATTCGCTCTTCGCTTGAAAGAATGGACAACCGAGACGTTGCTTATGCAGAGGCGGGACAGATCTTGTACACAAGCGGCCTTTACGACGAAGCCATTTCAATTCTCCGCGAAGGGGTGCAGTACGACGTCGATGATAGCACAACATTGACAGTCTTGGCTCGCTTTTTGGCGAATTGCCCGGAAGAACGTTTCCGCGATTATGTTCAGTCTCTCAAATACGCGAGAATGGCTTTTGAGCTCGCACCTTCGTCCGATTTTGCACCCAGAAACCTCGGGGTTTCTTTGTTCCGAAATAGCGAATGGAATGAAGCGATCGAGTACCTGAAAAGTGCGAGTGAAACAAGTTCTGGTGCAGCCAATTTCGTCTGGTACTTTCTCGCCATGTGCTATTGGCGGCTGGACGAGAAAGAAAAAGCCATCGAATGGTACGATAAAGCAGTCCAATGGGCGGACAGTCAACCAGAGAATAGGGAACTAATTGGTTTCCGAGCAGAGGCGGCCAAGCTACTCGGCATTGTCCCCAAGTCGAAAGGGGGCGAATCAGGTACACCGAAATGAAACAAGTTGGATGCAATCAATCGTAGCACCGTTCAAACAAATCGATCGTCCCATTGAGCCGCAACGCCTTAGCGTGCGGGCCGGAACTGCGGGAGATGCTTGGCGGTTCCGGCCCTCATGCTAGCGCATTGAGGCTCAAGTCGTGTCACTGTAAAATCGATTGTAGACGACCACTTCAATCCTACTTCCTCCTCGCATTACCATGAATGACTACGCGGGTTTTTTCATCACTTGGACTACCTACGGTACATGGCTTCCCGGTGATGCACGGGGGTGGCGGAAATTGGGAGCGGGGAATCAATTGCCCCGTCCAAGGCTTGAAGCATGGTGTGCCAATAATCTCAACAGTGAACCCGTGTTCCTTCGACCTGTCGATCGAGAAACGGTTGACGCAGCAATTCGTGAACACTGCAAGATCCGGGGTTGGGTTATCACTGCAGTGAATGCACGAACGAAACACGTTCATGTCGTTGTTCAAGCGTACGCGAAGCCTGAAAAAGTTCGAGATCAGTTGAAAGCCAATTGCACACGTCGGTTGAGAATACAAACAGATCCCCTGATTTGCGAACCAACTTGGACTCGTGGAGGCGATTGCGAAGTGCTGGAAGACGAAGGTGCATTGGGAGCAGCCACGCGTTACGTGCTAGAAGCCCAAGACTGAGCCGAGTCGGCGATACTTGAGCCGCAACGCCTTAGCGTGCGGGCCAGAACTGCGAGAGATGCTTGGCGATTCCGGCCCTCATGCTAGCGCATTGAGGCTAAAAAACCCAGCAGCCTCGTGCCGTTCGTTCATTGTACCGCGTTGAATTCATCTTGAGCCGCAACGCCTTAGCGTGCGGGCCAGAACTGCGAGACACGCTTGGCGATTCCGGCCCTCATGCTAGCGCATTGAGGCTAAAAAACCCAGCAGCCTCGTGGCGTCCGCCCATTCCGCCCATTCTGCCCCTTTTCCCAATTTCCCCTGGAAGAATCCGCCACAACTCTCGCATTGATAGGTGTCAGTTCAAAAAAAACTTCGAATCGGCGAACCACTTCTATCCTTCAGTCCTCACCCGGAAAAAACCTATCATGAAAAAACCAATGACACGCTCGAAGACGCACCTGCTACGCCTACGAAAATTGTTCTTAGAACGCCTCGAAGCACGGGAGTTTTTTCTGCAGCCCTCAAGGGACTCTTATTGTCCCACGCTTCCTTCCAAACGGACTTTTGGATACGTCCTTTAATGGCAACGGATATTCGGTCTTTAGTGCACCCGGCATCCAAATGACAACTAGCGTCCATTCGCCGTCACTCGGAAAGGTTGCCCTCCAGTTCGATGGCAAGATATTGATTACAGGCCGCGCAAATTCAAGTGACGGAGGCAGTGACGCCATCGTAGCTCGTTATCTAAGTTCTGGCACGTTGGACCAAACTTTTGGCAACGGACTAGGTTATGCCATGCTAAACGTTGATGGTTCCACGACGCAAACCAATGAATCAGGCGACTGTGTGGCCCTCCAACCGGATGGCAAAATCCTCGTCGTCGGTACCGTATCCTTCCCCACCGACGCAACGTGGGCGATTGGAGCTTATTGGCTAAATTCGGATGGCATTCTAGACAGCAGCTTTGGAGGCGCAGGCTACAAAGTCAGTGGCCGAATGGCATTCGCGCCGGGATACTTGGGCGCCAGCCAGGTTGCTGTGCGTTCGGACGGCAGCATCATCGTAGCCGGATCCTACTTTGATAACGTAAGTAAAAATTACTCTCCGATGCTCATGCGTTTCTTTAGGGATTCCATTCCGGCCATCGACACAAAGTTCTATGTCGTCAACGACGCGACGACCAATGTTACGTATGAGTACACTGCAAGCGGTGGCGCTGTCGAGAACTATTCACTCAATCTCGGAAATACCGCGCCGCGCGGTGCCGCAAGCACGGCGGTTGGAAATCAAGTGTGGGTCGTCGATGCAAACAAGAACGTCTATGTGTATAACGAGAGCGGCTTGCTTCGCGGTTCATGGACCGCCAACCGGCATCACGCTGAACCCCGCAAGCCCGAGCGAACTCTGGATTGTCGACAATGGTACCGACATGGTTTATCAATACAACGCTGCTGTGGACCTGACCTCCGGATCGCGTTCTCCATCGTCTAGCTTTGCCCTTGCCGCGGGCAATACCAATCCGCAAGGCATCGCAGATCCGCCTGAATCAGTTACCGAAGTTAGCCAACTGGCACTTTTTGAATACTAAGATCAAGAGATAGCGCCGCGTTGGGTCCATGTCAACGCTAAGGCAGTCCGTGTTGAGAACAAAAAGCACTTTGGTGGAGCTTGGCTTGCAATGCAGTTGCTCCAAAGGCTTAAGCTCGATGACTTTCTCAAGAAACATCAAACACTAGGCCGCGAACAAGTTCCCTGGTCTTTGGTTTCAATGAAATATTGGCCCGGCCCGAATAGCTTGCGCAACCTATTGCGCCCCGCACCTTAATCCCGTGCCATCCGGGTCAGGAGGGTCAGGAGCCTTTTTTTCCCTACAAGCCGGGAGTTGGGAGTGAACGAGCGATACGGAAGCCGTTGAAGTTCACGCGAAAAGAGGGCTCATAGTTTGAACGGAGCGAGGTGCGGACGTCGCGCGCCAAGTTCGAAAATGAGCCGCCTCGCAACATGCGATTGTTGTCGACCGGGGACATAGGACCAGAGGCTGGGCTCATCGTCCATTCCCAAACGTTCCCATGGATATCAAATATTCCGGCCGCATTGGGCAACCGCGATTCCACGGGTTGGCAATGCCCTGACGAATTGAGCATGTAACTCGCATAGTGGTCCAGTAGCGGCAACTGCTCACCAAAACTGTAGCTAGTCGTTGTTCCCAAACGGCAAGCGTACTCCCATTCCAGCTCATCGAGCAAACGATAGCCCGTCCGAGCGGTGTAGTCAGGCTTAATTGTCATTCCCGACGCATATTTCCCTTGTGCGTTAGGCACATACACCCACTGATCCTCGGTTACCCCTTCCTGTTTGCTCAGCCAATTGCAGTACTCCGCTGCCATAAACCAGCTGACTTGGTTAACAGGACAATCCTCGGTGGGTGTGTCCGTCGAATCGACTACGTGTTGTGTCCGAAATCTCTGAAATTCGGCAAGGGTAACTTCATGGCTACAAACGGCAAAGCCGTAGGGATGCGAGAAGTTGGCAACGCCAGCCGGGTTGGTGAACACCACCATGGTCTGGCCTTGATGGTTCAGAAACCAACGACGCGTCTCCCAGCGGACTTCGCGTAGGCTGGCATCCAGGTCCGCAAGTTGCGATTTTAGTTCTTGCACCAAAATGTCTTGAGCTCGGTGGCTCGCAGCCAAGCAATCCGTCTGTTCTGCAGTTCGCATTTGCAGCGGGATGCTGGCTAAAGATCGCAGCCCCGACAAGTAGAACTGCTTCGCATCGGCTTGGCCGAGTGGGCGGTTGTAGAACTCAACTTCATCGAGCGCGCCTCGAAAAAGAAACAGGGTATCGCGCCTGCCTATGCGCAGCGGAGTGGAAGTTCCAATATTCTTCGATAAACGATCCGCTTCCACCTTTGGTGGTAATAACTGTCCATCCAGAAAGATGTTCACGCCAGAGGCAACTGAGGATCCATCATAGCTGACAAGCAGGTGGTGCCAGTGGCCTACAAGATTTTCGGTCGCGCCCCTCACAATCAGCATGTCTTCCGGATAATGGTGTGACCACTCGCAAAGTATCTCGTTCTTAGCTCCGTCGATGTTAATCGCGAAGCCTCTTTCGTCCGCGTCGTTGAATTTCCCAAAAAGTGCACCCCGTTGATCACCTTTCGCGAGGAACCAGCAAACGAATGTGATCGGCGCGTTCCTCTCTGGCCGGATCGCGTCTGCACAACTAAAGTGTCCTCCCTCGCCATCGAAGTAAAAGGCGTTTCCTTTTACGCCGGGTACCCAGGTCGGTTCCCCAGGGCCGATATAAATTCCATCGGACAAATGGTCGACGTCGTTGCTCGCTGATTTGCCGCCTGATTCATCGAAGCCAAGATGATTCAGCAAGTTGGAACTCAGTGCACTCGGCGCGTCCGCAGGTGCGGAGAGCATCTGCGACTCCCACGCAGCCCTGCGCGCGGGAAGGTCCTGCTCGGCTTCGACAAGCTTTTGGTTGACGGTTCGGATCTGGTTCGCCAAAGACTTCATCTCCAGACTCTGAACGTCGCTCAGGTCAGGTTCGCCCAAGGGAAGGGTCGGCAGAGTCTCCTGCCATTTTTTTAAAGCCCATCCCGCGGAGCTATGTACGCCTGGGTCGGCATCATAGGCATAAGCGGATCTTAACTGCAGGCTAATTTGATGCCGATCTGCGGGAGGAATTTGAGCCGTAGGCCAGCTTCCCAGGGCTTGCAGCAGCGCCGCCCGCACGGAACTGTCCGGCTCGATAGACAACCTGGCGGCAATGGAAGCGTAGTCGCCGCGAAACGTTCCTAATTGGTTTACTATCGCATTTCGCAGCGACGGGTTGGCGCTCGAGACAAGCAGCGGCCATACATCCTCGCCATAGCCCAACTCCACGAGTGTGACGGCCGCTAGCGCCTGCCGATTCCAATGATTATCGCGCAGCTCTCGATCAGCAATCGATAACTGATCATTCGCGATCAGTAGAGCATCGGAGACGGAACGCTGCAGCTCTTGCTGCAATTTCTGCCGAACGGCTGCCGCCTGCGGCTTAAGCGAGGCGATAAGCGGCTCGGATTCCGCGAATGTATCGGCACTGAGTAACGCTTCCACCAAAGCCACCGGTTCAGCCCTTAAGTACTCGGCCAGTAGAAACGCGGCGGCTTCACGCTGGTGGTGGTCCTTGCGGCGATGGCCTTGAATTTGCATTAGCGGCGCGACGAGATGCTGTTGCACGGGCTGAAAGTACCCTCGCCAAATTCCCAGGTGAAGCGATGAGACGCGGGCCGTCAGATTCTCTGCCAAAAACGGCCCGGCGGAGCTCCAGTAGGCATCGCTAGGTGAATAGGCCGCCAATGCAGCCGCCGCTTGAATTCGTTCCGCACCGCTTTTAGATTCATCTTGAAAAACCGGTTGCAGCTTTTGCGAAACCAAGTCCCCATAGGGCGCAAGGGCGTGCCGCAAAATCGGAAACTGTTCCCAGGTGCAATTGACGATTCGATCGCTCAGCTCGTCCACATAGCGGTTGTCGGTTGGCAAAAGGGCTAGCGCAATATGAAGTTGCATCGTTGAATCTGTTCCAGATTCGAGATATTTAGATCGCAACAAGGGATCGGTCCAGCGACGATAATCAGTTAGATTGGAAACCACAGCCGGGACTTGAGTGATCTCAGCGTTCAGCAGCGATTCCACCAGGGCCTCTGCATAGCGGGCTCCTACTCGATCGTTGACACGGTCTCGAATGCTGACGCCAGTGATGGCCACAGTTATCAGTATTAGGCCTAGCAGCGCCCCGCGGAGGATCAGATACCGGCCAGCTCTGGCCATCATAATTTGTTGCGGTCCGGTCCAATTCTTTTTGGATGTGAACCAAGATATCTGCAACCATTGAGACAGGGAGGGAAGCTGACGATTCTCTGATCGGGCATTCCAAACTGCGGCGCGATCTTCCAAGAGCAACTCTGCCCTGCCCCGCCTCGACTCTTTTTGTTTGCGCGTCAGCCAACTGCGCAGTGATGGCACGAGGTAATCATGGGTCAGTTGGTAGAATTTTTGATCCTTGTCAGCATTCGAGAACGCTCCCGGTTCGGCGCTGGCTCCGGCTGGGTCGGTAGGTGTAATCAGGCGAATTTCACCGTCCAGTATTCGCAACAGGTCCACAAATTCGTGGGGGCGGCGAGCGTAGCCGGACGCTTGCAGCAACTCGTCATAGGATTTCATCTCTCCTCGAATATTGCTTACCGACTGGGGCAGCAGAGCTCTCAGAACTCCGCGGGCCGCCATTTGATGGTAGCGATGTTCCGGTGACGCGGCTGCAGAACAGAATGTTTCTTCCAAGAAAGTAGCTCCAACCCCTTTAGCACCCCCCATGTCCTTCAGCGTAGCGGGCGTCCAAGGCTTACTCTTCATCATTTCAGCAAACAGGGCCAAGCGAACGCAGGTAACCTTCCCCTGCTCAGCCAGCCCTGCCACCGAGTTTTGCAAGAAATCCTTTTGCTCTTTAGTAATTTTGGCTGGATCGGGAGCGAGCCTGCCGAACGCTCGCCCAAAGGCGGACAGCACCCTAATGGCGTGGTCAGTATCAAAGAGGTCGACAAGTAAAATGTTATGTCCCTCGACCAGTCGCACTTCCAGGTCTTTGAGAAAGCGACTCACGGCGAGCCAAAAATCATCTCTTACCATAACAATACACTGCACGCGGGAGCCATCGCACTGCCTCAAGGCCCCTACCAATTCCGCGTTGTCCTTCGTACTGGCATGCAACCATTGTTCAAACTGATCGAGAACAATCAGTATCTTTTTGCCATGGGGCTGCCCCTGACCACGCCGCAGCGCCGCGAGCGACTCTTTTAGCGACAGGTCGTCGCGCAGGTCCGGGCAGCGTTTCCGCAGACCATGTAACAAACGCGCTTCGGTGTCATCGGGAGTTGCTTCGAAGTAGACGGACAGAATTTTATCGGGGAGTCCGGCGAGCAGACCTGCTTTTACGAGCGAAGATTTCCCACAGCCCGAGGGACCATAGATGAGTCCCACCGTAAAGGCATTATCCGGGTCGGTCTCAAGAATGCGTCCGCGCCAAAATCTTAAACTTTCGGGCAACCCTTCGCGGTCTCGGGGGCCGGGGAGCAGTTCCAGAAAAAAGTCTGCATCCTGCGCATCGAACGAACGCAAGCCTTTGGGGACGACTCGTAAGGACGTGATCACGGACGATAGTGGCTCGGAAGTTCGCGTCGGAGTTTCGGAAAACGGTTCCAAGGTGGACGCAGGAAGTGGGGATTCACCGGCCCCCGAAGTCGCAGTGCTGACATTAGGCACGGGATTACCACGCACCAAGGGCTGTTCGGCTAGAAATAATCGTAGGTCGTCAGCCAAATCATAGGCTGAAGAGTAGCGATCGTTAGCTCGCTTCGCCAAAGCTTTGCAGCAGATGCGTTCGAGCTCCTTCGGCAGTTTTTCGTTGTATTGCCTGAGCGGTCGTGGCTCGTAACTGGTTACCTGTTCCCACAGTTCTTCTTGGGTCGTACCACGAAACGGTTTGCGACCGACCAGCAGCTCATAAAACACCACTCCCAAGCTAAATACATCACTGCGACCGTCGACCCGATGCCCTTCGCCGCGAGCCTGTTCGGGCGACATATAAGCCGGAGTGCCTACAAACTTAGGTCCTTGCCCCACGTTCTGCTCTCGCAAGGCCAAGCCGAAGTCAACTACGTAGGGCTTTTTGTCGTTGTTGATGAGGATATTGCTGGGCTTTACATCGCGGTGTACGAGCCCACGTTTGTGCGCATAGTGCAGTGCTTCAGCAATCGTTGCGACCAAACCAACCGCATCCAGATATTTTAGACTCGCCGTTTTATGAAGGCTGGCTAGGTCGGTGCCCGGAATGAATCTCGAGACCACATAGAAAGGCCAATCAGGTGTACTGCCTACATCATACACTGGCACTATATGGGGATGTTCAAGACTGGCAACCACGCGTGCCTCAGCCAAATAGCTGTCGATGTCGTCAGGCTTAGAAATAAGCTCTGCATGGGGTACTTTAACAGCAACGAATCGGTCAAGTTGTTCGTCGCGCGCCAAGTAAACCACGCCAAACCCACCTTTACCGAGCACTTTTTGAACGCGATAGCGCCCAATCTGCTGGTGATTTACCGATGCTGGTTCGCCCGGAACTAGCAACTCTCCTGATTTGTTATCAAATGCTCGCGTTTCACTAGACTTCGTTTCATCTGCCATAGACACACAGCCTCTCGTGCCCTAACCGGAATTGACGTTGGTCGATGCCCTGAATTCAGTAAGTTACTTTGCCTCCCCAGGTTGCCAAACACTCGCTTGGTTGTCGTCAGTATGGATGCCTAATTAAGATAACGTATCGTATTCTTTAAAAATTGTTAAGAGCCTATACGACCTGCATGGCAATCTGATTGAGCGGACGCATGACTGGTTTTCAGACTTTAAAACGGAATAACTAACGGATCCGTTAGGTTCTATAGGGAGTTCGTCCCGGGTGCTCCGTGGCGGCAGTTGGGGCAACATGGCCGCCTATTGCCGGTCAGCGAATCGTCGCGGGCAGGGACCGATATCCCGTGACGGCGACTTGGGTTTCCGGCTTGCCCTGAGTCCGTCTAGTGACTCGACGGAGGCGGAAAAGTGGAAGGTAGCGAAGCCAGCAGGTGAAGGCACGGAGGGATCGCCCTAGCCTACTTGCGTAGCGGCGAGTGAAGCACTTGGAGTTTAGTGGGTCATGCTTCGCTTTTTCACGATTGCGATTCAAGACTCGGCAGCGGCGGCCATGTCCAGCGCCGAGCACGGACATCGAGCCTAAATCGATCACTGGCAGAGGAAGCTATTCAGTTCAACGTCTTAAATAACGTGTCGATTCGGCGATCCAGGCTTTTATTTTACAGTCCATCGCGTGGATGGTCGCGTCACCGCTCGCTATCTGCGGAGCTTTCGAGAACGTATTCACGTTTTCGGGGCCGAACCGGGAATTGTACGGGCCGACCACACGATGTCGCTTTGGGGTTTTCAGTGCCTGCACCTACACTATTGATTGCGTAAACGGGAGATCCATTTGGAAAGGACCAGCAGCGGCGAGAGTGCTATTGAATGAACTTAGTAGACAAATGAAATCTATAGGGGGCCCCTCATTTGTGAAGCTTCGCCCTCCGTCCAATCACCAACGACTTGTGTTTTCACAGAGAGGGACGCCAGCGAGATCGGCAAAACTGATGTAAACTAGCGGCGAGGAATCGGCAGTGTTGCTTTAGCAGACAGTGAGGAAAGACACATTTGACTACACATCGCCTTTCGGAATCTTTGGACGCATTGCGGACTTTATGTTCCTGAGGCGATATATGACGAGTCTGCTTCGAACACGTAATAGCCTTATCAAGTCCGTTGCTGAATCTGGGGAAACTTGTTGGCTTGGAGATAGCAATGACTGACAAACGACAAAATCGCTCCTGCCACAAAGTTGCAATTCTCGCGCTGGTCAAGACTCGAAGCGGAAACGAGCCTACTCTGGCCGAAATTAAGCGCGCAATCGAGGGGAAGTAACATCCATGAATTTAGTGCTGGCTGACAATCTAGACTCTGTGGAACAGGCATAATCTAGCATCATGAGTTTCGAGCATATGGTTGATCTGCGAGTGCGTTACGATGAATGCGACCCGATGGGGTTCGTTCATCACGCCAATTACATGAAATACTTCGAGATCGCTCGAACCGATTTTTATCGTGCTCAAGGTGGAAACTATCGCGATTTTGAAGCGAGCGGTCTATTCGTGGTGGTTGCCAAAATTGAATGCCGATATCACGTGCCTGCTCGTTACGATGACTTGCTAAAAATTGTAGTAAAGATCGATCGGATCACCGAAGCCAAAATCGAACAAAGCTATAGCGTGCTACGAGACGATACAAAGATCGCCTCGGGCTCAGTGACGTTGGCGGTCGTTGATCGCGAGGGCAAACTACATCGGATTCCGGACACCTTGCGAGATCCGCTCACGCGTGCCTAGTCGATTACCTACAATGAACAGGAACGCATTCGGATTTCGATTCGCGTCGTGGTCATGTTCTTGTAAATAGAACGAATGAAACGCAAACCAATGATTTATCTTTCAGCAAGTCTAGCCGATCAATCTGTCGCAGTCTAAGCACCACGTTTCCATGTCCAAATTGGGTTGCCTGAGAACGCCTATTTCTTTTTAATCCCAGCACCGTTGTTTTCGGGGTGCTCGGGGGCGCAGATCGACGTTCCCCTTCCACTAGAAGGATACTCAATCCTTATCCTGTCGCCTTGTTCATTGTAGAAATGCCATTCTCCAAATCTCGCACCATTCATCGTCTTGCCAGTCGCCTTAAGGTTGCCGTTGTCCCATGTCTCTTCCAGATTCTTTTCCACGCGGACTTCCGTCCAAGTTTTGCTTGGATGTACCGACAGTGTTCCAATCCACTGGTTTTCCTCTATCTTTCCATTTGGACAATAGTAGGAAATTTCCAATTTGCGTTTGAGTGGGTCAGCATTTAGAAAGGACTGACTTACCGATAACTGGATCTCGTGTGTCTCATCTGGACCAATTTTTATAAAGTCGTCTTCGACTTGTGTTCCAATGCTCGAAGATGCGCCTGGATCGTTCGTGTGTACATTACATGGACTTCGAGTGATCCATAGCTCGTGATCGAGTGTATTGCGAATTTGGATTTTCACTTCGGCCGTGGAAACGTCAGCGCCGGCCGTTTGCCAGCGGGCCAGTGCTTCTTCGACAATGAGTGGAACCTGTGACAGTGAGAGAGGGTTCGGGACGTCGGCCGGTGCCGGGGCTGCAGCCAGGAGCGCGCTCATCGGCAAACCCGTACTCGAGTCTAACTTTCTGACCACAGAGCTCCCCAAAGTGCCAACCACGAAGACGGAGTTGCTAACTGGATCCCAAGTGATGTCGCGGCCTACGAAATTGCCACCGCTTAGCTGCTTGGCCCAGGCGAAATTGCCATCCTTGTCGAGCTTTACCACAAACGCATCCTGTGAAATCGGCGTCAGGAAGTACTGGTTCGGGCCAGGGTCGAAGTCAGCCGTAGTTGTATAGAAGTACCCCGTCACATCGACGTTATTTAACGCATCGATCGCCACACCGACGGCCATTTCGTACCCTTGTCCACCGAATTGCTTGGTCCATTGAAAGCTACCGTCTGCTGCATTCAGCTTGGAAACGAAGGCATCCCCGCCACCAAAGCCATACAAGGTTGTTGAATCGAAAGTAACTCCGCCAGTGGCGGTTTCGAAGCCCCCCGAGACAAAAACAGAATCGGCCGTTACGCGGATTTTATAAGCGCGATCCCAGGCACCCGCACCGCCAATGCGCCGGACCCAAGTCACGACACCTGTGTCCGAGGCCAGCTTCGCGACGAATCCGTCCGCGCCGCCCACGGAACTCAGGATGGTCGAACCGAATTGGACGGACCCAGAAAAACCACCGGACACGTAGGCACTGCCGTCGGCAGCCACGGCGATGTCGTAGCCCCAGTCATCGCCCGTCGACCCAGCCCGCATGGCCCAGCTGCCAGGGACAAAATTACCATCGCCATTGAGCTTCACCACGTAGGCATCATTCAAACCTGCGGAGGTCAGGTTCGTGGCCGACACGGTGTCGGGGTCGAAATCGACGGTACCGGCGAAGTTTCCGGAGACGTATACTCCGTCGACAGATCCTCCGGTGGTGTGGATTGACACGTTTTCTGCATATCCAGTCCCATTATCCCCGCCGAACTGCTTGACCCACTGCACCGATCCGGACGGATCAAACTTGACTACCAGTGCATCAGTCGCGATTCCATTGGAATGGGATGTTATCGAAGGACCGGTGTAAGGGGTGTACGTCCCGGTAGGCGTCCCGAGCCCGGTAATGTTGGTAGAGCCAGTGAAAGTCCCAACTATGTAAGCATTCCCGGCGGGATCCACTTTGACCGAGTTCGCTCTATCGTTACTCTTCTCTCCGAAGCGGCGAGCCCAAAGGAAGTCTCCGCCAGGCGAGTACTTAGCCAAAAAACCGTCGTAGCTGCTGTTATTTTTCCTTACGGGTGTGCTAGTGAGGTTGGCGGTGCCGGACCCGGGGTCGAAATCGATCGTGCCGGCGAACTTGCCCGCCAGCAAGACGTTCCCGGAAGTATCGGTCGCCAACGACCATCCATCGTTAGTGCCGGTTCCGCCCAGGACGATTGGGAAGCCAGCCAGCAGACTGCGGTTCTCGAGCCGTTCCAGAATAGGTCGCCGGGCGTGCTGGCGTTTCCCGTTCCGGCGGCTGGGACGAGATGTTCTACGAGTCGTGTTCTGGCGACCGAATAGGAACGAAAAGTACATGAGATGTCTCCCTGATTCGCAGCGGTCTGCCGTGAAAATAATTCTTAACCCCGGCGGGCAGACTAATGCGCCGGGGCGAGGCTAAGGCTGGTGAGAGTCATGCTTGGCGGCGTAGCCTCACCGGACCCTTTTTGCTGGTTGTCAGTTGTCAGCGGCCTATTCACTGACCCGCAAACGCGCAGCGAAGTGGGACAATTCGTCCGGACTATTTCGAAAAGAAGCCAATTATCAGCCAAACATTTGTGTCGCCTTTTGCGGAGCGAAAGACGACAATTTGTGGCAGTTCATCCTTGGCCATTCCCCCCGTCGATCGCGCCCTGATGAAGCGCCGGCGGTCACTTTTTTTAAGAAAATGTCGGCCAGTCTGTCCCATTCCGAGCCGCGGTTACGGGTCAATGATTAGGGAGAATAGTATCATGAGCGACCACGATTCGACCGAGACTGGGGAACTGTTGACCCGTTTAGGCCAAGGTGATCGAGCGGCGCTCGAGCGTCTGATGGAGTTGCATCGCAATTACTTGCGAAAATTGGTCGACATGCGGATGGAA